>JAZNFJ010000152.1:0-16176 GCA_045589035.1 Candidatus Avilachnospira sp. | reverse complement strand
CTGGCGTTGCTCAGAACGGCGACCATCTTTGCCATTTCTTCACGCTCGATGTTGGACTCGGGCTTGAAGGTGCCATCGGTATAACCATTGATGATACCGAGTGCGGAGAGGACGTCAACTGCTTCTTCGAACTTGACTTCGGAAGCGTCGGAATAGTCCTCCAGGGTCTTGGCGCTAGCCATAGCGACGAAGCTGAACAGAGTAGCAACGACCAGGACCAGTGCCAGAACTTTGCGGAAGTTCTTCATTTGGATTTCCTCCTAATTAGATTTTGAATCCGGACACATAGTATCCGTAATTCTTGTATCCACATCATAACGGATGGATTTTCATTTTGCAATAGGTCCAGCCGTTTTGTAACATAACTGTAATATTAGGCCAGTTGTGTTACAAAGCACTGTGGGGGCATGATGGCTGCAAGACACCTCTCCCATTGCAAGAAAACAAAACACACCCAGCACTTCCCTTCTGATGGAACCCTTGGTTGTGAACGATAGCGGTTTGTCTCCGACGGCCCATTCTTTTGTCTTGTCACAAAAGAATGGGGAGAAAAGGACACATGGGGGGAGAGCGTTGTCCGGATTTTGTGATCGTTACTGCTAATATTTTCGTTCTGGTTTCCATCACAAAATAGCCACTCTCCCCCCATGGCCCCCCTCCCGGCTTCTTGTCGTTCCTCTGGATCATGGCGGATAGCACCAAAACGCATTGCCAAGGTTTGCTTGGCAGTCCATTCTCTTATTTTGCATTCTGCATTTTGCATCAAAAAGCACCCTTTCGGGTGCTTTTTGCTTTATTCCTCCGCGATGGGCAGGGTAACGGTCACTTCCGTGCCCTCGCCGTAGACAGAATCGATGCGGATATCGCCGTGATGCTGTTTGAGGATCTCCTTGGCGATAGAAAGGCCAAGGCCCGTGCCGCCGGTGGCTCTGGATCTTGCCTTGTCCACCCGGTAGAACCGCTCGAAGAGGTTGGGCAGATCCTTGGCGGGGATGCCCACGCCGTTGTCTGCCACCTTCACGAAGACCTGATCGCCTTCTGTGCCGGCGGTGACGGTGATCTTGCCGCCATCGGCGGTGTACTTGATGGCATTGGAGCAAATATTCATAATGACCTGCTCGATGCGCTCCCGGTCACCATTGACTTCCGGCAGTTCATCGGGACAATCCAAAGTGAAGGTGTGGCCATGGTTCTGAGCATCCAGCGCCACAGCCTTATAGACATTGCCCACGGCTTCGGCAAAGGAGAACCGGGCAATATTCATTTCCATCTTGCCGTAGTCGAACTTGCTGAGGGTCAGCAGGTCCTTGACGATACGAGTCATGCGGTCGGCTTCGCTGACGATGACGCCCATAAAGTTGCTCCGCAGTTCCTGGGGCAGCTCGTCCCCGGCGGAGATGATGGTTTCGGCATAGGATTTCACATTGGTCAGCGGGGTCCGCAGTTCGTGGGAAACATTGGCGATGAATTCCCGGCGGCTCTGCTCGCTCTTTCGCTGCTCGGTAACATCGTGGATGACCACCAGCGCGCCGCTGCCGGCAGGGTCCGTGGCACTGACCGGTGCCAGGAACAGCTCCAGTTCCCGCTCACCTGCCCGCTTCTGCCGTTCCAGAAATTCCGAGTGCTTCAGCCCCAGCAGTTCTTCAAAGGAGGCTTCCTCTCCAAACACTTCGTCAAAAGAGGCAGTGGTATCCAGACCTCTGGAGAGCATTCTGGTGGCGGCGGGGTTGCAGTGGATGACCTTGCCCTTGTGGTCAAAGGCCACCACGCCGTCGGTCATGTGCAGAAACAGAGTGGAGAGTTTGTTTCGCTCGTTTTCCACCTCGGAAATGGTGTTCTGCAGCACTCTTGCCATGTGGTTGAAGTTTTTGGTCAGCGTACCGATCTCGTCACGGCCGGTGACTGCCAGTTTCTGGGTAAAATCGCCGGCTGCGACCTGCCGGGTGCCTTCTGTCAGTGCCCGGATGGGGGTGATCAGAATCTGAGACAGCAAAAATGCCAAAATCACACTGATGACCAGACCCAGCACCAAAGACTGGAGGATGATGGCAAAGACCTCGTTGGTCAGTTCATCCACCGTCAGTTTGTTGTCCAATATATATACAATGTATTGATGGTCCTCGCCGCCGTCAATGGGCACGGCCAGATCCATGGTATTGGATGCCACAGAGCCCCGCATGCCCACCTCACCTTTCATGGCGGAAAGGATGTTGGGGGTGATGGAAACGGAATAGGTCTGGTTGGAGCTGTCCAGCACCGCGCCGGAGTCGCCGTCGAGAATGTACACATTCCGCTGGTTCAGATCGATGCCCAAGTCCGCCTGGGCCATGAGCAGCTGCTTCATTTCCGAAACACCGCCTCTGGCGGCGATTCCCTGCAGCTGGGAAATAAACTGCTGGGAGAAGGGCTGCTCCATTTTGGCATAGAAATCATCAATATAATAGTTGCCGACACCGTTGATGAGGAAGGAGCCGATGACCGTCATCAGCGCCAAAATCAACAGCACCAGTATCATGACCATTTTTGTTCGCAATGACCGCATCAAAGTCCCTCCTTTCCGGGTTTATTCGCCGGCAAAATAGCCCACGCCCCGCTTGGTCTTGATGACGGCAGGCTCACCGGGATCGGATTCAATCTTTTCCCGCAGCCGCCGCACCGTCACATCCACGGTCCGGGTATCGCCGTAGTAATCGTAGTTCCAGACCTTCTCCAGCAGTTCCTCCCGGGTCCAGATCTTACCCTTCTGGGAGAGGATGGTGGTCAGAAGGTCGTATTCCTTCTGGGAAACCTCCACGGCTGCACCGTCCCGGTACACCGTCATGGAGGAAAGGTCGATGGTCACATTGGCGGCGGACAGCTTTTCCGAGGAAACGCTCTTCACCGCCGCATCCATGCTTCTGCGGCGGATATTGGCCTTGACCCGCGCCAGCAGTTCGTGCATGGAGAAGGGCTTGGTGATATAGTCGTCCGCACCGGCTTCCAGACCGAAGATCTTGTCCCGCTCTTCTTCTCTGGCGGTCAGCATGAGAATGGGGAAGGTATAGCCCTCATTGCGCAGGGTGGCGCAGATGTCAAAGCCGTTCATGCCCGGCAGCATCACATCCAGCAGAATCAGATCCGGATCTTTGGCACGGGCAGTTTCCAGACCCTCCAGACCGTCCAATGCCTCCAGGGTTTCGTACCCTTCCCGCATGAGGTTGAATTTCAGAATATCCACAATGGGTTTTTCATCTTCGATGATCAAAACAGTCTTAGACATAGCCGCTCCTTTCAGACAGCAAAAACCACCTAGGCCTTCCCCTTGAGGGGAAGGTGGCATTTGCAAAGCAAATGACGGATGAGGTGTCTGCTGGCATCATTGATACCTACACCTCATCAGTCAGCTTCGCTGACAGCTTCTCCTCAAGGAGAAGCCTTATTTGATTATATCATACTATTATCCATTATGCCAGATGGCGTAATGCTTTGGGGAAGTGATTTTTCAGTACCCCGCCGCTGCCCTTGACCCAGCCAAGGCTCAGTCCGTCCACAGTCACCAGTGTCCAGCCGGTCTGAGCACCGGGGATGGCTTCGCCCCGGAGGTATTTGACGATTTCCGGGCTGTCCGCCGGGAAATCCGCCACGGATCTGGCACTTTTCAGCCACAGTGCCCATGCGTGGGCAGGCTCAAAGCGGTTTTTCAGCACCTGCCCCAGTTCCAGACCGGGCCGCAGGACTTTCAATCCCCGCAGGCTGGGCATCTCCGGCGGCATCCAGAACAGGCTCTGCCCAAACTGCAGCAAATTGCCTTCGGGAAGTGCCAGTTCGTTCTCCTTGATAAAAGCGGCAAGGGTCTTGTCCATGGGGATGGACTTTTCGAGGACAGGCTCTCCTGCGCTTCCGCCCCCGGATTTTTCCAGAACTGCCGCAAAATGCCCTTCGCCGCCCAGTTTGTGGGGCCAAAGGCGGAAGGTTTTGGCAAGTTCCGGGTTTTGATCCTCCGTCCACTCCGGTCTGCCCGGTGCAAACCACGGTGCGGATACTTCCGCCACGAAAAAATCTTCGTGGGTTTGCAGAAACCGGCTGATGACACCCTCATTTTCCGCCGGGGCAAAGGTGCAGGTGGAATAGACCAGCCTGCCGCCGGGGGCAAGCATCTTTGCCGCCGTGGCAAGGATCTCCTGCTGCCGGTGGGCGCACATTTCCACCGTTTCCTCGCTCCAGTCGGTGACGGCGGCTTCTTCCTTACGGAACATGCCCTCACCGGAACAGGGGGCATCCACCATGATCCGGTCAAAGTAACCGGCAAAGCGGGCTTCCAGTTTCTGGGGATGCTCGTTGAGGACCAAGGCATTGGCAATACCCAGCCGCTCGATGTTTCTCGCCAGAATTTTTGCCCGCTTGGGATTGATCTCGTTGCAGACCAGCAGACCCTCGCCATGCAAAGCCGCGGCGATCTGGGTGGTCTTGCCGCCGGGTGCGGCACACAGATCCAGCACCTTCATGCCGGGTCGGACATCCAGCAGTCCCGCCGGTGCCATAGCGCTGGGCTCCTGCAGATAGTAAAGGCCGGCCTCGTGATAGGGGGAAAGGCCCGGGCGGGTGGCGGGGTCGTAAGAAAATCCGTATTTTGCCCAAGGCACAGGCTGTAAACCAAACTGTCCCAGCTCCGGGGGCGCGGCAGTCTTCAGAGGGTTCAGCCGCAGGCCCACATTCCGGGGTCGGTCATAGGCTGCCAGAAATTCGGCATACTCCGCCCCCAGCAGGTCTTTCATTCTCTTTTCAAACAATTCCGGAACCATGGCGGACCCTCCGTTGTGATCTTACTATTTAATATAACATATTTTCTCCCCAAAGGCGAGAAAAAAGGCTCCCACAAGGGAGCCTTTTCCTGTGATATTTGCTTAGTGGGTATCCAGCCAGGCCTTAACCTTGGTCTTAGCCAGCACCAGAATGTCCTCTGCGGGATAGGGAGAAGCCTCGCCGCCGCAGACGTACAGGAAATAGTAGCCGTCAGCAGTCTGATAGAGGTTTTCTTCGTAACCGGCAGGATCACCGAATGCACCGCAGGTGTACTTCTTGATCAGAGTAGCGGTTTCGGTATCATATTCGCGCTTGCGGATGATCTTATTCATGTGGTGGTACTCCTTCTTTTAAAATCTCAACCCATTATAAACAAGATGAATGAAACTTTCAATAGTCCAAATGACGAAGTTTACAGGCATATCGGAGGCTTTATCGTATTTTTTTCACAAAGACCGGGTCGAAATCGTACGATTTCCGGCAAATGTTTGCAAAAAGTTCACAGGCGGGCAACTGGACACCTCACCGTTTATCCGTTATAATAGAGAAAAGATCAGGAGAGGTGGATAGACTATGGACGAGAATAAAAAGGAAGTACGAACCGATTTCCGCAAGACAGGAAATGCCAATCAGGGACTGACCTTCCGGCTCATTGCCGCAGGTCTGGTGCTCTACTGGCTCTTCGGGATCATCAAGGCCTACTTTGCAGGCGGACCGGAAGCACCCTCTCTGCTTTTGGTCATCATTGCCACCATCGTGCTGGGCGGCGGCGCCGCCGGTGTTGCGATACTGGCGATAAAGACCTGGAAAAAGCAAAAGGCCGATGCGGAAATGACGGAAGAAGAAATCGCCGAAATGGAAGCACTGAGAGAAGAAACGGCTTCGGAAGAAGAATAAATAGGCCCCCTCTGACGAGGGGGCTGTCAGCGAAGCTGACTGGGGGAGAGATTGCTGTATATTCTGTTCTCTCCCTCCGTCACGGCTTCGCCGCGACACCTCCCTCATCAGAGGGAGGCTTTTCTTTTACTTGCATCGCATCAGAACGACCTGACGATCGGTTCTGGAAAGCACTTCCATGGCTAAATCCGTCCGGTGGTCGTCAAAGGTCAGAAGCACATCATCCAGCCAGATGGGTGTGCCCGCCGGCAGAAGCAGATCCGTCATGGCCAGCCGCAGCGCCAGCCAGACCTGCCGCTGGGTGCCGGTGCTGAGGGCTGCCAGGGGTCTTGCCAGACCGGATTCCCCTTCCAGCACTTCCATGGAAAAATCCTGCTCCAGCAGAATCCCTTCATACCGTCCGCCGGTGAGCCGGGCAAGGTAAGTCCCCGCCAGACCTGTCAGCCGGGGTGCGTAGATCCGCTGCTGCTCCTGCTGCGCCTGCTCCAAAGCCGCCTGTGCCAGTAAGATGGCCTGCTCCTTGTCCAGAAGCGCCTGCCGCTGCTGCTCCAGTTCCGCCCATCTGTCCATAAGCTGTCCCCGGTCGTTTGCCGGCAGCTGCGCCAGTTCCTGCTGCAGCGCAGCTGTTTTTTCATCGGCTGCACAGGCGTCCGCATAGTCCGCTCTTGCCTGCCGAAGCCGTGCTTCCAACATCTGCCGCTTTTGGTCGGCAGATTTTTTTCGTTTAATGGCAATGGGCACCATGACCAGAGCCGCCAGGCCCGGCAGCAATGCCCAAAGGCTTTTCGCCCAGATGCACACACCGCAGACAACCAGTTCCAGAATCGCACACCAGAGCCAAAGAATCAACGGCTTGGGTGCCGGGGCTGCCTGTAACGCATCTTCCGCGGCTTTTACCGCTGTTTCTGCCTGCTGCCGGCGGTCACCCAGCAAGTCCGCAGACTGCTGCAGGACCTGCCGGGTGTTTTCCGTCTGCTCCAGTTGGGCAATGGACTGCTCCACCGCCTGCAGATGGCTCTCCACCTCCGGCAGAAGGCCCGTTTTATGATAGCGGATGCGGTTTTTCCATTGCTTCAGCCGCTCCGCCGTCTGTTCATAACTATCTTCCCCATCGCCGCCGGCAGCCAAATTCTCCAGCCGCTGGGAAAGGGCATTATCCCGGGTCACCGCCAGTTCCTCCCCATTGAGGAAGGCGCTGCGCTGAAAGACACTGCGCTCAATGCCCAATAATTTCATGCCGCAGTTTTCTGCCGTATATTCGCTTAGAAGCAGACCCGTTTCCTTCTCATAGACCTGCAGCTCCCCCATGGGCTTGCCGCGAAGAGAAGTCCGCTGCAAAATCAGAATGTTCCCATCCGCTTCCACTTCCATCACACCCGCCATGGGCTTGCCGCTCCATGGCTGATAGCGGCGCTTTTCCGGGATGCGGTCTTTGGCTGCCCGCTGGGTGGTATCGATGCCGTAGAACATGGCCAGCAGGAACGCCGCCCATGTGGATTTACCCTGTTCGTTGGGCAGGAGGATGTCGTTGAGTCCCGGCTGCAAGACCAGTTCCGCTTCGTCCAGATTGCCGAAGGTGGCTTTCATCCGTAAAATCTTCACGGCTGCTCCCTCCCTTCCAAGGCTGCCAGCAGTACCTTTGCCGCCTGCAAAATCACAGGTTTTTCCGCTTCTTCCGCTCCATCGTACTGCTGCTTCAGATGGGAAAGGGCAATGCCCCGGAGTGTCCCGGTACCGCAGTCTGCCCAAAGGTCCCGTTTGGGTGTGGTGGCATTGCGGACTTCCAGATGGAGAAATTTTTCTGCCAATTTTCCATAGATGGCATCGGTATCCACTCCGTCTGCTTCCCCTGTGAGAATCAGGCAGCAAATGCTGCCCTCAGCTTCAAGGGGAATGGTCAAGTCATGGATATCCAGTTTCAGAATTTCAAATTTTGGCAAGGGCAGGGGCAGAAATTCCTGTCTGCAGCCCTGTTCATCCAGTTCCACATACCAGACGCCCTTTTTCCCGCACTCATCGAAGCCTCTGCCCATGGTGCAGCCCGGCCAGCCAAAATGGGTCTTTCCGGCTTTCTGCAAAGCAGACCCCTTGTGGATATGGCCCAGAGCCAAATAGTCCAGCCCGCAGTTTTGCAGGCTTTCTTTGGAGATGGGGTTATAGGTGCTGTCATTTTCCGGATCGCCGTGGAGGACACCCACTTCCCAGTATCCCTCTTTCCGGTCGATGGGCTGCAGCAGGCCGTAGGCATCGGTGCCCCGGAAGCCTGCGCCCCAGATACGGCAGTTTTGTTCCTCTAACATTACGGAAGTCCAGCCGCCGGTGAAAATATGGACATTTTCCGGCCAGGATTCTTTCCGCCACACGGAAGTGTCCGTGGCGGGATCATGGTTGCCGGGGGCGATGAACACATCTCCCTCCCACTGTCCAAAGGCATCCCGCAGGGCATCCAGAGTTTCCGGGTAGACCCGGCTGCTGTCGAACACATCGCCTGCCAGCAGCAGAATGCTGCACTGCTTTTCCAGGCAGAGATCCACCAGCATTTGGGGAATCTGCCGCTGACGGCCACGGACTTCAGCCGCTTTTTCCGGGGAAAAAGCGGCAAAGGGGCTATCCAGATGTAAATCCGCAGCATGAAGCAGTTTTAACAAAACGAAACCTCCGGTTTCTAAATGCAGAATGCAGAATTAAGAATGCAGAATGGAGGTGTCGCTTCGCGACAATTTTAATCCGTCCGGCAAAGCTGGACACATTCATTTTGCATTTTGCATTCTACATTTTGCATTACATAATAATGACCCCGTCCACCGGGAACTCCGGCAGATCCAGCACATATCTCTCGCTGGCATTGATGAGGGTGGTTTCGCCATATTGCAAAACCCGCTGAATATCATGGCCGTAGCGCATATGGACATGGCCGTGGACCAGATATTTGGGCTTGTACTTATCCAGCAATGGCTTGAAGGCCGCAAAGCCGCGGTGGGCAGGGTCGGAACTGTCGCCGAAGCCTTCTACCGGGGCATGGGTCACCACCAGATCCACACCCTTATGCCGCCAGAGTTTCCATCGGAGTTTTCCGATGCGCCGTTTCATGGCACCTTCGGAATACTGGTGCTTGCCGCCATTGTACTTGCGGCTGCCGCCCAGACCCATGATCCGCAATCCCGCCACCTCGATGATCTGATCTTCAATGGAGAAGCAGCCCTCCGGGGGCTTTTTTTCGTAGATCTCATCATGGTTGCCATGAACATACAAAAGGGGCGCATGGGACATGGTCACCAGAAAACTCAGATACTCCGGCTTCAGATCGCCGCAGGAGATGATGAGGTCGTATTCTTTCAGCTTTCCCGGCTGATAGTAGTCGTACAGAGCGGGACATTCCTCGTCTGCAAGGAAGAGTATTTTCATACAAGCCACTCCTTTTCCGGCGGTATTTCATCTCTGTAAATGCCGAGAAGCCGCACCAAATTTTGGGATCTGGGCAAAATTTCGTCAAAAGTGGGGATTCTGCCGTCCACGCCCTCGCAGAGCCAGTCCATATGCAGGACTTCCTCCGGAGTGAGATTGCGGCTGCCGTCATTGCGAAGGTTGCCGTCCTGATCCCGCAGAACTGCCCGGAAAGGAGAAACGGTTCCGGCCTTGATGCCGTTTTTCAAAATCTCCACCAGTCTGGCAACACCGTCCGGCAGGCGGTCGCTGAGGTTCAGATCGATGACCCCGCTGCCCAGACCCCACCAGTAGTTGACGGCCCGCTGTCCGTCCCGGCCGCCGAGGGCATCCCAGCTGCCGTCCAGAATGGAGAGGATGACTTTTTCATAGAACTTGCCCCAGTCCCACAGGGGTGTGCCCAGAGGAATGTGCAATCCGCCCTTTTCGATGAGATATGTGCCCCATTCCCATGCCAGATGGGTCTTTTCCTGACTGACACCCTCCCGGTTGGAGATCACATCCACTTGTTCGCCTTCGAACAGTCCGCCCTCTCTGGGCAGGCAGCTCCAGCGGAGCTTCACTTCCACCTTGGGATTGGTCATTTTCGCGCCCAAAGTAAAGGCATTGATGCCCGCAGGCACACCGAAAATGGGGTAGTTTGCCACATAGCCGATTTTGTTGGTCTGGGTCATGGCACCGGCAATGGCACCGGTGAGAAATTTCGCTTCATAGATCCGCCCGTAGTAGGTCCGCACGCCTGCATAGGGCATGGACAAAGCGCAGTTGAGGACTTTTATCTGGGGATGCCGGGCAGCGATCTTCCGGCAGGCACCGATCATAGGCGGCGCCGTGGCAAAAATCACCTGTGCGCCTTCGGCAACGGCCTGCTCCATAACTTCTTCCGCATCTTCACTGCCGTGGATACCATCATATGTACGGACCGTCACCCGGCTGCCCATGACTTCTTCCAGATACTGCCGACCCAGATCGTGGGCCTTGGCCCAGGCGCTGTTTTCCGTGGTACTGGTGTACAAAAATGCCACATCCAGATGGCTGGGGCGGGTATCCAGCATAAAACTATGGAATACCTTGTGCTCCGGCGCAGAAGGATCCGTGGAAATGGCGATGGGTTCGTCCTCCATCTGCAGCTTCACATCCGGCCAGACGGTCTGCATGGATTTTTCCAGTTCCTGTGCAGTTTTGTCCCAGAGATCCGTATAGGGATAGACACCCAACCAGACCATCAATGCTTCGCCGGTGGTCACCGGCAATTTGTCGCCGCCGCACTTATGGAACGCCGTGCGGAATCGGTCATAGGAAGAGATGAATCGCGTCCGCTCCTCTTGCGTCCACACATGATCCTGCTCCATGCCCAAAATCGCCAGCAGCTTGGCATAGCCGCCGGGCTGATGGATCCGCACCCGGTACACCCGGGACAGGCGGTAGAATTCCAAAAATTCATAGTAGGCACGGATGGCGGGGTCGTCATTGTACATGGGCACAATGCGGATAACCTGGGCGGGAATGGTGGGCGCGTCAAAGAATTTCAGCACGCTGACCCGCTTGTTGCCCTCCTGGACATAAAATCTGCCTAAATACTCGTAGCACAAAATGGGGTCGCGGATACCTTCATCGCTGAGGTGCGCCTGGCAGAGCATGATCCACTTGCTGCCGAACTCCGTCTGCCACGGCAGAAGGGGCATGAACTCCGTGGAGAAGGAGGTCTTCCGGCCCGTGGTCTTGATGCCCACCACCAGATAGGAAGGAATCTCCATGATGCCCAGATCCACCTGTCCCGCTGCCATGGAGATATCGATGATCTCATCCAGCACCTGGGGATAGGGGTATTTTCCGCGATGGACCGCATCTTTATATTCCTTTTTGCCCCGTTTTTGGGCTTTTTCGTAATACTCTTTCGCTTCCTGAAAAGACATAGGAAACCTCCTAAGGCTCTCCTTGAGGAGAGCTGGCATTTGCGAAGCAAATGACTGAGAGGTGTGTGCAGGAAGTTGGTGCCAACAGCCACCTCTCCGCCTCGCTTCGCTCGGCACCTCCCCTCAAGGGGAGGCTTATTAAAAACTAATCGCCGCAGGGCGGCTGCTCTGCGGCGATGGCTTCAGCCGCTGACCGGCTGTTTCTGCTCCATGTAACGGTCTACGAAATGCTGCAAAATGGCCTTTCTGGTGACGATGCCGATGAACGAATCCCGATCATCCACCACAGGCACAAAGTTCTGGGTCACGGCGGTGGATACCAGGTCCTCCGCCTTTGCCGCCACCGATACAGGCTTGTTGTCCCGGCGGTGGGCAATCTCCATGATGCCATGGTTTTCCATATCCCGCAGGTCCATCAGACCCAGCTTTTTGATGCCCCACAGCAGGTCGCCCTCTGTGAGGGTGCCCCGGTAGGTGCCATCTTTATTAAGAATGGGCAGGGCGGCAAAGCCGGAGCTTTCCATTCGTTCCAACGCCTGGCGCATGGTGTCGTCATCGTGGAGATACGCACACTTCGCCTTGGGCGTCAGCAGGAATAATATGTTCATTGAATCACTCCAAATCTATTCTGTCTTCATTATAGCACAGACAGATGGAGAAAAACAGCCCCTTTTTTGTGAATATTTCATAAATATTTACAGGTTGGCAACGGCATACAGCAAGCCTTCCTTCAGCTTGTCCACATCCTCGGCGGTGTTTTCCCGACCAAAGGAAATACGGATGGCGCCGTCGATGACCTTCGCCTGCACCCCCATGGCCTCCAGCACATGGCTGCGATGCCCCTTGGAACAGGCAGAGCCGGCAGACACATAGATTTCCTTCTCCTGCAGGCGGTTAATGAGCCCCTGACTCCGCAGGCCGGGGACGGAAACCGTCACCACATGGGGCGCATCACCCTTGCCAAGGAACACCAGACCCGGCACATCTGCCAGTTTTTCCCGGCAGAGATCCCGCAAATTGGAAAGGTGCTGGATTTCTTCATTCACATGGCAGGCGGCGCAAGCGGCGCCGAAGCCCACAATGGCAGGCACACCCTCCGTGCCGGAGCGATAGGCCTGTTCCTGTCCGCCGCCGCGGAGCATGGGCGGGAAGGACAGTCCCTTTTTGATATACAGGGCGCCCACACCCTTCGGGCCGTGGATCTTATGACCGGAAACGGAAATGAGATCGGCGCCAAGGGTCTTTGCCTTGAAATTGACCTTGCCCAGACCCTGCACCGCATCGGTGTGGAACAGGGCAATGGGACTCTTTCTCCGGACGGCTTTGACCATATCGGCAATGGGCATCACCGCGCCGGTTTCGTTGTTGACCATCATGACGGAAACCAGAATGGTGTCCGGGCGCAGGGCTGCGGACAGGGTTTCCACGGAAACGAAGCCCGTTTCATCCGGCTTCAGATAGGTCACTTCAAAGCCCTGGGCTTCCAGCTTCTCCATGGGGTGCAGGACACCGTGATGCTCCACGGCGGTGGTGATGATATGCTTGCCCCGTTTTCCCAATCGTTCGGCTGCGGAGAAAATCGCCCAGTTGTCCGCTTCTGTGCCGCCGGAGGTGAAGAACACCCGTTCCGGCTCGGCTCCCATAAGGGCAGCCACCTGATTTCTGGCATTTTTCAGCTGCTTTTCTGCCTCCACACCCAGATGGTGGACAGAAGAAGGATTGCCCCAGCATTCCTGCAGCATAAAAGTCATGGCCTCCACCGCCTCTTTGCAAGGCTTGGTGGTAGCGGAATTATCGAGATAGATCATAAAGACCTCCGGTTTATGAATGCAGAATGCAAAATGCAAAATGCAGAATGATACTTTTATCATTCTATCACACTTGCGAAGCAAAGTAAAACTATCCGTTTTAGACTTTTTGTGGTATCATAAAAAAGAGGTGAATGGTATGGACAAAAAAGCATTGCGGAGAGAGATTTCCGCCCAAAAACGAGCCATGACCGAAGCACAAATCGAAAAAACCAGCAAGGCTCTGGCAGAGCAGTTTTTTGCCCATGCTGCCTACCAAAATGCCAGGAGCATCTACGGCTACCTGCCCTACAATCAGGAGGTCCGCACCACGCCCATGCTGGAGCGCGCCCAAAGGGACGGCAAACGGGTGGCTGTGCCGAAGATCATCGGTGACGAGATGTTCTTCCTCTGGCTGGACGACCTGACCAAGGTGGAATTGGGCTACTGCAACATCCCCGAACCCATGGAAAATGAGCCGGTGGCAGACGACGAAACCGCTTTGGTTTTAATGCCCGGACTGGCCTTTGACCCAGAGGGTCACCGCTGCGGCTACGGCGGCGGTTTTTATGACCGCTGGCTGGAGCAGCACCCCGGTCATCCCACTTTGGCTCTCTGCTACGGTTTCCAGATGTTTGAACATTTAGACACGGACAGCCATGATATTCCCGTGGATTTTGTCCTTTCCCAGGAGGTTTTGGGATGATTTATGTCTATTACATCCTGCTCATCGCCATCATGTTCGGATTGGTGGCACTGGTGGATTTCGTCTTTTCCAAGCTGTTCCCCAAGCCGGAGATCATGAAGTCCGGCAATGTGGTGCGGATGCCCCGCAGAAGTTTTATCATGGGTCTTTTGGTCACATTCTTCGCCATCATCGGCATTTTGTACCTGCCCATGGAAGAAGCCCTCATCTGGTGGGGCTGCTGGCTGGTGCTGCTCATGGGTGCCTATCTGCTGGTGAACTTCTGGCGGTTCGGTATTTTCTATGATGATACCGGTTTTGTCTACCGCTCCCTCTTTACCAAAGCCAAGCGGTACGAATACAAAGACATCCGTTCCCAGCGGTCCATTCTGGCACGAAGCGGCATCAATACCACCCTCTATGTGGGCGAAGATGCCCTGCAGCTGTACTCCGCCATGCAGGGTCTGGGAGATTTTCTCAACAAAGCCTTCTTCCGCTGGTGCGATGAAACCGGCACCGACCCGGACACGGTGGAAAACAACCCCTCCATGCTCCATTTCTTCCCGGAAGATAAGGATTAGGCTATAATTCTGCCGAATTGGCATACTTTTCATATGGATACGCAATACGCTTTTCTTTTGATTGGTGTTATGATAAATATGTAACTTTGTCCTCTCACAGGATTTGATTAGAACATCATAAAGGAGAAAAAATATGGAATTCGGTAAGTTTCGTTATCTGAGTCTGGCCGATCTGGAGCAGTGCAACCTCCACGACTGGGATCAGGCCATGGAATGCGCTGAAGCAACCTACAAGGAGCACGGCAAGGGTATGTACGAAATGCCCCCCAAGCCCGGTGTTCATCCCGATGCCTGCCCCGGTGCATTCCTCCACGCTATGCCCGGTTATCTGAAGGAGTCCGGTCTCGTCGGTATGAAGTGGGTCAGCGTGTTCAGCCACAACAAGCCCAAGTACGGTGTCAAGGCACTGGCCGCCCTGATGGTTCTGAATGATAAAGAAACCGGTTATCCCATCGCCATGATGGAAGCCGGCGGCATCACTGCCGTTCGTACCGCTACCGCTTCCGGTGTGTCCGTCAAGTATCTGGCCCGCAAAGATTCCAAGGTGCTCGGTTTGGCCGGTGCAGGCGAACAGGGCGAAAACAACATGTGGATGATCATGCACCAGATGCCCGGCATTGAGGAAATCAAGATCTATGACCGCTTCCCCGAAGCTGCTCAGGGTCTGTGCGACAGACTTTCCGCAAAGCTGAATGTCAATGCCCATGTGGTGAGCAGCTTTGAAGAAGCCGTGACCGGCTGCGATATTTTCGTAGGTGCCGCCCCCACCGGTGAGTACTCCGGGCCCGTCTATCGCAAAGAATGGGTCAAGCCCGGTGCACTGATTTTGACCGTCCACTCCAAGGGTTGGGAGTATGAGGCCATCAACAGCAGCAAGTTCATCGTCGATGACTGGGCACAGTATCTCAACTCCATGTTCGATCCTGTCAGCGGTTACTACGGCAAGCACGGCTATGAGAAGTTCAAGCTCCATGCCCAGCTGGGTGAAGTGGTTCTGGGCAACAAGCCCGGCCGCGAAAGCGATGATGAGATCATCTTCGCAACCAACTACGGCATCGCTCTGCAGGACATTTCCCTCGGCAGCAGACTGCTGAAGGTCGCTGAAGAAAAGAACCTCGGCATCATGCTGAGCCTGTAATGTTCTGAATACATAAAACATAACGAAAAACCGCCCAAAAGGGCGGTTTTTCTTGTTCTGGGATGGATTGCTTGTTCATATACTCATTCTTCCGCATCCTTAATTTTCGGCAGCAGCTCCAACTGCATCATATACCGCAGGAGTTCCTTACTGAGAAACTCCTTAGACACGAATGCCGCCTCATCACACTCTCCACGGACATAATTGTCGCAAGCCGCCGCATCCGGCATTTTGCTCCTCGGTCTTTCAAACGTACAATGCCCACAGTAGACACGAAAAATTTTCCTGCTATCAAGCGCATAATGCCGTAAATAATGGGCACAGCTGCCACATACCTTTTCCTTCATATAATCACCTCGATCAATTTTAACCTGTTTTAGGTTAAAAGTCAATAATCTGTTTCAGGTTAATGTAGACTATATCCAGAGGTGGTATCATGTACGCACGCATACGAAATCTTCGAGAAGACCGAGATCTGTCGCAAAAGGAAGTCGCAAAGATGTTAGGGATGTCCCAAACCGGCTATTCTAAATATGAAACCGGTGAAAACGATATTCCCACGCATGTTCTCATTAAATTGGCAGATTTTTATGGTACATCTATTGACTATCTGCTCGATAGAACTAATCAAAAATAAAAAGATGACGGATTGCCACGGGTCTTCGACCCTCGCAATGACCAAAGTCAATCTGTCATTGCGAGCGAATGAAATGAGCGTGGCAATCCGTATCTCTTCATTTTACATTCTGCATTTTGCATTTTGCATTAACAAAAAAGACTCCATCCTTTTGGATGGAGTCTTTTTTGTGTTGGCATTACCTATCTTCCCGGCCGGTCACCCAGCAAGTATTGTCGGCGAAGGTGTGCTTAACTTCTGTGTTCGGGATGGGAACAGGTGGACCCACACCCCAATCAACACCAACTCAATTGGAGCTCGTCGCTCCGA
>JAZNFJ010000151.1:0-4807 GCA_045589035.1 Candidatus Avilachnospira sp. | reverse complement strand
AGAAGGCAGGCCGATAGTAGCCCCGCTCTTCCCGCAGAAGATGGAGCTTCGTATAATGGTATATCTCATATTCACCTTTATGCCAGATCCAGTAGCTTTTCATGGTCGTTCCCCCTTTATGGCATCATTTCTGCTCACTATATCAGCATACCAAAAAATGTAAAGGAAGAAAAGAACCAACCTGTATTTTTCGAACATGGATAAATGGCTATCGGATATTGGCAGCACAAGGCCCCCTCTGACGAGGGGGCTCCGCGTAGCGGTGGGGGAGAGATATATGTTCTCTCCCTCCGTCAGCCTTACGGCTGACACCTCCCTCATCAGAGGGAGGCTTTTTCGTTCTATCCTTGGCTTTTTCCGCATAGACTGAATCGGAGGGATGACCATGTACCAAAGAAAAAGCCGTCGATTTGGGGCATTGATGCTGGCGGTATCGCTGTGCCTGCGGCTGTGTATGTATCTGGGGCTGGATGCCAAAGCCGCTGTATTTTTGTCCAATGCCGCCCAAAGCCAGGACTTTGCCCGATGGATGCTGTTTCTGGAAACGGGAAAAATGGCGACTGTCCCCGAACCGGAGCCGGAGCGGCTGTATGTACTGGAGATTTTGCCGGAAGAACAGCCGGAAGCGGAAGAAGCACCGCCGGAGCCGGAACCGCCCCCTCCCCTGCCCCTTGCGGAATCGGTTTCTGTGGCAGGGGGCTGTACATATGCCTACGACAAAGCCGCTCTGCTGGCACGGCCAAGCATCTTGGATTTTTCCGGGCCAGGGCCTCATGTGCTCATCGTCCACACCCACGGCTCGGAGGCCTATGCTCCCACCGCCGGCTACCGAACACTAAATCCGGAGCAATCCGTCATCGCTGTGGGGAAGGTGCTGGCGGAAACCTTGGAGAAAAACGGCATTTCTGTCATCCACGACACAAAAATCAACGATTATCCTTCTTATAACTCGTCCTACTGGAACACCTTGAAGCAAATCGAATATTGGAAGACCCAGTATCCCTCTTTGCAGATGGTCATCGATATTCATCGGGACGGGGCGGAGGACGAACAGGGCAATGCCCTTGCCCTTTCCACCCAGGCTGAGGGGGAAAGCTGTGCAAAACTGATGCTGGTGGTGGGTACGGATCAAGGGGGACTTTCCCACCCCAACTGGCAGGAAAATCTCGCCAATGCCCTGAAACTGCAGTCGGTTCTGGAAGGAAGCCATCCGGGTCTTTGCCGCAGTATCGATCTCAGAACAGAGCGATTCAACCAGCATGCCACATCCGGTTCTCTTCTGGTGGAGGTCGGTTCTCACGGCAACACCCTGCCCCAGGCTCTGGCATCGGCAGAACTGCTGGGAGAGGGTCTGGCAGCCATGATCGGTACTCTGCAAACCAACAACGGCATATTAAAAAGCCTCCCATAGGGAGGCTTTTGTTATTTTACCGTGTCCACCGTCTTACGGTAGACCACCAGCCGCTGATAGAGGTATTCCGTCACAAAATTGATGACCATGGTGCCCACCAGCACCAGATACTCGTTCCAGCCCACCTGGGGGGCAGTCAGCACCGCCGTCCACCATGTGGACAGGGGTGTAAAGACCAGATAGAACAGTCCCACCAGCAGCATGGCCACAGGGACATTGCAGGCGGCATGGAAGGTAAACTTCCGATTGAGAGTAAAATTCCACAGCACCGACAGCACCAACGACCCCAGATAGGACAGCCAGTGGACAAGATGCAGCACCTCTTCAAACAGCGCAAAGCTGACCACCTGTATGATGCCTGCGCTGACAGAGAACAGCAAAAACTTTACACTCCGCAAAAATTCCTTTTTCTTCATACCGTACCTTCCTTTCTTTCCGTCATCATAGCACATTCTCCATTCTTTTTGCAACAGCGGTTTTCCTGTTGCAACTTCTTCCAAAGGGTTGTATAATTTAAGCAGAAAGCAACCCCTAACGAAAGAAGAAGGAGTTACGGTATGAGCAAGAAAATTTACAATCTTCTGGCATTTGATCTGGGCGCCAGCAACGGCCGCGCCATTCTGGGCCGCTTTGACGGCGATAAAGTGGAAATGCAGGAACTGCACCGCTTTGAAAACAACTACATCGAAATGAACGGCGTGTACTACTGGGATCTGCCCTACCTGTACGACAATCTGAAGAAGGGCCTTCTGGCATTCAAGCAGCTGAATGTGGGCGATCTGGACTGCTTCGGCATCGACACCTGGGGCGTCGACTACGGTCTGCTGGACAAAAACGGTCATCTGCTGGGCAATCCCCGCTCCTACCGCTATGCCCGCAACGAAGATATGGAAGCCGTCTGGAAGACTGTGGACTTCCCCACTCAGTTCCGCCGTACCGGCATTGCCGCCATGAACTTCAACACCGTCTATCAGCTGGCCAAGCGCAAGGCCGAAGGCGATGTGGCGCTGGAAAATGCCGATAAGCTGCTGCTGATGCCCGACCTGCTGGGCTACTTCCTCACCGGTGAAGCCAAGACCGAATATACCATTTTGACCACCACCATGCTCTACAATCCCACCACCAAGGACTACGACTGGGAGAGCATCGATGAACTGGGTCTGCCCCGTCATATTTTCACCGAAGTGGACCGGGCAGGTCAGCTCCGCGGTAAGCTCCGCCCCGAACTGGCAGAGGAACTGGGCCTTAATCAGGCAAACTTCGCGGCCGTCGGCTGCCATGATACCGCTTCCGCTGTGGCCGCCATCCCCGGCAGCGGCAGCTTTGCCTTCTGCTCCAGCGGCACCTGGTCTTTGTTTGGTGTGGAAACCGATGCACCCATCCTGACCGATGCCGTCCGGGAAGCCAACTTCGCCAATGAAGGCACCATTCAGGGTGGCTTCCGTCCCCTGAAGAACATCATGGGCATGTGGCTCATTCAGGACTGCCGCCGCGACTGGGCAAAGAAGACCGGCGTCACCTATTCCTGGAACGAGATCGTGGAAGAAGCCAAGAAGGCCGAGCCTTTCCGCACCATCATCGACCCCGACTACGAAGAATTCTTCGGCGGCGGCGATATGGTCCGCAAGGTGCAGGATTACTGCCGCAAGGTCGGTCAGCCTGTTCCCGAAACCGTAGGTCAGGTGGCAAGAGCCATCTATGAATCTCTGGCGCTGAAGTACCGCTGGACCTTGGACCGCTTTGAGGAGATCAAGGGCGAGAAGATCCAGCAGCTGAACATCGTCGGCGGCGGCATCAACAACAAGTTCCTGGATCAGCTGGTGGCCGACTCTCTGGACCGTCCCGTCATCACCGGCCCTGTGGAAGGCGCAGCCATCGGCAACATTCTGGCCCAGGCCATGGCCCTGGGCGCTGTGAAGGACGTGGCAGACCTGCGGCGCATTGTCCGCAACTCCGAGGATGTCAACGAGTTCAAGCCCAACCACACCCCCGAATGGGACAAGGCTTACGAAACTCTGCTGAGCCTGCTGTAATGCCATGAAAGAATACGAAATCGTTGCAAAATTCATCAACGGCTGTGCCGGTGATGCCAGACCCCAGACCTTCTTCGAAGAAGTGGAACTGGACAGCACCGATGATTATGTCCGTATGAAGCATCGCGTGGATTACGAAAAATTTGTCAAGGAAGTGCTCCCCACGGGGCAGATCGTCTACACCTATGACAACGGAACCATCCGCTACATCTACGAATTTACGGAAATCTGATAAAAACCCCTCCGCTATGTGAAGTGACCCCAAAAAGTTAGACAAATATTTCTAACTCAAATTGTTCAAGCGGCCGAAAGGGCTTGCTGTCTGTGAAGAGCGGGCGGCAAGCCCTTTAGATTTGCCTTTATGCGTTTATTGTTGTAATAATCCAGATAATCAATTAACTCGGATTTGAAGTGCTCCATTGAGTCAAATTCTTGCAGATAAAGAAGTTCGCTTTTCAATAAGCCAAAGAAGTTTTCCATCACGGCATTGTCCAGGCAGTTACCCTTTCGGCTCATACTTTGTTGGATGCCCTTTTTTCGAAGCATTCTTTGGTATTGTTTGTGTTGGTACTGCCATCCCTGATCTGAATGAAGAATGAGATTTGTTCCATCCGGGATCTTAGCAAAAGCTTTGTCTAACATAGTTGTTACCATATTCAGAACAGGATGTTCTGAAATCGTATAGCTGACCAAATCACTACTATGCAGATCTAAAATTGGAGATAAATACAATTTCTCGCCAAACAAATGGAACTCTGTTACATCTGTGACCCATTTTTGATTTGGTTTATCCGCAGAAAAATCTCTGTTCAGCAGATTGGGCGCAATTTTTCCAATTTCACCTCTATAAGAATGGTATTTCTTCATTCTGACTCGACAAACCAAGCCCAGTTCTTTCATGAGGCGCCGGACAGTCTTGTGATTCAGAGAAACATTGCGGTTTTTGAGTTCAGTTGTAATACGACGGTAGCCGTATCTACCTTTGTTTTCATGATAGATTGTGGTTATCTCATCTTTTGCTGTTTGATACTTGTCCGGCTGTTTTTCTCTCTTCAAATGATAATAGAAAGTCGCGCGAGGTAATTGAGCAATCTCCAGTAACAATGCCAGAGGATATGTTTGCCTTAGTTCCTGTATCACCTTTACTTTTTCGTTTGGTGTCGCTCTCTCTCCAGAACCAAGGCCTGCAATTTTTTTAGGTACGCATTCTCCGCTCTCAACCGTTGTACTTCCTGCAGCAGATCTTCTTCAACTTCTTTGGGGAACTTTGCCGGTCGTCCCTTGCTGCCACGACCTCGCCGTTCAATATAAAGTCCTTCCGGCCCTTCTGTCAGATATATCCGTTCCCATTTGCGAACTTGCT
>JAZNFJ010000150.1:0-4818 GCA_045589035.1 Candidatus Avilachnospira sp. | reverse complement strand
TGGGTGCGGGAAACGATGACCTGAGGACCACGGTTGGAGCGGCGGACCTCCACCACATAGACGCGGATCAGATCGCCTTCGGTGTAGTGCTCGGTCTTGACCTGCTCGGAGTAGGCCAGCAGGGCGTCGGTCTTGTCGTTGCCGGTGCCCATGCGGATGATCATATCGCCGGTATCGGGCATGATCCGCAGGACGGTGCCGGTGAGGATCTCATGCTCTCTGGAGGAGAAGTTCTCGAACACCATGCCCCGCTCAGCTTCGCGGATGCCCTGAATGATGACCTGCTTTGCGGTCTGGGCGGCAATACGGCCGAAGGCCTTGGTTTCCACATTCACATTGACCAGATCGCCCAGTTCCATACGGCCATTGATCTTTCTGGCATCTTCCAGAGAGATCTCCGTAGCGGGGGAGATGACTTCCTCCACCACTTCCTTCTGGACATACATCTGCATCTTGTTGTCCACCACGTCCACGAAGACATTGTCGGTGTAGCCGTCATTGTCCTTCTTGTAGGCGGCAACCAGTGCCTGGGTGATCTTCTCGATCATGTAAGCCTGGGGAATGCCGCGTTCTTTTTCCAGCTGTGCCAATGCGGCAAAAATCTCTGCATTCATTTTTTCCGAAAACCTCCTTAAAATTCTACGTACAGCCGCACAAGGGCGACTTCTTGTTTTTCAAACTTCATTTCTTTGCCTGCCATGTCAATGGTCACATTGCCATTTTCATAGCCGGTGAGGGTACCTTTCAGTTCTTTCGCGCCATCTTTGGGGCGATAGAGCTTGACCAGCACCTTGGAGCCCATGAACTGCTCAAAATCGGAAGGACGCTTCAGTGCGCGCTCCAGACCGGCGGAACAGACTTCAAAGTGGTAGCTTTCGGGGATGGGGTCTTTTTCGTCCAGAATGGGGTCCACGGCTCTGGACACGGCTTCACAGTCGGTGATGTCCACGCCGCCCACCTTGTCGATGTACAGGCGCAGGAACCATTCGCCGCCCTCGCGGACATATTCCACATCCCACAGAGAACAGCCTTTTTCCTGTACCACCGGCTCGGCAAACTGCCAGACCTGCTCGGTAATTTTCATAAAAATCTTCCCTTTCCAACAAGAAAGACCGGGGAGAATTCCCCAGTCTTTTGTAAACTACACTATCTAACAACGGTATTATATGCCCTTTGCAAGGAAAAATCAAGTGGTTTTTTGGAAAAAAGTTGGAACTTTCCCATGTTTTTCTCCGCATTTTTCTTTCACAGACCCAAAACCGACTGAAATTCCGTCAGATCTCCGATCACATAGTCACAGCGGTCGTCGCCACCACGGCCGAAATAGCAGGTGGTGATGCCCGCGTTGCGGCCGCCCTGCATATCGGAGGTAAGGCTGTCACCCAGAATGATGGCGCGGCTGCGGTCGGGGTTTCCAATGGCTTCGAAGACCTTGTCGAAAAATTCTTTTTCCGGCTTCTTGCAGCCCATCTGCTCGGAAATGAACACGCCATCAAAATATTGGTTCAGGCCGGACTTCTCCAGCCGGGGCATCTGGGTGGTGGTGACGCCGTTGGTGACGGCATAGAGTTTCACCTTGCCCTTCAGCTGCTCCAGCAGCCAGATCGCATGGGGCATGAGGACGGCACTTTGCTTCAGACCGTCGGCATACATGCCGTTGGCGGCAAGATAGTCGGTTTCCACACCCATCTCTCCCAAATACTGCTGAAAGCGGGTGGGGAAAATGTAGCTTTTTTCAATTTCGCCGTGTTCATAAGCGGTCCACAGGGCATTGTTGATCTCGAAAAACCGGGCCAGCCGCTCTTCCGTCAGCTCCAGACCGAAGTGGGCAAGGAGCTTTTGCAGGGATTCTTTCGTGCCTGCATCAAAATCCAGCAGGGTATTATCAATATCCATGAGGATGATATCGTATTTCATAAAAAACCTCCACGGGTGTTTTGGATATTGTAGCACAAAACCGAGGAAATTTGTGGTATAATATTTCCAGTTTGAAAAAGGAGAACACTATGGCAACCATTATCGAAATCCTATCCAAGGAACTTTCGGCTTCGGAGAATCACATTGAAAATGTCATCCGTCTGCTGGACGAGGGCAACACCCTGCCCTTCATTGCCCGTTACCGCAAGGAACTCCACGGCGGCATGGACGATACCCAGCTGCGCGCTTTGCAGGACCGCCTGCAGTACCTGCGCAATCTGGAAACCAGACGGCAGGAGGTCAAAACCTCCATTGAAAATCAAGGCAAGCTGACGGAGGAACTTTCCGCCGCCATCGATGCCGCCGCCACTTTGGCGGAAGTGGAGGACCTCTACCGCCCCTACAAGCAGAAGCGCCGCACCCGCGCCACCGTGGCAAAGGAAAAGGGTCTGGAGCCTTTGGCTCTGCTGCTTCTGAGTCAGAGTCCCAATCTGCCTGCATTGGAAGATCTGGCCAAAAAGGCCATTGATCCCGAAAAGGGCGTGGAAACTGTGGAAGATGCCCTTGCCGGTGCTTCGGACATCATCGCGGAGATCGTTTCCGACGATGCCGATGTCCGCAAATCCCTCCGCCTGCTGGCCAATGCCAAGGGCGCAGCCCTTTCCACCGCCGCCAAGGAGGAAGAGGACAGTGTCTACCGCCTGTACTACGAATTTGCCCAGCCCCTTTCCCGGCTCCAGAGCCATCAGATTCTGGCCCTGAACCGGGGTGAACGGGAAGGCTTCCTGAAGGTTTCCGTGGATATTCCCAGAGAACTGGCATTGGGACGGATCTATGACCGACTGGTGAAGCACGGCTCTTCCGCTTCGGAATTTGTCCGCGCCGCCTGCGAGGACAGCTACGACCGGCTCATCGCACCCTCTCTGGAGCGGGAGATCCGCTCCGACCTGACCGACAAGGCCAACGAAAGCGCCATCGGCAATTTTGCCCTCAATCTGAAGCCCCTGCTGATGCAGCCCCCTGTGAAGGGTCATGTGACCATGGGTCTGGACCCCGGCTACCGCATGGGCTGTAAGGTGGCCGTGG
This sequence comes from Candidatus Avilachnospira sp., assembly GCA_045589035.1. Classification (GTDB taxonomy): domain Bacteria; phylum Bacillota; class Clostridia; order Oscillospirales; family Oscillospiraceae; genus Avoscillospira. Next base: position 1,815 of record JAZNFJ010000150.1, on the reverse strand, counting down.
TGGACGGCACCGGCAAGGTTCTGGATACCACCGTGGTCTACCCCACCTACGGCGAAAAGCAGAAAAACGAAGCCATCGTGAAGCTGTCCGCCATGATCAGAAAGTGGAATGTTGCCCACCTTGCCATCGGCAACGGCACGGCTTCCCGGGAAACGGAGCAGATGGCAGTGGAGCTGATCCGGGCTGTGGGCGGCGGTGTTTCCTACATGATCGTCAACGAAGCCGGCGCATCCGTCTACTCTGCCTCCAAGCTGGCGGCAGAGGAATTCCCCCAGTTTGATGTGAATCTCCGCTCTGCCGTGTCCATTGCAAGACGACTGCAGGACCCTCTGGCAGAACTGGTGAAAATCGACCCCAAAGCCATCGGTGTGGGTCAGTATCAGCATGATATGCCGGAAAAGCGGCTGGATGAAGCCCTTGGCGGTGTGGTGGAAGACTGCGTCAACGCCGTAGGCGTGGATGTGAACACCGCCTCCGCCAGTCTGCTGAAGCAGGTGGCAGGTCTGACTGCCGCCACGGCAAAGAATATCGTCACCTACCGGGAAGAAAACGGCCCCTTCACTGCCAGAAAGCAGGTTTTGAAAGTGCCCAAGCTGGGCCCCAAGGCCTATGAACAGTGCGCCGGCTTCCTCCGAGTGCCGGAGAGCAAGCAGGTGCTGGACAACACTGGTGTCCACCCGGAAAGCTACGAAGCCGCCCAGACCCTGCTGACCCTCTGCGGCTATGACATGGCAGATGTGTCTGCCGGCAAGCTGGCAGAGCTGCCCCGGCGGGTGGAACAGCTGGGCTGGAACGATGCGGCACAGCGATGCGGCATCGGCGAGCCGACCCTGCGGGATATTGTCAAGGAACTGCTGAAGCCCGGCCGTGACCCCCGTGATGAACTGCCTGCCCCCATCCTCCGGACCGATGTGCTGGAGATGAAGGACCTGCAGCCGGGCATGGTGCTCTCCGGCACCGTCCGCAATGTCATCGACTTCGGCGTGTTCGTGGATATCGGTGTCCATCAGGACGGTCTGGTTCATATCTCCATGGTCTGCGACAAGTACATCAAGCACCCCTCGGAAGTGGTTTCCGTCGGTGATGTGGTGAAGGTGGTCGTGCTGGATGTGGACGAAAAGCGCAAGCGCATCAGCCTCTCCATGCGGGATGTAGTGGAAAAATAATCAAAAAGCACAGGCCAGAAGCCTGTGCTTTTCACTTTATATGAGTGCCCGAAACAGCTGCAGGAATTCCTCCTCGCAGGCGACGAAGCCGGTGAATTCTGTCTGCGGTACAGATTGCAGGGCAAAATCCGCTTCGGCAGGCTGTCTGCCCATCATTTTCCAAAGTTCGTAGGTCAGCATATCGTCATCGATGGCGCGGACAGCCTTTCGCTCCTCCGCATCCAATGGCGCATCCAGCCACTTGCTCCAGATCAGTTCCTGCAAAGGTGCTTCGATCTCTTTGTACTGGGGCAGTCGGGCCTTCACCGGCCGGGTCACATCGGAAAGATAGGCTTCGCTGGCATCATGGGTCAGGCAGGCCAGCTGAATGCGCCGGGAAAATCCTCTTGCCTCGGCCTCTTTCATGCAGTTGATGCTGTGCTGTCCCACGGAATAGAAGCCGGGAAAATGCCCGTTGGCGCGCCAGAGCAGACTCAACGCATGGGCAATATCTTCCATTACAATTTCATCGGCACGAGGGTTCAAGGGGTCGATCATAATCCCCGTAAAGGTCTGGATGGCACTCATACAATCACCTGTTTCTCTGTTATATATGTATTTTAGCACAAGAATTGGCACAGGGCAAATCTTATGCTATAATGAGCCAAAA
>JAZNFJ010000149.1:0-3814 GCA_045589035.1 Candidatus Avilachnospira sp. | reverse complement strand
TAGCGCCAGCGCGGGAACGGCGCAGGTCGCCCTTTCTCTGGGGACCGTCCAGAATCATCTGGTCGCCGGTGTAAGCGTGGATGGTGCACATGATGCCGGACTCGATGGAGGCCAGATCGTTCAGAGCCTTAGCCATGGGAGCCAGGCAGTTGGTGGTGCAGGAAGCTGCGGAGATGATGTGATCGTCCTTGGTCAGGGTGTTGTGGTTGACGTTGTAGACGATGGTGGGCAGGTCATTGCCAGCGGGAGCGGAGATAACGACCTTCTTAGCGCCGGCGTCGATGTGAGCCTGAGCCTTAGCCTTAGCGGTGTAGAAACCGGTGCACTCCAGAACGACGTCAACACCCAGCTCGCCCCAGGGCAGCTCGGCAGCGTTAGCCTTGGCATAGATGGTGATCTTCTTGCCGTCGACAACGATGTTGTCTTCGCCGGCTTCGACAGTATGAGTGCCGAAGGGAGCTGCGTATGCGCCCTGAGTGGAGTCATACTTCAGCAGGTGAGCCAGCATGGCGGGGGAGGTCAGGTCGTTGATAGCGACGACATCGAAGCCTTCAGCACCGAACATCTGACGGAAAGCCAGACGGCCGATACGACCAAAACCGTTAATAGCAACTTTAACAGACATGGGAAATTCCTCCTTAGTTTATAAAAGTAACAAACCGTACTTTTTCATGGTATTTATTATATACGATTAATCAAGCCGTGTAAAGCCACATTTTAGATGAAAGGTGACAATTTATCCTGTTTCTATCTGTGAAAATTGGTAAAAGGCCAATCATTATTTGAATTTTTCGCGCGAGTATCTAACTTTTTGTCAGCTTCACTAAAATTTATTTAGAAATTTCTGCATTTTGTCCTGTACCGCTCCCTTGCACATGGTTTCCGCTGGTGGTAAAATAAAGAAAAGGAGGGATCAGAATGTCCACTTTCTATGTCAACGGAACTCCCGTCACGGTGGAACGCAACCAGAAGCTCATGCGCTATCTGCGGGATACTTTGCGCCTGACCTCCGTCAAGGACGGCTGCAGCGAAGGTGCCTGCGGCACCTGTACCATTCTGCTGGATGGCAAGCCTGTCCGCGCCTGCGTGCAGCAGACCGATAAGCTGGAGGGCAAACAGGTTGTAACCGTGGAAGGCCTCAGCGATTTCGAAAAGGAACTCTACACCTATGCCTTTGGTGCTGCCGGTGCGGTTCAGTGCGGCTTCTGCATTCCCGGCATGGTGCTCTGCACCAAGGCCCTGCTGGATCAAAATCCCGATCCCACGGAAGCAGACTGCGCTATGGCCATCAAAAACAACATCTGCCGCTGCACCGGCTATGTGAAGATCATCAAAGCCATGCTGTTGGCAGCAGAACTGAAGAAAAAGGGCGAGATTCCCGCCCATTCTGAAGACTGGAGTTTGGGTCAGCCGGTCCACCGCATCGATGTCCGGGAAAAAGTGCTGGGTCACGGTCAGTATCCCGATGATGTGTACATGGACGGTATGATCTATGCCTCTGCCGTCCGTTCCGCCCATCCCAGAGCCAGAGTTCTGGCCATCCACACAGAGGCCGCCAAGGCACTGCCCGGTGTGGTAGGCGTATTCACCGCCGCCGATATCCCCGGACAGAACAAAGTGGGACATCTGAAGAAGGACTGGGACACCATGATCGCCGTAGGCGATATCACCCACTACTTAGGCGACTCCATCTGCATCGTTGCCGCGGAAACCCCGGAGATTCTGGCAGAAGCCAAGGCTTTGGTGCAGGTTGATTATGAGGTTTTGGAGTCTGTCCGCAATCCCTACGAAGCCATGGCGGAAAACGCACCTCTGGTGCATAAAGAGGGCAATCTTCTTGCCCACAAGCAGATCCGCCGGGGCGATCCGGAAGCAGCCATCGCCGCTGCCACCCATGTGATCACGGACAAATTCTCCACTCCCTGGACGGAGCACGCATTTTTGGAACCGGAATGTGCTGTGGCGTATATGGAAGGCGATCATGTGATGATCCTCTCCACGGATCAGAGCGCCTACGACACGCAGCACGAAACCGCACCCATGCTGGGTCTGCCCTATGAGCAGGTCCGGGTGCAGAATATGCTGGTTGGCGGCGGTTTCGGCGGCAAGGAAGATGTGACGGTTCAGCATCAGGCGGCTCTGGTCACCTATCTCACCGGCAGACCGGTCAAGGTCAAACTGACCCGTGCCGAAAGTATCCTCATCCATCCCAAGCGGCATCCCATGGACATGGAGATCTCCGTGGGCTGTGACGAAAACGGCAAGATTCTCGGTGTCAAAGTGCAGGTCATTGCCGACACCGGTGCATACGCCTCTCTGGGCGGACCTGTGCTGGAGCGGGCCTGCACCCATGCCGCCGGTCCTTATCAATATGACAACTTCGCCTGCGACGGCAAAGCCTACTATACCAACAATCCCCCTGCCGGTGCCTTCCGCGGCTTCGGTGTCACCCAGACCTGTTTCGCCATGGAAAGTGTGCTGAACCAGATGGCGGTGAAAATTGGCATTTCCCCCTGGGAGATCCGCTGGCGCAATGCCATCCGTCCCGGTCAGGCCCTGCCCAACGGACAGATCGTGGACAATTCCGCCGGTCTGGCAGAAACATTGCTTGCGGTCAAGGAACAGTACGAAAATGCCAGATTTGCCGGTATCGCCTGTGCCATGAAGAACGCCGGCGTAGGTGTGGGCATCCCCGACACAGGCCGTGTCCGCCTGACCATTGAGGACGGAAAAGTGGTCATCCGCGCCGGTGCCAGCTGCATCGGACAGGGTCTGGGTACCGTTCTGGTACAGATCGTCTGCACCACTCTGGGCCTTTCCCGTGATCAGGTGGAATATGTCCGCGCCAACACCTTTAACGCACCGGATTCCGGCACCACTTCCGGCTCCCGGCAGACCCTCGTCACCGGCGAAGCCTGCCGAAGAGCCTGTGAAGCATTGAAAGAGCAGTTGAATGCGGGCAAGACTCTGTCGGATCTGAACGGACAGGAGTTCCGGGGGGAGTATCTGGCAAAGACCGATCCTCTGGGTGCCGATGTGCCCAACCCAGTTTCCCATGTGGCCTACGGCTACGCCACACAGGTCTGTATTCTGAACGAAGATGGAAAGCTGAAAAAGATGATCGCCGCCCACGATGTGGGCAAAGCCGTCAATCCCCTGTCCTGCGAGGGGCAGATCGAAGGCGGTGTGGTCATGTCCCTGGGCTTTGCTTTGACGGAGAATTATCCCTTAGTGGACTGCAAGCCCACAGCCAAATATGGCACTTTGGGTCTGTTCCGTGCCAACCAGATCCCGGAAATCGAAGCCATCGTGGTGGAAAAAGAGGGTCTGGATGTAGCCTATGGTGCCATCGGCATCGGTGAGATCACCTCCATCCCCACAGCCCCCGCGGTGGCAGATGCCTACTACCGTTTCGACGGCATCCGCCGCAACACCCTGCCGTTGGAAGATACACCCTACAGCAAAAAGAAGAAATAACAAAAAAGGGCGGTCATTGACCGCCCTTTTCTGTTGAAGTACGAGAATCAAAAAACCACAACCGAATGGTTGTGGTTTTTTGTGTTGGCATTGTCTGGCTTTCTGGCCAGTGCAAGTATTGTCCTGCCGTTAAACAACAGTCCGGGGGACTGTTGTAGGCAGAAAAAAGCCCCGACTTTTCAGTCGAGGCTTTCTCTGTGTTGGCATTACCTATCTTCCCGGCCGGTCACCCAGCAAGTATTGTCGGCGAAGGTGTGCTTAACTTCTGTGTTCGGGATGGGAACAGGTGGACCCACACCCCAATCAACACCAACTCAATTGGAGCTCGTCGCTCCGA
>JAZNFJ010000148.1:0-12475 GCA_045589035.1 Candidatus Avilachnospira sp. | reverse complement strand
GTGGCCTCTTCTTCGATGATATCGATGGCATCATCCATGGTGACGATGCCCACCAGACGGCTGTCTTTGTCCACCACGGGCAGGGCATTGAAGGCATACTTGGAGAACATCTGTGCCACTGTTTCCTGGTCTTCCAATGTACCCACGGACACCACATTGCCGCTCATCAAGCTTTCACAGAGGGTGTCATCGTCGGCGAGAATCAGAGAACGGATGGACACAACACCCAGCAGATGATGACCGCGGTCGGTGATGTAGCAGGTGTTGATGGTTTCTTTGTCGATACCAACCTTGCGGATCAGCTTGATGGCCTGGGCGGCAGTCATCTGGGGCTGCAGTTCTACAAATTCTGTGGTCATGGCAGAACCGGCACAGTCCTCCGGATACTGCAGGATCTCGTTGATGGTCTTTCTGGTTTCGGGGTCGGCCTGGGTCAGGATACGGGAAACCACATTGGCAGGCATTTCCTCGATCAGATCAACGGCATCGTCCACATACAGCTCTTCCACCACGGCCTTCAATTCCGTGTCGGAGAAGCTTTTGATCAAAGTTTCCTGCTGCTCCGGCTCCATTTCCACGAAGACCTCCGCTGCCAGTTCCTTGGGCAGCAGGCGGAAAACCAGAGGCAGGTTCATGTCTGACAACTCGCCAAAAGCGCCGGCAATGTCAGCGCCGTTGAGGGTGGCCAGAAAGTCCCGGAGGGAGGCATACTTTTTGGCTTCCGCCAGCTTGAATATGGTTTCCTCCAGAACAACGTTTCTTTCTTTCAAGGGTACTTCCTCCTTTTCAAATCAAAGTTTGACAGGAGCAAGACACATCTGGGGCCTCATGCCCTAAGCGTCCCAGCCGGACGCCATGGTTCGTCGGCCTCGTTCTGTGCCGCTACTTCTGTCTGCGTCCATGCTGTTTCACCTCACTTGTTTTAGAATTTAACGCAATAGTTATTATAAAAAATTTTCCAGCCGGTGTCAAGGAACTACCGGTCAAAGACAACGATTGCAATACCCTCATTCACGGTCAAAGAACTCTCTTTTCCACAGAATTCATTGCTGACACCGAGAGGGAAGCGATTGGTCAATTCTGCATCGTCCAGTTCATACTTCATGCCTCGGATGGTGACACCCTTGCAGGTGTCCGTGTGGGCAAAGACGGAAACAAAACCGGACTGGTTGGCATCAAAGGTCATGGTACCCTTGGAAAGGCCGGTGATGACCTGTTTCTGGTCATAAAGGCGGCACTCCATGCCCTGTTCCGTCACATGGGCAACGGTCTGTACATTGGCGAGGGTGTGCTCAAAACGGCCGCCGGTGCAGCCGTAGAGGAAAAATCGGCGGTAACCCCGGTCCATACCCAGCTGAATGGCGGCCCAGGTATCTGTCACATCCTTGACTGCAGGCAGGATGACGGTGTTTTCCTCCTCCGGAATATGTCCCAGAGAGTCAAAATCACCGACCACCAGTTGAGGTTGGATTTTTGCCTGCTTTAAAACGCCGTAGCCGCCGTCGGCGGCAATCACGAAATCGTCTTCCGTGGGACGGAAGTCCAGACCGAAATCTTCTCCCGCGCCGACAATATAGCAGATCCCACTCATACGGCAGTTTCCTCCGGCCCTTTCTTTGTGATTCTGGAGCGGCGATACAGCAGCCAGAAGGTCACAAGCACCTGAAAAGCGGCGCAGATCATCAGACTTTTGGCGGCGACAATGCCGGGAACAGTGAGCAGTGCGGCCAATCCGCCCAGCCAGATGGCGGCAGACCATGCACCCAGCTGCCACCAATGGTTCCACCAGATACTGGTGTAGACCACCGCGGCTACGGCAGTCAGGGCGGCGGCATAGAGCAGGAACAGCCAGGTATTGAAAGGCACATTGAACAGCTCGAAAGCCACGATCAGCACCGTTGCGATGACAAAAATCAACGCGCCGGTCAGCAGAAACACAAACAGCCGCAGGTAAGGGCTTACCTGCAGATCCGGTTTGGTCTCTCCAATGAGATTGCCGACGGTGACATTATACAAAGCGGCGATCCGGGTCAGCACATAGACATCCGGCAGACTTTCACCCCGTTCCCATTTGGATACGGCCTTATCTGAATAGTTCAGTTTCTGCCCCAGAGAAGCTTGGGTGTCCTTGTTGGCTTTGCGGTACAGGGAAATGTTTTTTCCTACTGTTTTTCGCAGGGTCAGATCATCCAGTTCCATAGTCGAACTCCTGAAATGTAGTATTTTCAATGGTTTTCAAACCACTCTACCGGCAGTAGAGTGGAATTCTACTGTCCGTTTCTGCAGTAGAGTTTTCGGTAGGGTGACTTTTGGAGGCGGTTTTGGTATGCTCAAGTCACGCAAGGCGGCACCCCTATGTGGAGTTGCCTCATACAATTTAGTATACCATCTTGCAGCTATGCTGACAAGTGGAAATGCGCGTTCGGCACCTCACACACCATGCCGAACGCTCTATTTTTTTGTAAACTTCTATTGACTTGGCAGGGAAGATAGAGTATCTTATGGTTGAAAATTCCTACAAGTAGGAAAAGTAAGAAAAATTGACAGGAGGAGATGCCATGGCCGGCGGCAAGCATTTGTTGGGCCGATCCAAGGGCTATCACATTTTCGGCACAGCCAAAGTGGGAGAAAAAGGTCAGATTGTCATCCCCAAAGAGGCACGGAAATTATTCGGCATCGAAGCCGGGGACACCTTATTGATATTGGGCGATGAGAAGAACGGAATTATCGTGACAAAACCCGATGTGATCGAAAATATTGCCGAGGAGATTTTGGGAAATCTCCGGAAAGAGGACTGAGATATGAAACAGATGTATGCAAAACTTGGCATTTCTGCCGAGGTTTACGATTTTGGTGAAAAGATTCTGGAGCAGCTGAAGGTGCGCTTTGAAGGCATTGACCGGATTGCCGAACTCAATCAGGCAAAGGTACTCCACGCTCTGCAGCGGAACAAGGTCAGCGCAGCCTGTCTGGCGGCGACTACCGGCTATGGCTACGATGATGTGGGCAGAGACCGGCTGGAGCAGGTCTATGCCGATACCTTCCATACGGAAGCGGCTCTGGTCCGTCCCCAGATTACCTGCGGCACCCATGCACTGGCTGTGGCACTTTCTGCTAATCTGCTGCCCGGCGATGAACTGCTGAGTCCCGCCGGCGGCCCCTATGATACTTTGGAAGAAGTCATCGGCATCCGTCCTTCTCCCTGCTCTCTCAAAGAGTACGGTGTCACTTACCGGCAGGTGGATCTGCTGGCTGACGGCAGCTTTGACTATGAAAATATCTGTAAGGCTATCCATGAAAAGACCAAAATGGTCACCATCCAGCGGTCCAAGGGCTATGCCACCCGTCCTTCCTTCTCCGTGAAGCAGATCGGGGAGCTGATTGCCTTCTGTAAGGAAATCAAGCCGGATCTGATCGTTATGGTGGATAACTGCTACGGTGAATTTGTCGAGGAACTGGAACCTTCCGATGTGGGTGCCGATATGATCGTGGGCAGTCTCATCAAGAACCCCGGCGGCGGTCTGGCTCCCATCGGCGGCTATATCTGCGGCACCAAGGCCTGCGTGGACCGCTGCGGCTTCCGCCTTTCCGCTCCCGGTCTGGGACAGGAAGTGGGCGCCAACCTGGGATTGCTGCCCAGTATGTATCAGGGCTTCTTCCTTGCGCCTACGGTGGTTTCCGGTGCATTGAAGGGCGCAGTCTTTGCGGCCAATATCTATGAAAAGCTGGGCTTCCATGTCATACCCAACAGCACGGAAAGCCGCCATGACATCATTCAGGCGGTAGAGCTGCGCAGCCCCGAAGCCATGCTGGCCTTCTGCAGCGGTATTCAGGCTGCTGCGCCTGTGGACAGCTTCGTGACTCCCGTGCCCTGGGCCATGCCCGGTTATGACAGCGAAGTGGTCATGGCTGCCGGTGCTTTCGTGCAGGGTTCTTCCATCGAACTTTCTGCCGACGGCCCCATCCGGCCGCCTTACGCGGTCTATTTCCAGGGCGGCCTCACTTGGTATCATGCCAAGCTGGGCATTCTCATGTCCCTGCAGAAATTGGTGGATGCCGGTATTGTAACATTATAAATAACAAGTATAAATAAAGGAGAAATAAAACATGTCCTGGCTGTTCTTTTCTGTCGCAACCGCCATTTTGTGGGGTACTGCGGAACTTTTCTACAAAAAGGGCGCTCGTCCCGATGAAAAATACTCCCATTTGAAGATCTGCATCTGGGTGGGCATCATTATGGGTCTGCATGCCATCTTTACCCTGCTGACCAAGGATATTGCTTACAATCCCATCAACCTACTGATCTATCTGCCCGTATCTCTGATGTATATTGTTTCTATGGCTTTCTCCTATTTTGGTATGCGTTTTTTGGAGGAATCCATTTCTGACCCCATTGAAAATACCGCCGGTGTCGTTTGTGTTCTCCTGTTCGCAATCGTGATGAAGGAAACTTACTCTGTGCTCACTTGGGTATCCGTTGCGGTGATTGGCGTTGGTGTGTTCGGTGTCGGTATCCTGGAAAACAAGGGTGAAACCGTCCGAAAGAAGACTCTGGGCAAGAAACTGGCGATTGTGGCCTTCTGTATGCCCTTTGTTTATGCCCTGCTGGATGCCTTTGGCACCTTCCTGGATGATGCGTTCTTCCTTGTGGAAGATGTGGCAGCCTCTCCTCTGGTGGGTATTACCGAAGCCACCATCGAAGATGTGGCCAACACCAGCTACGAGCTGACCTTTGCCCTGTTTGCCCTGTGCCTGTACATCTTTATGAAGACCAAGAAGGTCAAGTTTGGCCCTGTCTTTGCCAAGAATGAGAAGGGCAAGGCTGCTCTGATGCCCCAGCATGGGGATAAGATCCTTGCCGCAGTGTTCGAAACTGCCGGTCAGTTTACTTATGTGTATGCCCTCGGCAGCAATGACGCTGTGGCCGCTCCCATCATTTCCTCGGTCTGCATTGTATCCCTGCTGCTTTCCCGTATTTTCCTGAAAGAAAAGCTTTCCTGGAAAACATACGTCTTTATTGCCATTGTAATTATCGGTATTCTCCTGCTGGCGGTAAGCGAAGAACTGTGATTATTTGAAAACAGACCCGAAGCTCTGGACATAGAGATTTCGGGTCTGTTTTTCTTGTTTTATCTTGACTTTTTTGATTTTATGCGTTAAAGTATCAGAAGATTGTTTTTTGGAGGAATTTGCTATGCAACCCATGAGCAGAAAATGTGCACAGTTTACCGATTCCGTCATCCGCCGGATGACCCGAATCGCCATTGATAATAATGCCATCAACCTGGCACAGGGTTTCCCTGACTTCGATCCCCCCAAGGCTCTGACCGACCGTCTGGCAGAGGTCAGTGCCCTTGGCCCTCACCAGTATCCCATCACCATGGGCGCCCCCAACTTCCGTCAGGCTCTGGCACGGAAGGCCGGCCGCTTCATGGGCCGTACTCTCGATCCCAACACGGAAATGGTCGTGACCATCGGTTCCACCGAGGCCATGGTGGATACCATCTTCGCCCTGACCAACCCCGGTGACCGCATTGCCATGTTCTCTCCCTACTTCGAGAATTATCGTGCACAGGCCATTTTTGCCGACTGTGAGCCTGTGTTCATTCCTCTGGTTCCCCCCACCTTTGATTTTGACCCGCAGAAGATTGAGGACGAGTTCAAGAAGGGCTGCAAGGCCATTCTCATCTGCAACCCCTCCAACCCCTGCGGTAAGGTGTTTACCTATGACGAACTGAAGACCATTGCAGATCTGTGCATCAAGTATGATGTCTATGCCATCATGGACGAAGTCTACGAGCACATCATCTACGATGGCCGTCAGCATATTTACATGAACAGCATCCCCGGTATGTGGGAGCGCACGGTTTCCTGCAGCTCTCTGTCCAAGACCTACTCCATCACCGGCTGGCGTCTGGGCTATGCCATCGCACCCCAGCCCATTATGGACAAGATCAAGCAGTTCCATGACTTCAACACCGTTGGCGCACCTTCTCCCATGATGGAAGCCGCCGTGGTGGGTCTGGATATGCCCGACAGCTACTATGAAGAATTCGGCGCCCACTATGCCCACATGAAGAAGCTGTTCACCGAAGGTCTGGATGCCATGGGAATGGAATATACCGATCCCCAGGGTGCCTACTTCGTTCTGGCCAACATCGGTCAGTACTTGAAGCCTGGTCAGACCGATGTGGAATTCTGCGAAGAGATGGTCAAAAAGGTCGGCGTCGCCGCCGTGCCCGGTACTTCCTTCTTCCGCGAGGATGTCAACGACATCGTCCGTATCCACTTCGCCAAGAAGGATGATACCCTCTACGAAGCCCTCAACCGCCTGAATGATCTGAAAAAGAAAATGGGTTAATAACAAAACAGCAGCACAGAAACCTGTGCTGCTGTTATTGTATATGAAAACCACGCGATAGTCGCGTGGTTCAAAAGAGCTTAAGCGATGAAAAGAATCCTAATGTGCTAAGATGGAAGTGAGCCTGCCAGCTTACGAACAAAATAACACATTAGGAGGACATTAAAATGAGTGAACAAAATAATGTCACACATAGTTTAGCACATACAAAGTGGAATTGTAAGTACCATGTGGTATTCGCGCCGAAATATCGGAGGAAAGTATTTTTTAATGAAAAACGAGAAGATATGCGAGAAATATTGCGGACACTATGTCAGTGGAAGGGCGTAGAGATAATCGAGGGAGAGATATGTCCAGACCATGTGCATTTACTCGTAAGCATACCACCCAAAATGAGCGTTTCGGGGTTCATGGGATACTTAAAAGGGAAAAGCAGTCTGATGATATTTCAGAAATATGGAAACATGAAGTTCGCGTACCGAAACCGCGAATTTTGGTGCAAAGGCTATTATGTGGACACAGTAGGAAAGAACACAAAAGCAATAAAAGATTACATATCAGATCAACTAAAGAAAGATAGAGAAGCTGACCAGTTAAGCATATACGATCCAAGAGACCCGTTTACGGGTAGCAAGTAATCCTGTGCGTGGCTGGCAGGCCAACCAAAAGCGCATTTATGCGCTGCCAGTAATATTAGGGCTATGCCCGAAAATGAAATACCCCCCGCTATGCGGGGGGATATTTATTAGATAAATTCTTATCGTTCAGTTTACTATATCACATTCGCACATTCGCATCAATGCCAAGCAAAGTTACCGTTTCTTATAAACCACCAACTCGGGATTTTCGCCATTTTCTTCGTAGGTGCAGACCAGAATGAAATCCATGTTGGCGGCGATTCCAAAACACCTGTTTCCGCCCAATTCACATTCCAGCTGATTTCCCAGATAGGTCGCGCCATCGTCCAGAAACTTCACGAGCTTTCCGTTGGGAAGCTTGTACTCAAGATTGACGTATCCGCCCACAAGCGCGTTGAACTTTTCAACCTTCGGCATGCCCTCTACGTGCAGAGCGTTGATCTCGTCGATCAACTGCTGTTTGAACTCGGCAAACTTTTCCGCCCCGGCCAAGTTTGTGTACCGTTTCCAATAGTCCAGCTTCGGGAGCATATCCTTCATATACGCGCGCACCTGCTCGGGGGTGAACTGGTCATTTGCCATGTGGCCTACGCAGACGTTGATCAGATCATCCATGTCGTGATACATGTATTCTCCGTCCGCATAACACCATTTGCAGTATTCTTCATTGAAGAAACCGTCCGGTTCCTTGCTGATGCTGGAGTCCTCCAAGGGCATACCACAGCACTGGCAGATCAGCTCTCTCGGAGAGCCGAGAAGCGTGTTAATGGAAACGTCGAACAGCTTGGAAAGCAGTTTCAGCGTTTCGGTGTTTGGCGTGGTTTCACCATTTTCCCAGCGGGAGACTGCCTGACGGGTCACAAAGACTTTCTCGGCAAGTTCGTCCTGTGATAAGCCTTTTTTCGTTCTGAGCTCACGAATCATATCTTTCGTTTCCATTGCGTCATCACCTCACGATGATTATACTATGAGCTCATCCAAACAACAAGCAACTTGCTGTTGCTGTCGGTGGGTATTGATAAATGTCGCCCATCATGCGACCAAGCCCTCCTTTGACTGTGCGATACTGGTCTCACAAAACAAAGGAGGGTTTTCATTATGACAGAATTGGTTTTTATCCTTGATCGGAGCGGCTCCATGAGCGGTTTGGAGGGCGACACCATCGGTGGCTTCAACGCTATGATCGAGAAGCAAAAGGGGGAGGAAGGGGAAGCGGTTGTTTCTACCGTTCTTTTTGATCACGAAAGTACGGTGATTCACGACCGCCTGCCTTTGGACAAGGTACCGCCTATGACGGAAAAAGAATATTTTACCCGTGGCTGCACTGCGCTTTTGGATGCGGTGGGCGGCGCCATCCATCACATTGGCAATGTCCATAAGTATGCCCGCAAAGAGGACGTGCCGGAAAAGACGCTCTTTATCATCACCACCGATGGCTATGAGAATGCCAGCAAGCGCTATGATTACGACAAGGTGCGCAAGATGATTGAGCGGCAGAAGGAAAAGTACGGCTGGGAGTTCCTGTTTTTGGGAGCGAACATCGATGCTGCGGCGGAGGCCAAACGATTTGGTATCAGCGAAGACCGTGCAGTGACATACAAGTGTGATACCCTTGGTACGGAACTGAATTATGACGTGATCGGTCAGGCAGTCTGTACACTTCGCAGCGGTGCTCCGCTCTCTGCAAGCTGGAAAAGAAGAATCGATGAAGATGTGAAAAAGAGAGGAAAATAAGCAGAAAACAGCACCGGGCTTCAATCCGGTGCTGTTTTCTGTAATTTCTTTTCCAGCAGTATAAGCTGTACATTCTCGATACCGTTAAACACACAGGGGACCGTGCCAATTTCTTTATATTCCATCAATCTGTACAGAGATCTGGCGTTCAGATTGATGATCTGGGTATCCATACGAAGATAATGGCATTTGTTGGAAAGGGCATATTCTTCATAGAATGCCACAAACTGTCGGCCGTAACCTCTGCCGGACAGAGCCGGATTGACGCACAGGGTGTGAAGCACCATGACCTGCTCCTTGGGGACTTTGTACTCCCACTTGCCTTCGTTATAGCAGTCCGGCTGGATCTGGTTGATAATGGCTGTTCCAACAATTTTACCATTATCCTCGGCGACAAACAGGTCATCTCTTAGCAACGCATCTTCTGCGGTGGAGCAGGTGGGATACACATTTCGTGCCCAGCCGACTGTCATCCTGCCGGTTTCTTCTGCGGTGTGTACTTGCGCATAGATCTCTGCAACAGCCTGCAGATCATCCATGGTTGCTTTTCTGAAGAGCATCACAGTTCCTCCAAAGTGTTATTGCGCTGATTATATCACCGATTGGTTTAAAATGAAAGACTGAAAGAGTGTCGAGTCTCGCACAAAAATTAAATCGGTTGCCGCTTATGCGGTAACCGATTTAATGGTCCGAGTGGCGAGACTCGAACTCGCGGCATCCTGGTCCCAAACCAGGCGCCCTACCAACTGGGCCACACCCGGATATATCCATGCCATTATAACGGATTGGCAAAGGAAAAGCAAGATAAAACACTTTACCCCCGGCAGTATTTTTGGTATAATCGTGCCAGAATATTGCATAGTGAGGAAGATACCTATGAGAATGAGAAAGAAAGTCAATCTGGTTCCCCGGATGGAGGCCTGCGCCGAGTACTGGATTCAGGAGCCGGAAACCTATAAGGGCCGTTGGCGGGAACTGATGCCCGATTGCAAGCAGCTGCGTGTTGAAGTTGGCTGTGGTAAGGGCGGCTTTACGGTCAGAACAGCATCTGCCGATCCTGATGTGCTGCTGATTGCTGTGGAGATCTGTAAGGATGCCATGGTGGTTGCCATGGAAAAGGCCAAGGCACTGGGGCTGAAGAATGTCTACTTTATCTCCATGGATGCTGCCAAGATTGAGGAATTTTTCGAGGAAAGCGAAATTGATCTGCTGTATATCAACTTTTGCGATCCCTGGCCCAGAAAGAAAAATGCCAAGCGCCGTCTGACCTTCCGCAGCTTTTTGGATCACTACCGCCGCGTGATTAAACTGGGCGGCGAGATTCACTTCAAGACCGACAATGCACCCTTGTTCGAGTTCTCTCTGGAGGAGTTTGCCTTCTGCGACCTGGAAATGCGAAATGTGACCCGCAATCTCCACGAACACGGCCCCGTTGGCATCATGACCGACTACGAAGAAAAGTTCCATGCCATGGGCACTCCCATCAACCGCTGCGAGTGTATTGTCCGCAGCAAGCCTGCCCCTGTGACAGAAGCATAAACAAAAGGGCTTCCCGTTTTGGGAAGCCCTTAATCTTTTAACGGAAGGACAAAACCTCGTCCAAAGGCTTGCGGACAGCCTTGCCGTGTTCACCCTCAGCGGGATAGCCAACGGCCATAATGCAGGCAACCACCTGACCTTCGGGAATATTGGCCAGTTCCATGACCTTCTTGGAGTCGAACAGACCCATGATGACAGAACCCAAACCTGCTTCATGAAGAGCCAGACTCAGCGTCTGGGTGGCAATACCGGCATCAAAGGATTCCCAATGCTCACCTTTATCAGAGGAGTAGGAGCCGTCTTCGTTAAAACCGGCGATGCCGTGAACGGATGTGACGACCATCACGCCGGCGGCGCTGGTAATGGTGTCTTTGTTTTTTGCAAAATTCACGGTGGCTTCTTCGGCAATGCGAGCCTTCAGTGCGGGATCGTCGATGTAGGTATAGCGGGCAGTCTGGGTGTTCTTCCAGGTGGGAGCGAATTGTGCGGTGGCGACCACTTCGGAGATCAGCTCTCTGGAAACAGGCTTATCCTGAAATCTTCTGACACTTCTGCGGGTCTTCAAACAGACTTTTGCATCCATAGGATCACACTCCTTAATATTTTTTTCATTATATCATAGATCTGGCAGTTTGCAAATTGGAGATTTCATGTTAAAATGTCGGTGAAAGGATGATGCATATGTTTAACGGCTTCTCACCGGAAACCATGGATTTTCTCTGGGGTATCCGGTTAAATAACAATCGCGAATGGTTTATGGAACACAAACCCGAGTATCAGAAATACCTCTATGAGCCCATGAAACAGCTGTCTCAGGAGGTTTTTGCGGCTTTCCAGGATGTGCCCAATATGGACTACAAACTTTCCAGAATTTACAAGGATGCCAGAATGCACCCGGCAGTCCCTTACAAGGAGAGTATCTGGTTTGTTATGCGTCCTGAGGGGTATACATGGAGCGAACAGCCTGC
This sequence comes from Candidatus Avilachnospira sp., assembly GCA_045589035.1. Taxonomy (GTDB): domain Bacteria; phylum Bacillota; class Clostridia; order Oscillospirales; family Oscillospiraceae; genus Avoscillospira. The sequence goes on along the minus strand of JAZNFJ010000148.1, from coordinate 1,235 downwards.
TTTGTATCTGCAGATCAATCCGGATGGAATTGACTACGGTTTCATTCTCTGGACACCCAAGGCAGCGGTTATGGAGCGGTACCGCAAGCTGCTGGCTGCTCAGCCAGAAGTGTATCCCAAGCTGGTAAAAGAAGCAGAAAAAGCCACGGGCATTATGCTGGATGGCGATGATTATGGCAAGAAAAAGCCTTGTCCCCATCCGGAACTGGAGCCTTATTTCAACAAAAAGAATATTCGCTTCATCACCCATGTGGATGCTGGCGATGTGATGTTCTCCCGGAAGCTGGCAGAGCAGGTCATCGAAACCATGAAGGCATTCTATCCTCTTTACGAATACTGCTTGAAGTTCTCTCTGGACTGACAGATTTTTCTTCTTTTTCAATTTATCACCGAATGGCTGCGTGAAAATGTGGCCGTTCGGTGATTTTTGTTTTCTTACAGGAAAAACTGCTTGTATTTTCTATGCCTTTTTTTTCGGGAAACAGCCATATTAAAAAACAGGCGAGGAGGAAGAAGGCGAATGAAAAAAAGATGGTTTCGGGGGATCAGCGGATTGCTTGTGTTGCTGCTGTGCTGCACCTGGACATCGGCTATGCCGCGGATGCTGGTTCCCGGTGGCTGTACGGTGGGGATCAAGCTGTACAGCAAAGGTGTGATCGTAACAGGTTTTGAAGAACAGTCTGCAGCACAGGAAGCCGGGCTGAAAAAAGGCGATGTGATTATGGCGGTGGACGGTAAAACAGTCCATACAGCCCAGGGACTTCGCGGCTGTCTGGATGACGACGAATTGATCTTGACCATCCAGCGGAGGGGCAAAGAAACAACAATTGAAGTAGAACCGGATAAGACGGCAGAGGGCTATAAGTTGGGGGCATACATTCGCGATTCTATGGCAGGGATCGGAACAGTCACTTATTATGACGGAGAAACCGGCGCCTTTGGTGCTTTAGGGCACGGAGTAAACGATACGGATGCTGGTGTGTTGTTGCCTTTGGAGGCAGGTGTGGCGGTGTCATCATCCGTATCTGAGGTCAAAAAGGGGAGTGGCGGTGCACCCGGTGAACTGAAAGGTGTTTTTGATGTCCGGAACATTTTGGGGTCCGTTGGGAAGAATACGGAGATGGGGATCTTTGGAAAACTGAAAAAACCCTTAGCCGGAAAATCGATACCTGTGGCTTCGGAAGGGGAGGTACACCTTGGCGGGGCGGAAATTCTGTCCAATGTCCACGGTACGG
>JAZNFJ010000147.1:0-8770 GCA_045589035.1 Candidatus Avilachnospira sp. | reverse complement strand
CGCATTTTTTCCACTTCCCAGTCCTCTTTTACATGGCGGAAAGCGGTGATTTTTTCCTGAAAGGGCAGCAGCTTGGCGTGGAGCTTCTCTTCATAGCGAAGAAACGCTCCATGGGTCAGATCCTCTTCCTCCACGCCAAGGATCTTTGCGCCAAGTTCTGCCAAAGTGGCATTGATCCGGGCGGAATAAGGGTTTTCCCGATTGACCTCCAGCACAAAAAAGCCTTGCAGATGGTTTTCCGCCGCTTCCAGATAGCGGCTGTCGGTAAAATAGTAACTCTTTTCCCTGCCGATCACAGCAACACCCTCGGCAACATCATAGCCGGCAGCATAGAGTCTGCTGACCTGAGAGGTCAGCAGCAGGGCATCTGCATCGGTGAGAATACTCTGGAGTTTTTGCAGATTGTTCATCTCATTCTCCTTTTTCCAATGGCAATAAAGGGCAGTTCCAGCCAGTGCCGAAGAATCAGCCAGATATTATGCAGATGGATGGGCTTGACCAGAATGGAGGTTGCACCGGCACAGTTGCCGCCCAGCACATCTGTATAGATCTGATCTCCCACCATTGCAGTTTTTTTCATATCCAAATGGAAGCGATCACGGCATTCCCGGATGCCTTTCTGGAAAGGCTTGTTGGAATGGGTAATGCAGGGAATTCCGCGAGCATCGCAAAACTTGACCACCCGGTCTTTTTTGCTGTTGGACACCACACAGATCTGAACCGGCGAAGCCAGCATCATCTGCAGCCACTGCTCCATTTCGTCTGTGGGATCGTTAGTGGTATAGGGCACAATGGTATTATCAAAATCCAGCATCAGAAAATTGATCCCTTTTGCCTGCAGCAGTTCCGGGGTCAGATCCGTCAGCTTTTCTGTCATATACTTCGGAATCAAAGAAAAAGGCATAGTCAAACCTGCTTTATCATAGAGTTATACCAAGTATATCACAAGGACGGAGGATTGTCCAATGGTGCTGCTTCCCACGTATGATGTGTCCGGACAAGTTTTGCGCTGTCTGTACACAGCAGAACCCACACCCATCAGCAAACTGCTCACTCCTATGGCAGAGGCAGATTTCCTGGCAACGGACTGGGCAGACCCAACGGCAGAAGTTCCTCTTTCTATTTTGTACGAAAAACTGGAAGATAAACTGTTGGTGGCAGAACCATGGCGATCTGCATTTCCCCAAGCCGGTGTGCTGATTTCTTCTTCCATTTCCGGTGGAAATCTGAAAGCCCGCTTTCAGCAGGCGGCAGAGGCCGCACCGGGTCGCTGTTGGCTTTTGTTGGAGCGAATGTCCCTGTCCTTTCCCCTGCCCTGTCCTGACGGACAGGGAGAGCCGGTGGAGCAGCCCCAGGAGGATGGTTTTTTTACCCAAAGTCTTGGCTGCCGCTATATCCACACACCGGAGAAGGTAATCTTATTTGACACAGACGAAACCTTGGAGCAAAAACGCCAATGGGCCATGGAAGCCGGCTTTTTGGGGTGGATTAAAATGCAGCGCAGCCATTGATTATGCCTGCACACAATCCCTCAGTCTGCCCTTCGGGCAGCCAGCTCCCTTTACACAAGGGAGCCTATATGCAAAAACACCGCAGGTAAAACCTGCGGTGTTTTGTATGTGGTTAGAACAGAGGGAATTAATAGAACTTCTTCTTGTTCTTGCGAGCAGCTTCAGACTTCTGCTTACGCTTCAGGCTGGGGCTCACGTAATGCTCTCTGCGCTTGACCTCCTGAATAACGCCAGCCTTGGCGCAGGAACGCTTGAAGCGCTTCAGAGCAGATTCCAGAGATTCATTCTCTTTCACGTGAATTTCAGACATGGTTGATTTCCCTCCCTCCGATGTACCCGGCTCGATCCAGGGTACTTTCAGGGCTGTTATAACAGCAGAATTCATTATAGTAAAATCCTGTTGTTTTGTCAAGCCTTTTTTTGATTGGTTTGCTTACTTGACGATCAGGTTGACCAGCTTGTTCTTGACCACGATGGTCTTGCGGATCTCGCCGCCCTGCTTCTCAATGGACTTGGCGATTTTCTCGTCGGCGACCACATTTGCCACCACGGTTTCATCATCCAGATCAGCAGCCATCAGCACGGTGCCGCGCATTTTGCCGTTGATCTGCACAGCGATATTGATCTCGCTTTCCTTGCACTTCTCTTCGGAGTAAGTGGGCCAGGATTCGTAAGCAATGGTGTTGTTATGACCCATGACCTGCCAGATCTCTTCGCCCACATGGGGGGTAATGCAGGAGATCATCTTGATGAAGCCTTCTGCAAATTCTCTGGGGCAGGTACCGATCTTATAGACCTCGTTAACAAAGGTCATCATCTGGGCGATGGCGGTGTTGAAGCCCAGGGACTCAAAGTCATTGGTGACCTTCTTGACGGTCTGATGGTAAATCTTGGTCAGCTTGCCATCATCGGCATCGGTGAGGTTTTCAGCTTCGGTGAAGAAGTTCCAAACGCGGTTGATAAACTTCTTGGCACCGGCAACACCGGCAGCAGACCAGGGCTTGGACACCTCCAGGGGACCCATGAACATTTCGTACAGGCGCAGGGTGTCGGCACCGTATTCACGGACAACATCACTGGGGTTGACCACAAATTCGGGGAAGCGCTTGCCCATCTTGATGCCGTTCTCGCCCAGGATCATACCCTGATGGACCAGCTTCTTGAATGGCTCCTTCACAGGGGACAGACCCTGATCATACAGGAAACGGTTCCAGATACGGGAGTAGATCAAATGACCGACCGCATGCTCGGGGCCGCCCACATACAGGTCAACAGGCAGCCAGTGCTCCAGCAGCTTGGGATCACAGAAGGCATTTTCGTTCTTGGGATCGATGTAACGCATGAAGTACCAGGAAGAACCGGCAGAACCGGGCATGGTGGAAGTTTCACGCAGGCCCTTGATGCCGTTCTGATCGTAGTGCTTCCACTCCTCGGCATTTTCCAGAGGAGCCTTGCCGCCACGGCCCTTATAGTCCTCCAGAACGGGCAGCACCAGAGGCAGTTCTTCATCGGGCAGGAAGACGGTTTCGCCATCTTCGGTATAGACACAGGGAACAGGCTCGCCCCAGTAACGCTGACGGGCAAAGATCCATTCACGGAAGTGGTAGTTGGTCTTTCTTCTGGCAACACCCATGCCTTCCAGCTTGCAGGTGATGGCCTCCTTGGCCTCCTCCACGGTCAGACCGGTAAACTCTTCGGAGTTGATCAGCTTGCAGCCCTTACCCAGATAATCCTGCTTCTCAAAAGCGCATTCGGACACATCACGGCCCTCGATGACCTGCAGCATGGGGATCTTATGGGCGATGGCATACTCGAAGTCGCGCTGGTCGTGGCTGGGAACAGCCATAACGGCGCCGGTGCCGTAGTTGCCCAGAACGAAGTCGCCGATAAACACAGGCACTTCTCTGCCGTTGACGGGATTGATGGCATAGACACCCTTCAGGCAGCAGCCGGTCTTGGTCTTGCTGGCATCGGTACGGTCAATTTCGCTCTTCTTGGCAGCCTCGGCGATGTAAGCTTCCACTTCCTCGCGGTTTTCCACACGATCCAGCAGAGATTCAGTGATCTTGCCGTTGGGGGCGAGAACCATGAAGGTAATGCCGTAGATGGTTTCGATACAGGTGGTATAGATGGAGAATTCACCGCCGCCCACCAGCTTGAAGTCCACTTCCACACCGGTGGACTTGCCGATCCAGTTGCGCTGGATCTCCTTGGTGGATTCGGGCCAGTCGATCTCTTCCAGACCTTCCAGCAGCTTTTCAGCAAAGGCAGGCTGGTCGATGACCCACTGCATCATCATCTTCTTCACAACGGGGAAACCGCCGCGTTCAGACTTGCCGTCAATGACTTCATCATTGGCCAGAACAGTACCCAGTTCCTCGCACCAGTTAACGGGCATTTCAATGCGCTTGGCATAGCCTGCCTCATACAGCTTCTTGAAGATCCACTGGGTCCACTTATAGAAATCGGGATCGGAGGTGGCAATGACCTTGGTCCAGTCATAGTCAAAACCCAGTTCCTTCAGCTGCTTGGAGAAGGTTTCGATGTTCTTCTGGGTGAAGCCGTTGGGATGATTGCCGGTATCCACAGCGTACTGCTCAGCAGGCAGACCGAAGGAGTCATAGCCCATGGGGTGCAGCACATTGAAGCCCTGCATGCGCTTCATGCGGGACATGATATCCGTAGCGGTATAGCCTTCGGGATGGCCGGCATGCAGACCCACACCGGAGGGATAGGGGAACATATCCAGCACATAGTACTTGGGCTTGGAGAAGTCCCACACATCCGTTGCAAAGGTGTTGTTCTCCTCCCAGTATTTGTGCCATTTCTGTTCAATGGCGCTAAATTCGTATTTCATGCTCTCTCACCTTTTACTGATTGATGATAGTTTCCAGATCGATCTTCTTGGCATCGCTCCAAAGGCGCTCCAGATCGTAAAACTGTCTTGTTTCTTCCGTGAACACATGGACCACCAGGCAGCCGTAGTCCAGCAGTACCCATGTGCCACTGCGATGACCTTCGCGGCGCAGGGCAGGCTCACCGGCATTGTCCAGTGCTTCTTCCACGGCATCGCACAGGCTCTTGACATGGGTATTGGAGGTACCGGTGCAGATCAGAAAATGATCGGCCAGGGTGGTCACATCGGTGATCTCCAAGAGGCTAATGTCCACACCCTTCTTGTCGTCCAGTGCTTTTGCTGCCAATGCAGCGATGTCTTTGGGATTCATCATTTGTGCATCCTTCTTTCTAATTGACCGGCTCGGTCAATGAATTTTCTTCTTCGGGCCAGATCTCCTCCGGCGGCAGCTCCAGCCACTCATCGGTGGGCAGCTGCGGGTCCGGGGTTTCATCCGGCAGTTCTTCGGGAAGTTCTTCCTCAGGGGGAAGTTCTTCCGGGATTTCTTCCTCTTCGGGAATCTCTTCCGGTTCGGGTTCTTTGGATTTCTGCAGATAGCGGACATACTCCGGTGTAAGAATGGTCACATTCTTGTCTGTGATCTCCGCTTCATAGGGGTTGAAGTAGTCATTGACTGCATCCAAGGTGTTTTTGAGGTACACGGCATAGTAGGACACACCGTCCAGATAGACACCTTCACCCTCCAGAGTGTAGGTGTACATCTCATCAAAATCGCATTTCAGCAGTTCCTGACCAAAATAGGCAATGTTGCCAACGGTCAGATCCGTGGTCACATATTCCTTGAAAATATCGGCCATTTCTCCGATTTTGGATAGATTGGACACCTTCAGACATTGTTTCGCCAACGCCTGCAGGAAATCCTGCTGGACTTCCGTCCGCTGCAGATCCTGGGTGGCATAACCCTTTCGGTAGCGCACCAGCTGCATGGCTTTCTGTCCGTCCAGACGCTGCAGACCCGGCTGCAGGTCGATATACAAGTTCTGGGAAGGATCGGAATAGTACATCCGCATGGGGACATCAAATTCCACACCGTCCACCAGATCCACCAGTTCCACAAAGGCTTCCAGATCCACCAGTGCATAACCATCCACTTCAAAGCCCAGCAGCTTTGCCAGATGGGATTTGAGGTTCCTCATACCCTTTTCGCCCTTACCGGCATAACCGTAGACACCGTTGATCTTCGGAACCGGCATGGTGCTTTCCACGATGGTATCCCGGGGAATACTCAAAACAGCAACCGTATGGGCCTTTACATCCAAACGGGCGATCATAATGGTATCCGTACGGAAACCGTCATCATCGGTGCCTGCGATGAGGATATTGTAAAAGCCCTCTTTATGGCTGGCGGGAACTTCCACTTCCACCTCTATGCCATTCCCATCGGTCTGGGTCTGGGTAATCGTGGGAGGACGGAAAATCTGCTCAGTTCCCACAGAACCAAGGGTGGGGTGGTTCACTTCCACTGGTTTGACAAAATCTTTATAAACAGCCACCACCGTGCCTGTCAGCACCAGAAGTCCCACTGCCAACAGCAGCAATCCCCTCTGGATGCCGGTGAGTTTGTGTGCACGGGGTGCTAAACGGGATGCATGGCGGCGATTGCCGAATAGCTTCATGCTTCTTCGCACGATCCTTTCTGATTCTCTAAGTACGCCATGGCTTCAACGGAGTGCCGGCACATCTCTGCACCCTGACGGGCCAGATGCTCCCCGGCCATTTTCAGTCCCATGAGCATGGCCGCATCCAGATCGGTCTCCGCCAGATGACGCATTTCCTCCACACCGGGGAAATCCCGGTTGGGTTCCATGTAATCGGCCACATAAATAATCTTTTCCAAAGTAGACATATTCGCCTTGCCGGAAGTATGCCACCGGATTGCCTGACACACCGCTTCGTTTTCACCGAAAACACGCCTTGCCACATCGGAGCCGGTGGTGGCATGGAGAATTTTGGGATGTGCCCGGTCAAAAGCATCGATGATTATACCATACTTGTCGCACATCCGCAACTGGTCTTCCCCGTTCAATGCTTTGGTGATATCGTGGAGAATACCTGCTCTTTCGGCATCATCCGGGTCTGCTCCGTGGATCAGTGCCAGCCGGCGGGCAGTTTCGCTGCAGCCGATAACATGATTGACCCGCTGAGGCTTGTGCAATGGAAGAGATGCCGCCTTCAGTTCCTCAAAAGACAGGTTCTTTCGGCTGCGGTCTGTGCCGTAAAGGCCATGTTCCTGAATATATGCCATGACAGGCTTTGGCAAAAAGTCCTCTGCGCCGCCCAAAATCAGAAGCCGTCTGATCTGGGTGGAACTCATGGGGAGAATATCATTGGCCAATAAAATGGGTTCTGTCTGGTAGGTTTCCCGGAAGTGCTGCTCCACTTCCTGCAGTTCTGCAGTATCCGCTTTCACCCGGTGAGCCATAACCACTGTGGCAAGCTGGGTGATCTTCTCCGGCTCCCGCCATTCATCGAAAGAACGGAACATATCCGTGCCCATGCACAGGTACAGCTCATCCTCCGGATACCGGTTTCTCAATTCCTTCAGGGTATCCACCGTATAGCTGGCACCTTCCCGGCGCAGTTCCAGATCCTCCACCTTGGCAAAGGGCAGATCCTCTGCCATACACTTGGTCATCTCCAGACGGTGTCGGGCATCGGGTGTATCAGCGGGGAGTGCTTTATGGGGAGGCAGGGCTGCGGGAATCAACAGGAGGCAGTCCAGTCCCAGTTTCTCGTGAAATGCCTTTGCTGCCTGTAAATGTCCCAGATGGGGCGGATTGAAGCTGCCGCCGTAAATACCGATCTTTGCCATGTGCTCCCCTCCTGTTCAAACTCAGTCCTGATAGTACTGCTTTCTGCGCTCGATGGCCGCCTTGACAGCTTCATCGTGGAAATACTGTGCCCGGCGTTCTTTCTCTGCCTTATGCTGGGCTCTGCGCTTCTGGCGGCCCACTTTCACAGGATTAACTTTCTTTTTAGCTGTAACCACAGCCTTTTCCTTGGCTTTTCTGGCTTCCTCCAGTTTTTTGGACTTCCGCCAGATGACAAAGGTAGCACCTACGCAGGAAATGCCGTCGGCTCCGGTACCTTCGCAGATGGCTTCGCACGCCTCACGGGCGGTCATCATAGCGGTTTCCAGCACACGGCCTTTCACCAGTTCCTTGGCTTCCAGAAGTTTTTCCGCTTCCGTAATCAGCTGGTCGGACACGCCGCCCTTACCAACCATCAATGTTACTTCCAGACCGTTGGCCTGAGAGCGAAAAGCCGCTCTTTCTTTGCTGGTCAGCATAAGCCGGCCTCCTTCCATGCTTTCAAAAATGCCTGCAATGCATTCCCCCGGTGGGAAATGGCATTCTTCTCCGCGCCGTCAGCTTCGGCAAAGGTCTTGCCGATCTGGGGCACATAAAATACGGGGTCATAACCAAAGCCGTTATCCCCTCTTGTTTCAAACAGAATCGTGCCTTCGCACACACCTTCTGCCGTGACCTCACGGCCATCGGGCAGTGCGCAGGCAATAGCACTGACGAAACGGCCTGTGCGCTTTTCTTTCGGAATACCCTTCATGTTCTCCAGAAGGAATGCCGTCCGCTCGGGATCGGAACCTTTACCGCCGTAACGGGCGGAGTAAACTCCGGGTTCACCGTTCAGGGCATCCACCATCAAACCGGAGTCATCGGCAATGGCAGCCATGCCGCTGGCTTCCATGACAGCTTTCGCTTTCAGCAGGGCATTCTCCGCAAATGTGGTTCCGGTTTCCTCCACATCCACATCGACGCCCACTTCGCTCTCCAGCACCACTTCCAGACCCAGCTGACCCAGAATGGTCTGCATTTCTACCAGTTTGTGCTGATTTTTACTGGCTAATACCAATTTCATACCAAAGCCTCCGCAAATGCTTCTGCTTCAAAGGGCATCAGATCATCTATCTGCTCGCCCACACCGATATACTTCACAGGAATCTGCAGTTCATGGGCCACAGAAACCACAATACCGCCCTTGGCAGTACCGTCCAGTTTGGTGACAGCCATGGCAGTGACACCGGCGATCTCCTTGAACTGCCGTGCCTGCACCATGCCGTTCTGGCCGGTGGTGCCGTCCAGCACCAGCAGGACTTCTCTGGCTGCGTTGGGCAGTTCCCGCTCAATGACCCGGGCGATCTTGCCCAGTTCGTTCATCAAATTCTGCTTATTGTGCAGGCGGCCTGCCGTATCACAGAGAATCACATCGGCTTTCCGCGCCTTGGCTGCGGCAATGGCATCATAGACCACAGCTGCGGGGTCTGCACCCTCGTCCTGCCGGATCAGATCCACATTGGCTCTGCCAGCCCAGATCTCCAGCTGAT
>JAZNFJ010000146.1:0-12557 GCA_045589035.1 Candidatus Avilachnospira sp. | reverse complement strand
GGAGGTGCTGATCGCTACCATCTCCATCTATCTGCTGGCTTTCATACAGGCAGGCACTTCTGTGTTCCATCAGATCGAAACCTGGAGTGTCCCCAAAGCTGCTTTTTGTCAGCTGGGTGTGCTGTATCTGACCTATGTGGCTTGCTATCTGCTGAACAGTTGGATTCCTTTCCGTCTTTCCGTGGTGCTGCTCTTTACGGCGATTTTCGTGGTGGGTTACTTTGCAATCTGGCTGGCAGTATATCTCTCTGTGAAGGCTGTCAGCCGCAGAATGAATGCAAAAATCGGGCAGTAATCTTGCAATTTGGAGCCTGTGCGTGTATACTGACACCAGAATAAAATAAGGAGTGATTTCCTTTGAAAGTACTGCTGATCTTGGTAGACGGTATGCGCCCCGATGCCCTGAATGGTATCCCACAGGTGGAGCAGGTGAAAAAGCGGGCATCTTACACCCTCAATGCCCAGACCGTGTTTCCATCTATGACTCTGCCCTGTCATGTGTCACTGTTTCACAGCGTCCCCCCTCAACGTCATGGTACCACCACCAATCTCTATGCGCCGCAGGTGCGGCCGGTGAAAAGCATGCTGGATCTGCTGGCTGCAGCCGGTAAGGACTGCGGTATGTTCTATAGCTGGGAATCCCTGCGGGATGTGGCTCTGCCCGGCTGCTTGCGCCGCTGCAGCTGCTGGGGCGGCTGGAAACTTGGCTATGAGGAGGCCTCCAGACGGCTGACGGAGGAAGCAATCACTTTCATGAAGGAATCTGCCCCGGATTTTACCTTCCTCTATCTGGGCACACCCGATGAAGCCGGTCATAAATACGGCTGGATGAGCGAGGAGTATCTGACTGCCGTCCGGGATAGCTGGAAGCATATCGAAGCTGTACTGGAAGCGGTGGATGAAGAATATACGGTTTTCATCACCGCTGACCATGGCGGTCATGACCGAATCCACGGCATGGATGTTCCCGAGGATATGACCATTCCTTTCTTTGCGTTGGGCAAAGATTTTAAGCCGGGCAACATTCTGGAGAATGTCAATATTATGGACATTGCTCCCACCATCGCCAAACTGCTGGATGTGACCCCCGACAGGGAATGGGAAGGAACATCTTTGGTCTGACCATGAAAAACGAGGAAAAAGCAATAAAATTCAAACAAAAGCACACAAAAATGTATGAATTTTCTGTAAGGGCTTGATTTTTCTTCCCAATTGCGGTATAATCGCAAAAATACTGTGAGAGGGGAACGAAAATGGAACAGATCAGACATTTTTTGAGCGCCGGCCCCATGGAATTGGGTGCAGGTGTGGTTGCGTTTCGGTTGGCAATCGCACTGATTATCGGTGTACTCATCGGCATTGACCGGGAGCTGACCCGCCGGCCTGCCGGCCTGCGTACCCATATGCTGGTGGCATTGGGCTCCTGTGCGGTGATGATCACAGGCCAGTTGATTTTTAAAGATTATAATCCCTTTGGCGCCACCCCCGATCCTGCCCGTATGGCAGCGCAGGTGGTGACCGGTGTCGGTTTCCTGGGTGCAGGTACCATCATGCGGGAAGGCAACTCCGTCCGCGGTCTGACCACGGCTGCCAGCATTTGGGCAGTTGCCTGCCTTGGTATGGCAATAGGCGCCGGCTATTATGCCCTGGGTCTGTTTGGCGCATTGTTTATGCTCATCACGCTGGTGGCCTTTGACTGGCTGCAGAAGCGAATGATGAAGGATCGCTATGCCCAGTGCAGCTATGTGATGGAGTGCAGCAACCTGGCAGAGGGTCTGCGGCAACTCCATGATACGGCGGAGGCCTGCGGCATGCAGCTGCATAATGTGGAGGCCAGAAAGGACGGCTCCGGCGGCGGCAGCATCACCTTCCGCGCCGAGTGCAAAGGCAAGCATGCCACCGATCATGTGGCAGTGTTCCATGTGAAGCTGCTGGAACTGGAACTGACCAAGGAAGTTGCAGCCGTATAAGGTACATAAAAAGGCCCCCTCTGACGAGGGGGCTGCTGAGCAAAGCGAAGCTGGGGGAGAGAAAACTCTCTCCCCCCGTCAAAACCTGCGGTTTTCCCACCTCCCTCATCAGAGGGAGGCGTTTTTTTATTTCCAAAGTTCGGCGGGATACTGGCCTTCCGCTTTCATACGGGCGATGGTGGCCTTGACACCGGGCAGGTCTTCCTGATAGGTGACACCGTACCACCGGGCAGGGCACTGCAGCACATCCACCGTGCCTTCACCGGTCCGCAGAAGGGTATCGGCAATGCCGGGGAGATAGAACTCGGCCTTCAGAGGGTTCTGGGGAACAGAATTTTCCATAAAGGCATCGAACATGGCATTCAGCTTGGGCAGGACCTCAGCCTGGAAGCCCCAGAAGTTCAGAGAAACGACAGTGCCGTCCTGCAGAGGCACATCGCCGTTCTCGGTCAGATCAGCCATGGTGCCGTCTTCCCGGCGGACGATCTTCAGCCGCTCTTCCACACCGGTCAGATGACCGGTTTCATCCACGGAGCAGACACCTCTGGAAACAGAACCGTTTTCCGTCAGGGTGTTTTCCAGCGCATAGCCAACCATGGCATGTTCCGTAGGCTTATGGTCGCCGGAGAGGAACTTGCCCATGACCTCATATGCTTCTCTGCCGTAGAAATCGTCGGCATTGATGACGGCAAAAGGACCGTCCACATAAGGTGCGGCGGAGAGAGTGGCATGACCGGTGCCCCAAGGCTTGGTGCGGCCTTCGGGGATGGTACGGCCCTCAGGAATGTTGGTCAGCTTCTGGTGCGCATAGACCAGTTCGATATGGGGGCGGATGCGGGTGCCAATGATCTCGTCAAAGGTCTGCTCCATTTCCTCCTTGATGACGCAGACCACTTTGCCGAAGCCTGCGCGGATGGCATCGTAAATGGAAAAATCCATCATAAAATGACCCTGCTCGTCCACAGGGGTCATCTGCTTCAGTCCACCGAAACGGCTGCCCATACCGGCTGCCATAATGACCAGAGTCGGTTTTTTCATAGAAGCACCTCCTAATATTCTTTTCTAATCATAGGTCGGAAAATGGCCTGTGTCAAGGAACATTTTGGCGGAATATGTTGAAAAAACCGGGGGGATGTGCTAAACTCATGGAGGATTTTTTGAGAAGTGAGGTCAGTTCGGTATATGAGAGAAAGAAAGCATGCACCGGCGAATATTCTGGCATTATTGACGCCTGTTTGCTTGGAGTTGCTCCTGCATCTGTTTATTTATCAGACCATCGGTCTGCGGATCGTCTATCCGGTTCTGTTTGCCCTGGCATGGGGCGCAGCCATCTATGGTATCTGCAGCCTGCTGCCCAGAAAAGCCGCACCGACGGTGCTCTGCGTGCTGCTGGGTCTGATGACCTTATACTTTGAGATCCATCTGGTCTACAACTCCATTTTTGGCGAATTTATGTCCCTCATGCAGATGTTTACGGGTGCTGCAGCGGTGACCAATTTCTTCAAGCAGATGATCCATGGCATGCTGCAGATCTGGTATCAGATCCTCGTTATGCTGGTGCCGTTGGCACTGGTCATTGTGCTGACTGCCGCCAAGGTACTGCGGTTTGCAAGATGGAAGTGGTATCGTCCCCTGTGCGGACTGCTGCTTTGTGCGCTGCTCCATTTTGCAGCGGTGGGCATGATGGCGGCTGCGGGTACCGGTGCGTACACCGTTTTCGGCCTTTACACCAGCCGCAATACCGGTACGGAGATCAGCGTCAACAATCTGGGCCTTTTGACCACCACACGGCTGGAATGCAAGTATATGCTCTCTCAGGATGGGGAAGCGGCTTCCGATGCCTATGCCACCGGCGGCAATTTCGTGCTGGATCCTGCCAAGGATTACAACATGCTGGATTTGGATCTGGAAAGCCTGTCTGCCCAGCGGGAGGATGCCAATATCAGCAAATTGGATGACTATTTCGCAGGGGTCATGCCCACGGAACAGCATGAATATACCGGCCTGCTGGAGGGCTACAACCTGATCACCATCTGCGCCGAATCCTTCTCTCCGCTGCTGATCGATCCCCAGCGGACACCGACACTCTATAAACTCTCCACCAACGGCTTTGTCTTTGAAAACTTCTTCGGCACTTATGCCAGCAATACCACCAACGGCGAATACACTTTCTGCATGGGCATCTATCCCGATATGTCCCGCAGCAAGGCGGCTGCCAGCTTCTTTGCCTCTCAGTCCAACTTCCTGCCCTTCTGTCTGGGCAATGCCCTGAAAACCGAGGGCTATCAGACCTGGGCTTACCACAACTATTCCGGTGAGTACTACTCCCGCCGGGACACCCATCCCAACATGGGCTATGATCAGTTCCAGGCTGCCGGCAGCGGACTGGATATCGAGATCAACTGGCCTTCCTCCGATCTGGAAATGGTGCAGGCTTCTGCGGATGATTTCCTGTCTGTGGATCAGCCCTTCCATGTGTACTACATGACCTTCTCCGGCCACTATCAGTACGACTGGGAAAATCCCATGAGTCTGAAAAACAAGGAGATGACGGCAAATCTGCCTTATTCCGAAACGGTCAAGGCCTACATCGCCTGCAACCAGGAGCTGGAACTGGCACTGACGGAACTGATGACCCGTCTGGAAGCCGCAGGTGTGGCGGACAAGACCGTCATCGTCCTGACCAACGACCATTACCCCTACGGCCTGACCGATGAGCAGTACAGCGAACTGGCAGGTAAGGCTGTGGATCCGGTCTTTGAGAAGTTCCGCAACAGCTTTATCTGCTATGTGCCCGGCATGGAGCCGGTGACGGTGGATACCTACTGCAGCACCGTGGACATTCTGCCCACCATGCTGAACCTCTTTGGTGTGAAGTACGATTCCAGAATGCTGACAGGCCGCGATGTGCTCAGCGAGGGCGCGACCGGCATGGCGGTGCTGTCTGACGAAAGTTTTGTCACCAAGGACTACGGCTTTGATGCCGCCACCGGTCAGGTGAAGGTTTTCACCGATGGCTATGCGGTGGAGGAAGCCGATCTGACCCGCCGTCAGAATCTGATTCGCAATCAGTTCCGCGTATCTCTGGATGTGCTGAACTACGACTATTACGAGCATACGATCCCCAAGACCAGCGAGCAGAAGCAGGATGAGAAAGAGCAACAGGATCGGGTGACTTTGCCCTTTACGGACATTCCCGAAGGCAAGAGCACCGACTGTCTGGAATTCCTGTGGGGCAACGGCTATCTGGATGCGGCATCGGAAACCAAATTCGGCTATGATGCCAAGGCAACCTATGCGGAATTTTTGGATGTGCTCTTTAGGATGCACGGTTCTCCCGATCTGAGCAATACCTGGGTCTACCTGGGCAGCGAACGGCAGATGACCGGCAAGTATCTGCCTGCTGTCAAGTGGGCAGCCCACAATAAACTGCTCAATGTCTATCCGGAGAATATGGACAGCTACCGCAGCCTTCACCGCACCGATGCAGCCGTGACTTTGATGAAGTATGCGGCTTCCATGGGCATCTCCACAGAAGTGGACGATGCGGAACTGCTGGCACAGATGACAGCAGAGCACCCGGAACTCTCCAATCAGGAATGCCATGCCCTCCATTGGTGCTACAACCATCTGATCATTCAGGGTTCCGGCGGCAAACTGCGGACGGTCATGGACAGCGACCCGGTTCTGACCCGTTATGATATGGCAAGAGTGATCTATCACTTCTGGCTGTATGTCCTGCAGGGAAGTTAAATAAAAGAACGCACCTGAAAAGCCTCCCCGGTGCAAGGGGAGGTGGCATTTGGGGAGCAAATAACGGAGGGGTTGTCAATCCCCCAGTCACGCTTCGCGTGCCAGCCCCCTTTACACAAGGGGGCCTTATGGGTGCGTTCTTATTTTATTTGCTGTAAAGATTGTCCGCTTCGCAGCTCCACCATTTCTCCGGTGATGGGGTGGGGGAAACGGAGTTTTACAGCGCAAAGCTGCTGGTGGGGAAGGTTCATGCGGCTCTCTTCTGTGCCGTACTGAGGGTCGCCCAGAATGGGACAGCCCACATGGACACAATGGACCCGCAGCTGATGGGTGCGGCCGGTAATGGGGGAAAGAGACAGGCGGCTGTATGTATCAAACTGCTCCAGAACCCGGTAGTGGGTTTTGGCAGGCTGTCCGTCCGCCCGGACTTCCCGCAGAAGACTGCCGCCGCCTTTTCTGGCAATGGGGAAGGTCCAATCTCCTTCTTCTTCCTTGGGGCAGCCCCAGACCAATGCTTCATAGGTCTTTTGCACCTGCCCTGTTTTTAACAGTTCCATCATTTTGCTGTGAATATGGGCATTTTTGGCAAGGAGTACCACACCGAAGGTGTCCCGGTCCAGTCGGCTGACGGGATGCACCGCGCAGGGCTGCCTGGTCTTTTGATAGTAGCCGCTGACAAGGTTCGCCAGCGTGCCTGTATCCCGGTAATAGGACGGGTGCATCAGCAGCCCCGGGGGCTTATCCACTGCCAAAAGACATTCATCTTCATATAAAATGTCCAGAGACCCCTCTTCCGGGGGGAACTCCGGCGGCGCTTCGTCCAGAACCACCCGGATGGTATCGCCGGGGGCGAGAATATGATCCGTATGGGCGGGCTGTCCATTGACAAAAAAGGCATTCTGCCATTTCAGCCGCTTGACCAGAGAGGAGGAAAGTGCCAGTTCTCCACGGAGAAAACTCAAAAGCTTTCCCTGCCTGTCGGCAGTATGTCTAAGTTCCATGGCAGCACCTCCTTTTGCCCTATGATACCACATTATGCCTCGGTTTTCCAGAATTGCTTGATCATAATCGCCCCGATGGGGAACAGAATCATGCCAAGCAGCCCAACAAAGCGATAGCCTGCATAGAGGGAAAGGAGGGTCAGCAGGGGGTCTAAGCCGATCTGCCTGCCCAGCAGTCTCGGCTCCATGGCTGTGCGAAGCAGCGAAGCTGCGACGAAGAGCAAAAGCAACCCCACACCCAGAAAGGAATTTCCCTGCAGGAAGGACAGCAGCCCCCAAGGCACAAGGATCAAGCCTGTCCCCAAAGCAGGCAGGGCATCCACCAAAGCGATGACCAGACCAAACAGCAGGGGATAATTGACACCCAAAATCAGAAATCCCGCAGTCAGCACCAAGGCGCAAAGCCCCATTAGCTTCAGCTGCGCCTGCGCCCAGCCCCCAAGGGTGGCTTTCAGCCGGTCTGCGACGGTGTGGGCACGGTTCTGCCACACCTGCGGCAGCTTCTGCTGCCATAGATTTCGCAGTTGGGGCAGCTTGGCTGCCAGCATAAAACCGGAAAGGACAGCCGTCAGCAAAAACAGGGAAAAATCCGGGATTTTCCGCAGCAGCCGGGTGACGAAATCGAACAGCCATGTGTAGATTTTTTGCCCCAGTCCGGCACCGTTGCGGAAAAAGGCCGTGATGCTCTGTTCCAGTGCCTTGCCGATGCCGTCCGGAAAACGGGCGGCCAGCTGCAGCAGCCGCTCCTCCAGAGATGCTGCCGGTGCTGCCAATGTCCCCAGCAGTTGGGGCAGTGCCCGGACAAAGGCGGTGAACTCCCGGCAGATCAGCCGGCAGAGGATAAAGACCGTCAGGCTGAACAGCAGATAGATCCCCGTAACACCGATGCCGGCGCACAGCCACCGGGGCATGGCACAGCGATCCTGCAGCCGGGTGATGAGGGGATCGGCGCTGAGGGCAATGGCAAGACCCACGGCAAAGGGCAGCAGCACCGGGCCAAGAAACCGCAGAGCCAGAAATGCCCCTGCGGCCCAGACGGCGCAGAGGAGTATTTTTTGCCATAACTTCTGTTTTTCCATAGTTCCTCCCGGGAAAATATGTGTGAGTTGCTGGTTGCATTCTGCAGGAAAATGATGTATAGTATATCACGATGTAAAAACACATGACTTTCCTGCAAGGACAAAATGAGAGAATGGAGGGATGTGTTTTGGAGAAAACACCGAAATTTTTTATTGTGGAAGCTGCTGCACTGCCGGAGATTTTTCTCAAGGTGGCAGAAGCCAAGCGGATGCTGGAAACCGGCGAAACCGACAAGGTCAACGAGGCAACCAAAGCCGTGGGCATCAGCCGCAGCGCTTTTTATAAATATCGGGATACCATTTCTCCCTTTCAGAATTTGATGGCAGGTCGGATCATCACCTTCCAGCTGATGCTGAAGAACAAATCCGGTGTGCTTTCGGCGCTGCTTTCCCGCTTCGCCGAATATGGCGCCAACATTCTGACCATCAACCAGGCCATTCCCACCGGCGGCCGTGCCATGGTGACGGTTTCTGCCGAAACCGGCGAGCTGAAATGCTCTCTGGAGGAACTGCTTCGCCATGTGGAGCAGACACCCGGTGTGGTCAAGGCAGAAATGGTTGCAGGCTGACAATTTAATATATCCCAAAATATGGGAGGACATACATCATGCGTAGTTTTCAGTATTATATGAAGACGGAAGTGGTCTTTGGACCGGGCAAGGAAAGCGAAACCGCTGCCCTCGTCCGTAAGCACGGCGGCAGCCGCTGCCTGGTGGTCTACGGTGGCGGCAGTGTGGTCCGTTCCGGCTTGCTGGACCGGGTCTGTAAGGGTCTGGCAGATGCAGGCATTACCGCAGAAACCTTTGGCGGTGTGCAGCCCAACCCCCGGCTGGCCCATGCCAGAAAAGGTGTGGCCCAGGCCATTTCCATGGATGCGGATTTCATTCTGGCAGTGGGCGGCGGCAGCGTCATCGACACCGCTAAGGCCATTGCCCACGGCAAGGCCAATCCGGATACGGACATCTGGGATTTCTGGATGAGAAAAGCCACGGTGGAAAAGAGCTTGCCTGTGGGTGTGGTGCTGACCATCCCCGCAGCCGGCAGTGAAACCAGCGATTCCGCTGTTCTGACCAATGAAGAAACCTGTTCCAAGCGGGGTCTGGGCACAGATTTTAACCGCCCTGCCTTTACGGTCATGGATCCCTGTCTGGCGGCAACATTGCCGGCCTATCAGGTGGCCTGCGGTGTGACGGATATTTTGATGCACACTTTGGATCGGTATTTTAACCCCGTCCCCGACAACCACATCACCGATGCTTTGGCAGAAGCCCTTTTGCGGGTGGTGCTGGAGCACGGACCAGATGCGGTGAAAGATCCCGCCGATCTTACCCATATGAGCGAGATCATGTGGTGCGGCAGCATCTCTCACAACGGTCTGACGGGCCTTGGCGGCGAAAAGGATTTTGCCGTCCATCAGCTGGGTCACGGTATCAGCGCCAAGTACGATGTGGCCCACGGCGCCAGCCTTTCTGCCGTCTGGGGCAGTTGGGCGAAGGCTGTGGCACCTGCCGACGGCTATGCCCGCTTTGCAAGATTTGCCAGAAATGTCTGGCAGATCGAGGAAGCCGACGATGAAGCTGCCGCCATGGCAGGCATCGAAAAGCAGGTGGCCTATTTTAAGGACTTGGGAATGCCTGTGGGCGTTTCTCAGCTGGGCTTCGGCAAGCTGCCGGAAGCGGAAATTGAAGAATTGACTGCCCTGTGCAGTTATGATTATTCCAGAACCATCGGCTCATTCCGGGTGCTGGACGCAGATGCGGTTCGTGAAATCTACCGCAATGCAAATTTCTAACAGGAGGCAATACAATGATTTATGCAGCTGTTTTGGGCTTCGGCACCGTTGGCAGCGGTGTGGCAGAAGTTCTGACCATGAATAAGGATATGATCGGCAAGAAGATCGGTCAGCCTATGGAACTGAAATACATTCTGGATATCCGGGAGTTTCCCGACAGCCCCTTTGCAGATAAGATCGTCCACGATTTTGCGGTTATCGAAAACGATGAGAATGTGAAGATCGTGGCAGAGTGCATCGGCGGTGCCACTCTGGCATACGAATTTGTCAAGCGCTGCCTGCTGGCCGGCAAGCATGTTGCCACTTCCAACAAGGAACTGGTGGCAACCAAGGGTTATGAACTGCTCCAGATCGCAAAGGAGAAGAATGTCAACTTCCTCTTTGAGGCTTCTGTTGGCGGCGGTATTCCCGTCCTGCGGCCTCTGTACTTCGATCTGGCCGGCAACGAGATTTCTGAAGTGGCAGGTATCGTCAACGGTACTACCAACTATATTCTTACCAAGATGTTCACCGAGGGCGCAGCTTTCGAAGATGTGCTGAAGGATGCACAGGCCAAGGGTTATGCCGAGGCCAATCCGGCTGCTGATGTGGAAGGTCTGGATGCCTGCCGCAAGGCCTGTATCCTCTCCGCTTTGTCCTTCGGTTTCCATGTCTACCCTGACCAGGTGGCAACAGAGGGCATCACCTCCATCACCGCCGAGGATGTGGCGGTGGCTGCTGCCGGCGGCATGAAGATCAAGCTGTTGGGCCGTACGGTTAAGACTGCCGACGGTAAGGTCTGCGCCTATGTGGCACCCCATTACATTCCCACCACCTGCCAGCTGGCAAATGTGGATGATGTGTTCAATGCCCTGCTGGTTCGCGGCAATGCCGTCAATGAAACCATGTTCTACGGCCCCGGCGCAGGCAAGCTGCCCACCGCCAGCGCTGTGGTTGGCGATATGGTGGATGCTGCATGGCATCTAAATGTCCGCAGACCTCTGGACTGGGCAGATGCAAAGCCCGAAGAAATGATGGACAGCCGGGAACTTGAAATGTCCTATGTGGTCCGCACCGATGCTTCTGCGGAAGAAGTGGAAGCCAAGCTGGGTCAGGCTCAGAAGCTGGGTAAGGACGGCTACAAGCTGGCAAATCCCACGACGAAGGCTGCCATTGAGGCATCCGGTCTGCAGCTGACTGCAGTTCGTCCCATATTCTCTTAAACGATCCCAAGGAGGGTAAAATATGGCACTGATCGTACAAAAATTCGGCGGCAGCTCTGTGGCTGACGCCCAGAAGATCCAAAATGTCTGTAATGTCATCACCAAGAAGTATGACGAAGGCAACGACGTGGTCGTGGTCCTGTCCGCACAGGGCGATACCACCGATGATCTCATCGAAAAGGCAAAAGAGATCAACCCCAACGCATCCAAGCGTGAAATGGATATGCTGCTTTCCACCGGTGAGCAGATCTCCATCGCTCTGGCAGCCATGTGTCTGGAAAAGATGGGCTATTCCGCTGTCAGTCTGACCGGCTGGCAGGTGGGTATGGAGACCAACTCCGATTACTCCGCTGCCCGCATCCGCAAGGTGGAAGCCAGCCGTATTAAGAAGGAACTGGATAAGCACCGCATCGTACTGGTGGCCGGTTTCCAGGGCATCAACAAGTATGGCGATGTGACCACTCTGGGCAGAGGCGGCTCCGATACCACTGCTGTGGCTTTGGCTGTGGCCCTGAAGGCGGACCTGTGCCAGATCTATACCGATGTGGACGGCGTCTATACCACCGACCCCAGAATCGTCTCCAATGCCCATAAGCTGGACGAAATCACCTATGATGAGATGCTGGAACTGGCTTCTCTGGGTGCCCAGGTTCTGCATAACCGCTCTGTGGAGCTGGCAAAGCGCTATCGCATTGAGATGGAAGTTCTCTCTAGTTTCTCCGGTAATCCCGGTACCATTGTCAAGGAGGCAGTTAAAGTGGAAAAAACTTATATCAACGGTGTTGCTCAGGATAAGAAGATTTGTAAGGTTGCCGTTGTCGGCCTGAAGAACGTTCCCGGTATGGCCTATCAGCTGTTTGGCCTGCTGGCAAAGCACAAGATCAATGTGGATATCATCCTCCAGTCCATCGGCCGTGGTGAGGAAAAGGATATCACCTTCACCGTCGGCGAAGGCGATATGGAACTGTGCCGCAAGGTGCTGGAAGAGCATAAGGATACCCTGGGCTTCCAGAAGTTCTCCATTCGTAACGATGTTTCCAAGGTTTCCATTGTCGGTTCCGGCATGGTCAACAATCCCGGCATTGCTGCCTCCATGTTCGAGGCTCTCAGCCAGGCCAACATCAACATCCACATCATCTCCACCTCCGAGATCAAGGTCTCCGTTCTGGTGGATAAGGCAGACAGCGAGCGTGCTGTCCGCGCTATCCATGATAAGTTCTTTGATTGATAGACAAAGAAAGCCCCCACAGAGTTTGGCTCTGTGGGGGTTCTGTTATTTATGACATTGGTTTCGGTAGGCGCAGCCGCCGCAGCTGCCGGAGCAGCCGACCTTTCCGGCCTTCTTTGCCTTGATCTGGGAGAGGATCACGGCGGCAGCAGCCACTGCCACCAGTAACACAATGACAACAGACGCAAGATTCATGATATGGACCTCCTTGGTTAGCTATAACTAACTACATGCAGTTTACCACAAATTGGGACTGTTGTCAACAGAAATGTAAGTTACAGATAGCTTTCAATTTTTTCTCTGGTGGGCAGGGATTCGATGGCGCCCTTGCTCTGAACGCACAGCCAGCCGCTGACATTGCCGTAGGTCATGGCTTTTTCCAGAATCTCGCGGGTCAGCTGGCTCGCTTTTTCCACGCCCTGAATCCGCAGAGAGGACAGGAAGCCGCCCCAGAAAGCGTCGCCCGCGCCGGTGGCGTCCACGCACACGGCCTTCCGACCGGGCACATCAAAAGTCTCGCCGCCGAAGAAGC
>JAZNFJ010000145.1:0-15852 GCA_045589035.1 Candidatus Avilachnospira sp. | reverse complement strand
CTGCTGCAGCCCTTGTTTGTGATGGTCATGGTGGTGCTGGTGACTGCCTGTCTGGTGGATGGGTCCTTCAATCCCTTCCTGTATTTCCGCTTCTAAGGAGGTCGCCATGGAAAAACTGAAACGAATACTGACGATTTCCGTGCTGGCGGTATTTCTGGTGGGCGGCATGGTGCTCCATGCCATCCTGCCCGATGGAGATGTGTCCAAGGCAGAGCGGAGAAAACTGTTCCAATTTTCCGAAATTGCCTCTGCCGATGATCTGGAGGACTATCTGCTGGATCAGTTCCCCCTGCGGGATGGGTTCCGCACGGTGAAATCCCTCTGGACCTATTATGTGCTGGGGCAGAAGGACAACAACGGCATTATGCTGGAAGACGGTTCTGCGGCCAAAATCGAGCAGACTCTGGATGAAAAGCAGGTACAGCTGTTTATCAAAAAATTCAGCGACTTGCAGAAGAAACACTTTGCGACTTCCAAGACCGCCTGCGTGGTTATTCCCGATAAGGCCTATTATATGGATGGGCCGCGGATGAATGATGGCTTGCTTCTTTCCATGCTGGAAACAGGACTTCCCAACATGGATGTGCGGGGAGATCTGTTCGAAGCTTTGTCTTTGCAGGACTACTATGCCACAGACTCCCATTGGCGGCAGGAGTGCCTGCAGCCGGTTCTGGATGTGCTGGAAGCGGTGCTGAATGTGCAGCTGCCTGAGGTGGACACCTACGACCGGACGGTTCTGGAGGGGTTCTACGGTGTCTATTACGGACAGGCGGCGCTGCCCATGGCGGCAGAGGATCTGACTTATCTGCGCAATGAAGTGACGGAAAACGCTGTTGTCACCGGCCCGGAACTGCAGGGGGAACAGCCGGTCTATGCCCCGGGAAAATTTGACGGCATGGACGGCTATGATGTGTTCCTCCATGGGGCGCAGGCGGTGCAAAAGCTGGAAAATCCCTTGGCGGAAACGGATCGGGAGTTGATCCTCTTCCGGGATTCTTACGGCAGTTCCCTTGCACCTTTGCTGCTGCCGGCTTATAAGACCATTACCCTGGTGGATATGCGCTATGTCAATCCCATGGTTCTTTCTCAGTTTGTGGATTTCCATGGGCAGGATGTGCTGATTATGTACTCCACCACCCTTATCAACGGCGCAAGTGTGCTGCAGTAAAAAAAGAAGTGCTGACCATTTGGTCAGCACTTCTTTTTTTAATTCTCCATCTGTCTGCCGAGGAAACCTGCCACAGTCTGGACCAGCTTCTGCTCCGGTTCCGTCAGGGCCATGTCCTTTTCCTCCAGCAGGATCATCACACCGCCCATGAGATCGCCCTCGGACAAAATGGGAGTGGCGACACCCAGGTGGTAGCGATCCACGGTGTCACAGACGCGGATATAGCTTTCGCCGCTCTGGTACAGATAGGTGCGCCGCTGCTCCATCAGCTGTTCCAGTTCCTTGGAGATATTCTTGTCCACCAGATCCCGGCGGGAAGCGCCGGCTACGGCGATGATGCTGTCCCGGTCGCAGACCACGGCAATATGGCCGGTGTTCTTGGTGATGGAGTCGCAGATCTGATTGGCCTGTTCCACCAGATCTCCCATGGGGGAATACTTCTTGAAGATGACCTCTCCATCCCGTTCGGTGTAGATCTCAAGGGGATCGCCTTCGCGGATCCGGAGGGTTCGGCGGATCTCCTTGGGAATGACCACACGGCCAAGGTCATCAATGCGTCTGACAATACCAGTAGCTTTCATATATATTCTCTCCTCTTAATTTTACAAATTACGATGCTAGTATCTGTAAACAGGAGGAGATTATACTTCATCGGAGAACCTATTCTTTAACGATTTTCAAGTAAAGCCCGATGATTTTATTGGCGATAAAATCACTCAATTTGCTGATTCTTAAGAGTTTAAAAAGCTGTATTCTAAGCAGATCCACTGCGGAGCACAATAGGAATATGGTTAAAATGGATGCAAAGATACATAACAACATGATCAAAAGGGGCATGTGTGCAAATGATACGAAGGTATCTTTCATGATGTAAGAAAAAACAAGTGGATGCGTATGGATTAGATACACACTTAAAGTGGTGGGCGCAAACAGACCTATAATCTTTTTGGAAACGTCATTGATTCTGATGTTCAAGCAAAACATGAAAATGAAAATTGCCGAAAAAACAACAGAGATAGAGGTATATGAAACGAGTATGTTTACAAATCGCTCTTGCCCCAAAAGCAGTTTTGTGCCAAAATGCAAGCCAGCCCTACTCAAAAAGGTTAATAATGTCATGGCCAAAAAGAGCAAGAGACTTTTTGTTGCTGTAATTTTTTCTTGTAAATCATACTTCCTGATATATGCACCAATTAAATAAATAAAAATAAGCCAAATTGCGGAATATCCCTCATTGAGGACAAATGCATCTACCGGATAAACGCAACGGCTGGCACATGATCCGAAAAGGAACAAAAGAAGGATTTTTTTAACTGTTTTCTGGGGAAGGTTGTGTATGGCAGAGTTTAGTATTGGTATAAAAAAGAACAGGACAAAGTAAGAGGATATATACCACCACTGATTACTGAGAACCGGTACAAAGGAAAAAATGAGGTTTTTTATCGTTCTGGTTTCAGGAAAGAGAAGGAAAGATAAAAAAGTCAGAGAAACGGAGCAGAATAAAACTTGAAGCCACAAACTGATGATACTTTTTGCTTTTATGGGTTTGCTAACCATGACATAACCGCTTATTAAAACGAAAATGTTGATGGCACAGTAAGCGCAGATTTCAATAAACCAACCAATCCAATAGCTTGCTGTATCGGAAGACAATTTTTGTAAAATACCGCCTTCGCCCATTACATGTAGAGTTACTACAAATATCGTGGCAAGAATGCGGGACAAATCTACATTGGCATTTCTATTTTGCATATGAAACATCTCCAAATCACTATGTCTTGTAATTGTACAACAACATATATCTAATATCAAGCTGGTTTGAATAGGTTATTCATTGAAAGAAAATCTACTGCTTACGGCGGTCCGGACACCCATCCCTATAACGGTGCTGTGCTGCCCCCTGCTTGCGGTTTCCAACTGTAAATACAAGGGATCTTGTCTGGATATTTTTGTGATATCCTGTATCATTTCGGTGGCTTCTCTGGTTCTGTCCTTAGTTTTGAGATTACTTATCTAATAAAAAAACGCGAAGGATCATCCATCGCGTTTTCCGTTTATCTTTTTTTGTGGAACAAGGAATGCCAAAACAATTTAAAAATGCCGGACAGGGTCAGATCAGTGACGATGTTGTGGACCTCTTTGCAATGCGAGCACTCAGACAGATAATGCCAATACCGGCAATCGCGTGGCTGCAAATTCAGCCCGTATTTCTCATTGATACAATGGCGGCAGCGATTATTTCTGCAGACACGCTTGTAGTAACTCATAATCTGCACTCCGTTCGTAATTTTAGAGAATTATAGCACAAAGGAGGAGTAAAGGCAAGGAAAATGTGGAAAATTTGAATTTTTGTGAGATTTTAACGACAATTTTGTGCATAACTTTACATTCTGGTGGGTGCATGATATAGTGGGTACAATCTTAAATTTAAAAAATGATAGATCAAATTGAAAAGAGGTGCGTGCCAAATGAAAATCATCGTTCTGGACGGAGATCGGGAGAATCCCGGTGATCTCAGCTGGGAAGCCTTGGCAGAACTGGGTGAACTGACCGTCTATGATAAGCCTGCTGATGAAGTGGAAACCATTCGCCGTATTGGCGATGCAGAAATTGTCTTTACCAACAAGACGCGGATCACCAAAGCGGTGCTGGATGCCTGCCCCAATGTAAAATACATCGGTGTCCTTGCCACGGGCTACAATGTGGTGGACTGCGAAACCGCTGCGGAACGAAACATTCCCGTCACCAATATCCCTGCCTACGGCACTATGGCTGTGGCGCAGCATACCGCTGCCCTGCTGTTGGAGATCTGCAATCAGGTGGGGCATCATGCCGCAGCTGTGGCAGAGGGCAGATGGCAGAACGGTGCCGACTGGTGTTTCTGGGATCGCCCTCTGACGGAGCTGGATGGCAAGACCATGGGTATCATCGGTTTTGGCCGGATCGGACGGCAGGTGGGACGGATCGCTTCTGCCTTGGGTATGAAGGTTCTGGCATACAACCGTTCCGAATGTGACGAAGGCTGTGCCATTGGAAGATATGTATCTCTGGAGGAACTGTTGGCGCAGTCCGATGTGATTTCCCTCCATTGTCCCCTGTTCCCGGAAACCGAAGGGATCATCAATAAAGCTGCCATTTCTAAAATGAAAGATGGGGTCATTCTTCTCAACACCTCCAGAGGTCCGCTGATCGTGGAGCAGGATCTGGCAGATGCCCTGAATAGCGGCAAAGTCCGTGCGGCAGCTATGGATGTGGTGTCTGAAGAACCCATCCGGGCAGAAAATCCTCTGCTGACCGCGAAAAACTGCTGGATCACGCCCCATATTGCATGGGCATCCAAAGAAAGCCGTCAGCGGATCATGGACTGCACGGTGGAAAATCTC
Organism: Candidatus Avilachnospira sp.; assembly: GCA_045589035.1. Lineage (GTDB taxonomy): Bacteria > Bacillota > Clostridia > Oscillospirales > Oscillospiraceae > Avoscillospira. The sequence goes on along the minus strand of JAZNFJ010000145.1, from coordinate 11,301 downwards.
AGGGGCTTCCTGTCCGGAAAATCAGTAAATGTGGTGAATATGCGATGAAAAAAATTGTAGTCATTTCTGATTCCTTTAAAGGAACAATTTCCAGCAGCCGTGTGGCGCAGATCGCCAAGGAATGTATTTTGCGGCATTTTCCCCAGTGTGAAGTCATCGGCTTGCCGGTGGCGGACGGCGGCGAGGGAACTGTAGATTGTTTTCTGGAAGCCATGGGCGGCGAAGCCGTTACCTGTACCGTCCGGGGTCCGTGGGGAGAGCCGGTAGAAGCCAGTTATGCAAAAATCGGCGAGATTGCCGTGGTGGAAATGGCTGCCGCGGCAGGTCTGCCTATGGCTGCCCCCAGACTGAACCCTGCGGAAACCACCACCTACGGTGTGGGACAGCTGATCGCCCATGCTGTTGAACATGGAGCAAAGAAAATCATCCTCGGTCTTGGGGGCAGCGCCACCAACGATGGCGGCTGGGGCTGCGCCGCGGCTTTGGGTGTCCGTTTTTATGATGAAAGCGGGAACTGCTTCTGTCCCACGGGCAGTACACTGCAGAGCATTGCCCAAATCGACACCTCTGCCGCAGAAAAGCTTCTGCAAAATATAGAGGTGGAGGTCATGTGCGACATTGACAATCCCCTCTGCGGCAAGAATGGTGCGGCTTATATTTTTGCACCGCAGAAGGGTGCGGACGAAGCTATGGTGGAGCGGCTGGATGCAGGTCTTGCCCATCTGGCGGAAGTCACCGATCCCAAGGCAGCGGAATTGCCCGGCGCAGGTGCGGCAGGCGGCTTTGGCTTTGGTGCCGTGGTGTTTTTGAAGGCAAAACTGCGGGCAGGGATCGAAGTGGTGCTGGATCTGGTGGAATTTGAGAAAAAACTGGAAGGCTGCGATCTGGTCATCACCGGGGAAGGCCGCATTGATGGACAGAGTCTGGGCGGTAAAGTCCCGGTCGGTGTGTCCCGCAGAGCAAAAAAACGGAATGTTCCGGTGGTGGCTGTGGTCGGTGTGGTGGGCGATGATGCCGATGCTGTTTATGACGAGGGTATCACGGCCATATTCAACACCAATCGGGCAGGTCTGCCCTTTGCTGACATTCTCCATCGCGGGGAAGAAGATTACCGCCGTACCATGGAGTCGCTGCTGCAATACACCAAGGCGATTTGTAAATAATGCACAAATATAGTAGAATGGAATTGGTTAAAAAGTACACTTTATTTGATATAAAAATATTGATATTTTTATCTGGTTGTGATATGATGACTTCAGAAAGAATGTAATCTATCATCAAAGGAGAGTTGGTTTTATGAAACTGAACAACATTAAGGATGTACAGAAGTTTGTTGCCGCTATCAATGAGTGCGAGCACGGTGTGTACCTGAAGTCCCTGGAGGGTGACGTGTTCAACCTGAAGTCCTCCATGAGCCAGTATGTGGCCATTGGCCGCCTGATCGAGGAGTCCGGCGACTCGCTGGAACTGTTTGCTGACAGCCGCGAGGACGAAGCTCGTCTGCTGCTGATGCTGCACGAACTGGAAAAGTAAAAATAGATAAAAAACCCCCCGCCCTGCGCAGCAGAGGTGTGGCTTTCTTATTACCGGCAGAGCGGGTGTAGATAAAGGTTGCACCTTTCATGGTGAACAGAACACCATGAAGGTTTCTCCTTAATTGCCGGCGGTCAACTGGAGATTGATGTCCCGGACAGCTGCCGTGGGCAGCTTCTGCACTTGACGGTCATAGGTCCAGATGCCGTTGACTTCGTCCTCCACATCGGAGATCTGGGTGTAGATCGCAGCGGAAAGACCTTTCTTTTTTGCAGGGAGAAGCTGATTGAGGATCAGTTTTTCGTAGGATTCCAGCAGTTTCTCATCACTTTTCTGCTTTTTGTAACCGAAATTTTTGTTGTTCCAGCAGTGACCCTCCACCCGAAGGTTGAAGCCGCCGCACTCGGTGAGGATGACGCAGCGCCCTTTCTTGTCCTTCTGGAAACGGTAGGCGGAGGCGTACCAGTGGACACTCTTGAAATGACCGATGCCCTGATCGTGCCAGCCGCTGGCATGGTCAATGAGTCGATCGGGGTCCAGCTCATCAATGATGGCCACGGCCTGCTTGGCGTCAAACTGGCCCCAACCCTCATTGAAGGGCACCCACATGACGATGGAAGGCACGCTATAAAGCTGGGTGACCATTTCTTTCAGTTCCTGATGGAACATCTGTCTGCCGTATTCACTCTGGCGGGCGAAGCCTTTGTATTTATTGTCCCGGCTGTGAATGCCGGTGATAAAAGGCGCACCGATGGTGACAAGAGAATAATCCTCACCGCCGTTGGGCATATCCTGCCAGACCAGCATGCCGATGCGGTCGCAATGGTAATACCAACGCATGGGTTCTACCTTGATATGCTTGCGGAGGGTGTTGAAACCCATATCCTTCATGGACTGAATGTCCAAAATCAGAGCGTCATCGGTGGGAGCGGTGTAGAGCCCATCGGGCCAATAGCCCTGATCCAGAAGTCCGTGCATGAAATAGGGCTTGCCGTTGAGGAAGATGCGGCGGATACCCTCCTTATCCCGGCGGACTTCCACCTTGCGCATGGCGAAGTAGCTGTCCACCCGATCCTGGCCCAAAGAAGCGGAGAAGTCATAGAGTGTGGGAGATTCGGGACTCCAGGGGTGGAAGCTGGGAACAGGAACGATGATGGGGGTGTTGGTTTTTCCGTCGTAGACCTGACCCTGAAATTCCACCTCACAGTCGGCATCAACTTTAGAACAAAGGGTGATGGCAACGGCGCTTTCGTCGAAGAGGGGACGGATGTGGAGACGGTCAATGTAGGTGTCCGGTACAGGCTCTGCCCACACGCTCTGCCAGATGCCGCTTTGGGGTGTGTACCAAATGCCGCCCCGGTTGGTCTTCTGCTTGCCACGGGTGAGGGGAGACTGATCTGTATCATCTCTGACCCGCACCAGCAGTTCGTCGGAGCCGGTCAGATCGTTGAGTTCCAGAGTGAAAGCCGTATAGCCGCCAGTGTGGCTGCCGATGGGCCTGCCGTTGAGGAACACAGCCGCGATCTGATCCACGGCGCCGAAGTGCAGCAGGTGCTTGCCCTTCAGATTTAAGGTTCGGCGGTACCAGAGATACTGTCCGGGCTGCAGCGTGCGGCCAACGCCGGAAAGGGCTGCTTCCGGGGAAAAGGGGACGAGGATCTGCCCGTCCCAGTCCTTGGGCGGCTGGTCGTTTTCTATGATGGCATAGTCCCAAAGACCGTTGAGCATGGTGTAATTGTCCCGGCGCATCTGGGGTCGGGGATATTCTGGCAGAACCGCTGCCGGATCAATGGCTTTTGTCCAAGGAGTCTGCATAAAAATACCTCCTGCTACTAAAGTTGATTGTATTTTAACCCTTTCTTTTTTGGGTTGCAAGGGGTTGGTTGTTCTTTTCTCAGATTTGTGGTATCATATAGAAAACCGATTGTTTTTTGGAGGAATTCCATGAGCGAGAAGAATATCCTGCTTCGAGCAGAACAAAAACCGGAAAATTGCTGGGCTTTGACGGATATTTATCCCTCTGATGCCGCTTGGGAACAGGCTTTGGAGGACTGCAAGGATCTGCCCAGGGAGATCGCTTCCTATGAAGGCCGTCTGGGAGAAAGCGCCAAGACCCTGCTTGCTTATCTGACCCGGATGGAGCAGATCAACCAGCAGGTGGAGAAGCTCTATGTCTATGCCATGCTCCGCAGCGATGAGGATACGGCCAATGCCGACTGTCAGGCCATGAAGGGCAGATGCTTCAGCTTTCTGGTGCAGCTGAACACCGCCGGTGCCTTTGAAAGCCCGGAATTGGTGGCGCTGGAAGAAGAAAAGCTGCAGGCATATTATGCCGAAGAACCGGGACTGGAAAAATTCCGCCGTTATCTGACCCTGGCACGGCTCAGCAAGCCCCATATTCTCAGCCAGGCAGAGGAGACCCTTCTTGCCGGTGTGGGTGAAGTGAGTTCTGCACCGGGCACGATTTTCCATGCCTTCAACGATGCAGACCTGACCTTTTCCAATGCCGTGGACAGCGCAGGTAACGAGCATCCTCTGACCCATGGCACCTATGTTAGTCTTATGGAAAGCAGCGACCGCTCCTTGCGGAAAAGTGCTTTTACCAACCTCTATAAAGGCTTCCGCGGCTTTGAAAATACCCTTGCCGCTGCCTACAATGCAGAGGTAAAGAAAAATAATTTCTACGCAAAGGCCAGAAAATACGAAAATGCCCTGGAAAGCGTTTTAACGCCCAACGAAGTGCCTGTGGAGGTCTATCACAACCTCGTCGGTGCAGTGCGGGAGAATCTGCCTAAACTCCATCGGTATATGGCTTTGCGGAAAAAGGTCATGGGTCTGGATGCGCTGCATATGTATGACATCTATGCCCCTATGGTGCCGGAAGCAGACCGGGAAATTCCCTTCGAAGAAGCAAAGGAGGAAGTCCTCTCTGCGGTTTCCGTCATGGGTGCGGACTATGCCGCTGTGGTTAAGCGGAGTTTTGAAGACCGCTGGCTGGATATTTACGAAAACAAGGGCAAGCGGTCCGGCGCTTATTCCTGCAGCTGCCCCAATGTGCACCCCTATGTGCTTCTGAACCATAAACCCACTTTGGATTCTGTATTCACGCTGGCACACGAACTGGGACATGCCATGCACTCCTACCTCAGCGAAAAGACCCAAGAGCCTGTCTATGCCGACTATGTGCTGTTTGTGGCAGAAGTGGCATCCACCTGCAACGAGGCGCTGCTGATGCAGCATCTGCTGGGCAAAACCGACGATAAACGGCAGCGGGCAGTGCTGATCAACTATTTTTTGGAGCAGTTCCGTACCACTTTGTACCGACAGACCATGTTTGCGGAGTTTGAACTGCGTGCCCATGAAATGGCAGCCGAGGGCAGAACCCTCACGGCTGAGAGCCTGAATAAGATGTACTATCAGCTCAATGTGGATTACTACGGCGAGGATGTGTCGGTGGATGAGGAGATCTCCATCGAATGGGCAAGAATCCCCCATTTCTACCGCCATTTCTATGTCTATCAGTATGCCACGGGCTTTGCTGCTGCCATGGCTCTGTCCAACCGGATTTTGAAGGAAGGGCAGCCTGCGGTGGAGGATTATCTGAGATTCCTCTCCGGCGGATGCTCCACCGATCCTGTCAGCCTGCTGAAAATCGCAGGTGTGGATATGAGTACCTCCCAACCGGTTCATGCTGCACTGGAATTGTTCGACACTCTGGTAGATGAACTGGAAGCACTTTTGGCATAAGGAGAACATGATGGTTACACTTGCACAAAGACTGGAAAGTCTTCGAAATGAAAAGGGCCTGACCCGTCCGGCCCTGTCTGCGGCTCTGGCCATGCCCAGAAATGCCATTGAAAAATTTGAAACCGGACGCCAGACGCCTACCAAGGAACAGCAGCAGAAGATCGCCAATTATTTTGAAGTGTCTGTTGCCTACCTGCGGGGGGAAAGTGATGACCCCACCAGCATGGCAAACTGGATGACCGTGGCATTGTCCGGCGCAGAGCCGGAGCCGGAAACGCCGGTGGTCCGCCGTGCCGCCCCTGCTCCCAAGCCTCAAAGTGCCTCCGGCAGTCAGGGCGGTATTCTGGCAGCACTGCTGGCAAACAAGGCCTTCCATGATACCCTGCGGGCAGAGATTCTGGAAGTCCTCCGCACCAGAGAGGGCCAGGAACTGCTGTCCCAGATCGTGAAAAAAGAAATCGACAAGCAGAAATAAGAAATGCTCCCCAAAGGGGAGCATTTCTTATTTGTATAACAGGCTTTCGCCCAAGGTGACTTTCTGAATGCTGCCGTTTTCGCCGAGGACGAAATCCTCGTCGGTGAAGCGGTTGGGATAGCCCTCCATGGATGCACCGCCAATGGTCAGATCATGGATGATGCCATGGAAAGGCCTGTCGCTGCGAACGGCCACATGATGCGTTTCCTTGTTGGAATACCAGAAGCAGAAGCAATTGTGGAAGTGCCCCTGCCCCTGCAAATGGAAGCCTGTGGCAAACTGGTCGCTGTAACAGTAGTCATACCAGCCGCCGCCTTCACTAATGCGGAAGCCCACAGTTTCTGTGTAACGCTCCCGTGCCAGATCGGTCATGGCAACCAAAGGATGGATGTTCCGCAGCATATTGCCGCCGCTTTTCACTTCCACGCCGGTGAACATGTTGTAGATCCGCATGTTGGTCAGGGTGTTGTCGTAGCCCTCGATCAGCACACCGATGGAGTCGGGATGGCCGTTGCCGGTGATATTGACATTCATAATATCCGAATCGGAGGAACCGTTGTTGGCACCGTATTTGATGTGGATGCCAACAAAGGCGTTTTTGATATTGGTATTGCGGATATAGGTTTCCCGACCGCTGTCGATGGAAATGGCCTTGGCCTTTCCATTGCCGTTGATGATGCCGCCCTGCAGGCCATAGTTGCTGCCGGGCATAAGGATATTGTTGCAGGGGTCCTGCCCGCCCAGACGGATCATGGCTTCGTCGCTGTCCCAATCGTCGGATGCCAGAAATTGGGCGAAATTGGAAAGCTGCAGATCTACAGCCCGCTCCGGATGCGCCGGGGTGGTGATGGGCTTTTTCAGAAGATACACACCGTCCGGGAAGAAAATGGTACGGTTGGGATTTTCGTTGATGAGCCTTTGCAGGCGGGCGGAAACATCGGTCTTGCCGTCATTGGAAATATAGTCTGTTGCAAGGAGATACATGGCAATCCCTCCTTCTGACCTCAATATAACATGGAACAAAGAAAAGTCAATCCCCGGCTCTTTGGAGCCGGGGATCTTCATAAGGTAGAAAGGAAAAAACGGAAATGCAGCCTATCAGCCGCTGATCATCTGAGAAATGATGTCCATGATCTTTGCATGGCAGCCACCGCAGCCGGTGGAGCAATGGGTCAGCTTCTGGACTTCTTCAAACTCCTTTTCCACATCGGAGAAAATCTTGTGGCTGTGCAGGGCACGATCAATATCCACATAGGAAACCTGCTTGCAGTTGCAAATGATCTCATTGGGTTTGTAATCCATTATGATTGCCTCCTTGAAATTAGGAATTGTTCTTGTTTCTGAAAACAGTATATCAAAGCAGACGGTGTTTGTCAATAAGAATTATTCTCATTTTTTAACAAAGGTGCGGCAACGGTTTTGTTAAAAAAGGCAATGAGCGGACCCATAAAAAAGGCGGTGATAACAGTGCCAATGCCTGCAATGGTGGGGACTTGACGAATTTCACTGCCGGCAAGGATGAAAATGACCACACCTAAGATGACGCAGGATACATCGGCGCCGATACGGCAATACTGGAATTTGCCCAGTTTCCACTTCCGGGAAAGGACGATGGCCACGGCATCGTAGGTGGAAACGCCCAGATCGGCAGTCATGTACAGGGAAGAACCGAAGCACAAAACCACAACGCCGACGGCGAGGAAAATGACTCGCAAACCCATGGAGGGGGCAGGGAAGATCATTTGCAGAACCTGCAGGGTAAATTGGGTGATATACCCAAGCAGAAACAGGTTGATAAAAGTGGCAATGCCAATGTTGCGGCGGTCAAAGACCAGAGAAAAAGTCAAAAGCAATAGATTGACCAGCACATACAGCGTACCAAAGGGGATGGGAATCAGCGCATCCAGTCCGCTCATGAGGGATTGGAAAGGATCTACACCCAAAGCGGCTAATTTGAAAATGCCCACACTGACAGCGCAGATCAGTACGCCGAACAGGGACATGAGAATTCTTCGTTTTTTCATGGAAGGACCTCCTTGTGGATGTGCCTTCATTTTACACAAAAATACCGCAGGGGACAAGCCCCTGCGGTATTACGATATGTATCAACCTTGATTGTTGGTATCTGCCTCATCTTTCCATTTAATAACCTTGGCAGGAACACCTCCAACGATTGCGTTGGCGGGGACATCCCTGACAACGACAGCACCGGCAGCTGCGATGCTGTTTTTGTGCATGGTGATGCCGCCCAGGACCTTTGCGCCGCAGGTGACCGATACATTATCTTCCAGAACGGGCTGCTCCGTGCCCTTGTAACCAATTGTGACCTGCTGAAATATTCTGCAGTTTTCGCCAATCTTTTTTGCGCTGACAATGGTAGAAAAACCGTGCTGAATATACAATCCGCCACCAATGTCCGGAGTGTTCAGATAGAGACTGTCCAGCGGCTTCCAAAGAACACGGGCAATGATGTAATGAATCCAAGATGCCAAGGTGCGGGAAGGGTTTTTGAGGCGATGCTGCAGCAGGTTGCGGAATGCTTTATTATCGGTTAAAAACCAGTTCAGGGATACGAACAGGCTGTTGTCCAGACTGTTGATCTCATTCCATCTGGCAATGTCCATTTCAATCAGCTTTCTCTGCTGGGAAGCGATCACACAGAGATAAACCGGAAGGGTTCTGGGATAATTTCTGATTGCAAAAATCTCCTTGAGTTTGTTGGCCGAAGGCATTTGACACCCACCTTTCTTCTGCGAATAATCTTCTGTATTTATTATATATATGCGTATATTATTAGTCAATAGCAGGGCAAAAGTGCCATAAAAAGAGGGAACGGAATGTCCGTTCCCTCTGGGTGCAGTATGAATCTTACTTAAAGTAACGCTCCAGCAGACCCTTCAGAGCCTTGCCGTGACGGGCTTCGTCACGGGCCATCTCATGGACGGTGTCGTGGATGGCATCCAGGCCGTTCTTCTTGGCGCAGGAGGCCAGATCGAACTTGCCCTGAGTTGCGCCGAACTCGCAGTCCACGCGCCATGCCAGGTTGGCCTTGGTGGAAGCCTTCATGTTGGGCTCCAGCACTTCGCCCAGCAGCTCTGCGAACTTTGCAGCGTGCTCAGCTTCTTCGTAAGCAGCCTTTTCCCAGTACAGGCCGATTTCGGGATAGCCTTCGCGATGGGCGATGCGGGCCATGCACAGGTACATACCCACTTCGGAGCACTCGCCGTTGAAGTTGGCGAACAGCTGTTCCTTGATGTACTCCTTGTCGGCATCGGAGATGTCGGGGTTGTTGGCTACGGTCTTGGTGTAGATGCCGTATTCATGCTCGGCAGCCAGTTTGCCTTCTTCCATGGGCTTGAACTTGGTGCCGGGAACCTTGCAGGTGGGGCAGACGAAACCTTCGGGGATCTCGCCTTCGTGAACATAACCGCAAACGGGGCATACATACTTCTTCATAATCTTGTCCTCCCAAATAAGATTGTAATTGTTGTTTGATAATAAGAATGTTTCTTATTTATGGCCTAAGTATAGCATAGCATTTTATGTTTGTCAATAGGAATTATTCTTATTTTGAAAAAATTTTTTTGAGGAAAAAGAAAATGGCAGGACAGTAAGACTGTCCTGCCATTTGTCAAGGTCGGTCAATGACTGTTTTTGCCGGTACACTTGCCGCAGACACCGGTGAACTGCAGCTGGTAGCTGGTGATGCTGCCGCCAACGGCGGCTTCATCCAGAACACTCTGGGGCAGTGCCACGTGGTGCAGGTCCACCACATCACCGCACTTGCTGCAGATGAAATGGGTGTGGGGCTCTGTGTTGTAGTCAAACCGTTCCAACCCATTGACCACACCGATGGACTGGATCACATTTTCCTCTTTGAACATGGAGATGTTCCGATAGACGGTACCCAGGCTCAGATCGGGGAAGCTGGGCTTCAGCTGCCGATAGACCCATTCGGCGGTGGGGTGGCATGTGGTGTTGCGGATGCAGTCTAAGATGGCATCGCGCTTCTTGCTGTGTTTTCTGACAACTTCCATAAGCACCTCCTATTTTGGTAATGATTATCGTTACGATTATCATTTTACCATAGGAGTTCGTATTTGTAAAGAATAAAAATAGGAATATTTCTTAAAAAGTATGTAAAAAAAGACAGATGAGATTCAAAGAACGGATATAAAATGGTGAGTTTGTAAAAATTTTCACCTTTTTGCATGTGAAACCGATTTTTATGATTGCAATCATAGCAATTTGTGGTATATTATTGAAGGATGACTTATTCTAATATAGTATATCAAGACAAGAGTTTTGAATATCTGAAAGGGGTAAAAAAACACAATGGCTAAAAAGTTTGTCTATCTGTTCTCTGAAGGCGACGCCAACATGCGTGAGCTGCTGGGCGGTAAGGGTGCCAACCTGGCCGAAATGACCAAGATCGGTCTGCCCGTGCCTCAGGGTTTCACCATCACCACCGAAGCCTGCACTCAGTACTATGAGGACGGCAAGAAGATCAATGACGAAATCCAGGCTCAGATCATGGAGTACATCGTCAAGATGGAAGAGATCACCGGCAAGAAGTTCGGCGATCTGGAGAATCCTCTGCTGGTTTCCGTCCGTTCCGGTGCCCGCGCTTCCATGCCCGGCATGATGGATACCATCCTGAACCTGGGTCTGAACGAAGAAGTCGTGGAAGTCATGGCTAAGAAGTCCGGCAACCCCCGCTGGGCATATGACTGCTATCGCCGCTTCATCCAGATGTACTCCGACGTCGTTATGGAAGTCGGCAAGAAGTACTTCGAGGAACTCATTGACAAGATGAAGGAAGAAAAGGGTGTCACGCAGGACGTGGACCTGACCGCCGAAGATCTGAAGGAACTGGCCAACCAGTTCAAGGCCGAGTACAAGGCCAAGATCGGCACCGACTTCCCCTCCGATCCCAAGGAACAGCTGATGGGCGCCGTCAAGGCAGTCTTCCGCTCCTGGGACAACCCCCGCGCAAACGTCTACCGTCGTGACAACGACATTCCCTACTCCTGGGGCACTGCTGTCAACGTGCAGGCCATGGCCTTTGGCAACATGGGCGACAACTGCGGCACCGGTGTTGCTTTCACCCGTGACCCCGCCACCGGCGAGAAGAAGCTGATGGGCGAATTCCTGACCAACGCACAGGGCGAAGACGTCGTCGCCGGCGTCCGTACTCCCATGCCCATCGCTGAAATGGCCAACAAGTTCCCCGCTGCTTTCGAGCAGTTCAAGAATGTTTGCCAGATTCTGGAAAACCACTACCACGATATGCAGGACATGGAGTTCACCATTGAGAACGAAAAGCTCTACATGCTCCAGACCCGTAACGGCAAGCGTACCGCTCCCGCCGCTCTGCAGATCGCTGTTGATCTGGTGGCAGAGGGCCACAAGACCAAGGAAGAGGCTGTCCTGATGATCGACCCCAGAAACCTGGACACCCTGCTCCATCCCCAGTTCGATGCCGCTGCTCTGAAGGCTGCTACCCCCATGGGCCGCGGTCTGGGCGCTTCCCCCGGTGCTGCCTG
>JAZNFJ010000144.1:0-33035 GCA_045589035.1 Candidatus Avilachnospira sp. | reverse complement strand
GTACCCTTAACGTTCATGGTGGGGCCGCCGGAAGGCTGACGCAGAGCGCCGCCGGCGTTCTTGCCGATGTAGCCCAGGCCTTCGATCAGACCCAGAGAAACAGTGGACTTACCTTCGCCGAAGGGGGTGGGGGTAACAGCGGTGACTTCGATGAACTTGCCATCGGGCTTGTCCTTCAGACGGTTCATGACCTTGATGAAGTCGATCTTGGGAGTCTTGCCGTAGGGGATGATTTCCTCGGGCAGCAGGCCCAGCTTTTCACGGAAATAATCCACAGGAGGCAGAGTCTTTTCTGCTTCCTCAGCGATCTGCCAGTCCTTGTAGACAGTGGGGTCCAGGACCAGAGTGCCGTTCTCGCGTACGTACTTGCCGTCAACAAAATTGATTGCCATTGGGGTTTCCTCCTCATTATTTTCTGTGACTGTCAATGCAGCCATCAGTGAAATATAAATACCCGTCGATGCGAGTATTTTACAAAATTACTCTGCCGCGGTGATCTCAGCGGCATTGCGGACCAGTGCCATCACCTTGGTGCGCAGAACGCTCTGGGTGACTGCATACTCAAATTCTGCGTCAATATGGGGCTTCAGTTCTTCCATAGTGATGCCGTTCTGCCGGCAAACCAGACCGTAAGCCTCAGCGATTTCTTCCTTGGTGGCTTCCAAGCCTTCCAGATCCACGATCTGCTCAATGGCAGCCTTGATCTTGATGCCTGCCACTGCTTCAGCACGGGCATCTTCCCGCATCTGCTCTTTGGTGGTATTGGCAAACTGGCAATAGTGCTCCAGGGTCAGACCCTGCTGTGCCAGCTGGGCTTCCATGTTCTGCTGCAGGTTGTCCAGTTCGGCTTCCACCTGTGCATCAGAAGGAGTAAAATTCAAAGTTTCGGCAGCCTGACGGATCAGACGGTCCTGCAGATCCATCTCCCCGCGCTCATCCACATAAGCCTGCAGACTTTCGCCCAGCTTTTTGCGCATTTCCTCGATGGTATCGCACTGACCAATCTCCTTAGCGAAGGTATCATCCAGTTCGTAAGGGGTCTTGACCCGGATGGAATGGATGGTGCAGTGGAACTCTGCTTCCTTGCCGGCCAGTTCCGGTGCGTGGTACTGCTCCGGGAAGGTGACCTTCACGACCACCTGCTCGCCGGGGACCTTGTCCAGCAGCTGCTCTTCAAAGCCGGGGATGAACATGCCGCTGCCCAGAACCAGCGTCTGCTTTTCGGCAGTACCGCCTGCAAACTGCACACCGTCGCAGTAGCCGGCATAGTCCAGCACCACTTCGTCACCGTTTTCGGTGGCGCGGTCCAGAATTTCGGCAATGCGGAAGTTCTGCTGCTGCAGACGAACCAGATTGTGTTCGATCTCCTCAGGGGTGACAATATGTCGATCCAATGTGGCCTTCAGGCCTCTATAAGTAAAGCTCATGGTAACTCCTAACAAAAAAGGGCGATTCAGCAAATACTGAATCGCCCAGACGGTCGGCATTAAGAAACCATACTCCACCGCAGTATTCTGCGTTATCCGTCAGTCGTATGGCTCGTCTTTACTATAACACCGTACCCTATAATTGTCAACTCAGCATTTTCGCCAACTTATATCGATATTTTTGTATAAAATAGCATTTGTGCGACAAAATTTACCAAAGGCAATTCGTCACTTACATTTTGCTTTTGATCACAGAAATCAGAATATCGCCTGCAACCACACGGTCTTCGGCAGCAAATCCATCCACAAAGTTGTCAGAATAGAGGATTTGGCTGTTGGGAGGAAACTCCTCGTCCCCTGCCCAGACGATGATCTGCATGAAATAGCCCGGCAGCAGCTCCACTTCACAGGCTGCGTCGCCATGGTTCAGTTTCTTTGCACCCAGCTTTTCCGCAGCGGCCGCAAAGGCTGCAACCCGCGTACCGAAGGTAAAGGCAGCCCGGGTCAGGCAGCGGCCGGTAAAGGGCTGGATATACAGTTCGCCCCAGGGCATTTCCCGGAAGGTCTTGTAGCTGCCCTTGGCCGCCACAGCCTTGCCTTCCAGCAAATATCGCAGCAGGAAGGTCTGGGTGGGCAGACTTTTGAGGGCAAAGGCATCCTCTTTATCCGCGGAAATGGCATATTCCGGCCAGCAGATGGTATAAACCGCATCTGCCAAACGGACGGTAAAGGCCGTTCCGTCAAAAGCCACCCCCGTACGAGCTGCGGCTTCCGCCGGATCCAGGTCTTTGAATAGGTTTACATAATACTCGAAAGGCACGCCTTCCTTGTGGTTTTCCACTTGCATGGTTTTCTCCTTTTATCGCTCGGGAATGCTGTCGGGGAAGCGCCAGCTGTCGGTGTGGGGCAGGAAGCAGGCAGCCACAAAGCTATCCATATAGCCGGGATGGGTGGAAAGCTCCACATAGGTCATATTCTGACCCAGCTCCTCCACCTTTTCGTTGGCCGCATCGGACAGGACCATAGCATAGGCACCGGCCAGAGAGGAGTTGCCCACATATTCGTACTTTTCCAGCTCCACAGCGGGGAACATGCCGATATAGATGGCATTTTTCATGTTGATACCGCTGCCGATGCCGCCTGCCACATAGATATGCTCCAGAACGGAAGCATCCATATCCATGGAGGACAGGAGCGTATCGATGGCGGAATAAATGGCGCCCTTGGCGCGGACGAAGCTGTCGATATCCACTTCCGTCAAAGAAATTTCACGACCGGTGGCGGATTCTTCGGCAGTTGCCAGAATGTAGCGGCCGGTGCCGTGCTGGTCACGGGCCACACGGCTGCCCTCCCGGACAAACAGGCCCTTGGCATTGATGATGCCGCAGCGGAACAGTTCGGCGATCATATCGATGATACCGGAGCCGCAGAGACCCACAGGCTGCTGATTGGCTTCACCGACGATGGTATAGGTGGGTTCCATGGTATCGGCATCCAGTTTCACCGCTTCAATGGCGCCATCGGTGGCGCGCATACCGCAGCTGATGTCGCCGCCCTCAAAGGCAGGGCCGGCAGAGCAGGCGCAGGACATCATAAAGTGCCGGTTGCCGAACACGATCTCGCCGTTGGTACCCAGATCCACGAACAGACTGAACTCGTCCTTGTCCCACAGCAGGGTTGCCAGGGTGCCGGCAGTAATATCGCCGCCCACATAAGAGCCGATATTGGGTGCAATTCGCAGCTCGGCAGAGGGGTTCACATTGAGGCCCAGATCCTTTGCCTTCAGATCATGGACATAGAAGAAGGACGGAATGTAGGGCTCCATACGGACAGGCTCTGCATCCACACCCAGCAGCAGGTGGTTCATGGTGGTATTGGCAGCCACACACAGCCGCAGAATCTCATGGGTCTTAATCTTGGCTTCGGCGCAGAGGGCTGCGGTCAGAGGCCGCAGGGTATCCTTGACAATGGCATCCTGCAGACGCTTGACACCATTGTCCTTGCCCTGTTCCACAATGCGGTTGATGACGTCGGCACCGTAACGAATCTGACCGTTGCCGGTGGAGGCCTTTGCCAGCAGCTTGCCGGATTTCAGATCCACCAGCACCGCTGCCACGGTAGTGGTGCCAATATCCACAGCCATGCCCACCATGGGGGTTTCGTCGCTTGCAGGGCGGACATCATAAACCTTCAGCAGGTCACCCAGATGCTCACCGATGACACGGACGGCAAAGTTGGATTCGCGGAGAACCTTTGCCAGCTTCTTCATAACGAAGTAAGGCAGCTCCACCCGCTCCACTTCAAACACAGCCTGAATGGCCCAGATGAGCCGCTCGTTATCGGGCATGGTATCGTCCAGAGTAGGTTCTTCCATGGTCACCTGCAGGTCGATGAAATCATTATCAAAAACCACACCGGCATTTTTAATGTCGGACTGGATCTTCTCAAAAACAGCCACTTCCTCACCGGAGGAAAGGTCGGCGGTCTTCATGCGGCTCTGATAGGCAGATGCAATGTCCGGCACCAGCACGGTGACATCAGAGAGGATCTTGCTGCCGCAGCTGAGCCGCCAGCCATCGGCATATTCTTCCGGAGCAATATGACCGGTCTGGGGAGAGAGCAGTTCACCCTCCAGTAGCTTGACTTTACACTTGCCGCAGGAGCCGTTGCCGGAACAGGGGGCATCGATGGCCACATTGGCCTCTCTTGCCACCTGCAGAAGGTTGGAATCGGGTGCAGCCGTTACGATGACAGGGCTGCGGTCTTCAAATTGAAATGTTACCTGAAACATAGATTTTTTCCTTTCTCATGTTTGACCCCTAACGGCCAGCATGACCATCACGGGTCAAACATAATTGGTGTCCCGGGGCGGCGATGCCGCCCCGGATATCAGTTTCTTACATGAGAGGCTCCATGGCCAGAACAGGATGATCCTTTTCCGTCAGGAATGCCATCAGTTCGTCCACCTCGGTGCAGATGGTTTCATCGGCGACCATATCGGTGAAGTTTTCAATGCCATAGAGTTCCTTGGCAGTGGCGTTCAGTCTTGTGCCCACATCATCCTTCAGTTCCTTGGGCATCCAGACAATTCTCTTGATGCCGCCTTCTGCATAGACGAACTTCTTGGAGGAGATGAAGTGGCGGCCATGACCCATGTAGCCGGGGGTCTGGACACCGCCGCCGGTGCAGGATGCCAGTTCACCGAAGGTCATGCCGGCAGGGGTCATGCCCTTGAACTCACGGTTGACCACAATGACACCGTTGGAAGCAGGCTCGATGCCGCAGATGCACTCGAAGCAGCCGCAGGATGTCATGGGATCTTCCAGAATAGAGTACAGAGTGACTTCTTCCACAGCACCGTGGGTGGCTTCGGCGATCATCTGATTGACGGTTTCATAACGACCGGTGCGCTCATCGATGCAGCCTTCCTTCATAATGGGCTGGCAGGGACCGTTGGGATTCAGTTCGTTTGTCGCCTTGGCATCCAGCCAGGAAACAGCACCGCACAGGCCCAGACGCTCGGGGGTGACCACGCAGCAGTGGGCAGGAGCGAAGCTCTGGCACAGGATGCAGGTGTAGAAACGATCCACAGACTCGTCGGTCATGGAGGACAGACGGTCATCACGGGAAGTATAGCGGGGCATAGCCACTTCGTCCAGGAACTTCTGGACTTCGGCCTTGTCGGTCATCAGCGTCACCTGGCACTTATCCACAACGGCATCGAACTCGTCCATGATCATGTGATACAGAACTTCTGCAAAGTCCTTCAACCGCAGACCTGCTTCAAAAGCAGCATTGGACACGCGGATGCGGATCTGGTTTCTCTGACCGGTATGCATGACACCTTCCATGTAGTTGAGCCATGCATGGATCTTACGCTCGATGACGGATTCGAAGTCCGCCTGCATCTTCTTGCCTGCCACTTCGATGTATGTAGCCAGTGCAAAGTCCGTACCGGCATCAATGTCATCACCAATGATGGTGATCTTGTGATCCTCCACCTGATCCAGTTCCTTCATGATGACCAGCTCAGCGGTGGGGTTCTTGCCGGACCAAAACTCGGCCTTCATATCGGCCTTACGGATAATTTCGCCCTCAAAGGCAGCGGCAAATGCCACAGGAATGGGCAGTTCCTTGGATTTGATCTTGATATTCCGCAGTTCCAGAGATTTTTTCACGGTTTCTGCGTGGTCGCAGACACTCTCCAGCGCACCGGGAACCTGATTTTCGCCCAGATCGATATCCACCACCACAGGGAAACCCAGAGCGATGGCACCGGCACCGGCGGAAACCACAACGGCGTCAATGGCACCGAAGGTGTTGACAAATGCAGGCACGCGGTTCTTGGTGTAATCCAGCAGGCCGCCCAGATCGCCGGGCTGCACATTGCCGAAGATCAGCGCTGCACGGACAGCAACGGTCACAACATGGATGACGGAAGTCACATCATGGCCCAGAGGCACAATACGGAATTCCAGACCCATCTTCACTCCGGCTTCGGCGCACTGCTCAATGACATCGCCCACCAGGAAGGTCATAATGCCCTTGGACTGATAGTCCTTGACCACATTAGCCACATCGGCGGCATTTTCAGCCTTGCCCAGCACAACGGCAACACCGGGGATATCACCGGTGACCAGGGGCACGCCCAGAGAACGGATAATGGGATCGGGAACGAAGCCGATACCGGCATCGGCAGCATAGGGGTCGCCGCCCTCGACATACTTCAGACCTTCCAGAATTTCTGCACCGACAGCGGTGGCCAGACCGGCATTGAGTGCCTGGCCCAGATCTTCCTGGTTGGTGATGAGGCTCTTCAGGACACCTACGCAGGCCGTCAGGTCGCCCAGGGTCTTGACTTTTACGCCGGTAGCGGCATAGATGGTGGGGAAGAAATAGGCAGTGTCGGGGAATGCAACAGCCTTATCTGCACCATACTTGGCGATGGCATCGTTTACTGCGCCCTCGGTCAGACCGGCCACAGCATTGGAACCACCATAGATCAGATCAGTCAATACGCTCATTTACGAAAAACCTCCTTTTCATTTCGCCTGCCCATTGCAGGCTCCATACAGCTTTAATATAGCAGATTTGCTGTCATTTGTACAGAGTGTTCCATTGTTTTTTGCGAATTTTGCACAGAAATTTCCTTGCCTTTTCCGCTTTTGCCGATATAATAAAATTATCAAAGTCTGCAGAGGAGGCATTTTATGTTCAATGTAAGACAGTGGAGCAAACAGGCCAATATCATTGCCGATGTACTCTCCAAAGCCCCGAAGATTGACAAGACCCTGCGGGTAGAAAAAGCAGAATTTCAGCAGCGGCAGAAAGCTGTCTGGGAAGCCCTTTCCAAAGCCGGCTTTGACGGCGGTATTGTCTATTCCGATGAGCATTACCATGGTGATGTCCCCTACCTTGGCGGCAACACCAATATTTCCGTCGAGCCCGTTGCCGGCATCGTGGGCAAAAATGGCTTTGCCATCCTCGCCGGTCTGGAAGGCTGCTATGTGGCAGAGCAGCTCTCCCCCAGAAGCGGCTGCCGGGTCGGTCGGGTAGAAATGCTGAAACTGGCCGACGAAGAATACCCTGTGGAAGCCGACCGCATGGAAGATGTGGTGGAGGACATTTGCGGCAGCAAGCCCAAAAAGCTGGCGCTTCTGACCCCCAGAGCCGTCATGCCCGTTGCCATCTACGAGTGGTTTGAAGCCTATGTGGGCAAGGGCAATCTGCTGGACGGGCAGGAACTTTACTACAAAATCAAATATGAAAAATCCGACACGGAAATGGCGCTGACCAGACAAGCCGCCAAGATCTCCGATGTGATGATCGAAGGCATGCTCTCCGTCATGCAGCCGGGTATGCTGCAGACGCAGGTTGCTCAGTGGGGCTATGCCATTGCCTCGGAACTGGGTGTGGAAGAGCTGGGCTTTGATGTCATGGTCACCAGTGGTGAGGACAACCGCTCTCTGGTTGGCAAGGCATTGAACCATGTCATTCAGGAAGGTGAATTTGTCCATCTGGGTGTTGGTCCTGCCATGGACGGTCTGACCGCCTGCTGCCGCTGCAGTGTGGTGGCGACGGGTCCCAACGGTCAGCTGACAGAGCCCCAGAAATACTGGTTGGACTTCGTAGACGATGCCTACCGGGTGGGTCTGGAGGCCTTTATCCATGTGGCAGAGAACAACCTGCCTGCCAGACTGCAGGAACAGGCTCTGGTGGATTATTTTGAGAGCCGCAGAGAGGAAGTCAGCCGCCGGATCGGCAAGCCCATTGACCTGGCCATGCTGAAGCCCTACACCGGCACCCATAACGCCGGCTACACCGAATGTCAGGAGTTCTATGGCGCCATCACCCTCAATTCCGACGAGCCCATGGGTAACCAGATCGTCACCATGCTGGATGTGGCATGCCGCGGTTTCGGCAGCACATGGAATGATGTGATTATTCCGGAATTTGACTATGTTCTCGTCGAAAAGACCCTCGGAAAGTTCGGGAATCGAGTGGAAGTGTTCAACGATCTGCCGGTGCGCCTGCAGCATCTGGTAGGCTGCGGCTATTAAGACAAATGCAAAAACCCCCTCTGCCGAAGCAGAGGGGGTTTTTGATTGTCTCTTAGTCCAGATAGGAGTCGGAGTACAGAACGTTGTTCTTGAAGATGTCGCAGGACTTGATGGTTTCCATCAGTCTCAGGTCGTTGGGGTTGACAATTGCAGAAGTCAGACCCTGCATCATGCACATAGCGACCAGAGCGGAGTCCATGATGGGACGGACGTGCTTGGGAGCACCGTTGGAGTTGTTGGACAGACCGCCGGTGGACTTCAGGCCCTTGTCGGAGAACATCTTGATGGCTTCCAGAACTTCCATCTGCTTGTCCTGCATGCCCTTGACAACCAGGAACAGGGGGTCGAACCACAGATCGTCGGAGGACATACCCAGACCCAGGCCGCGCTCCAGCATGTTGTCGCAGTGCATCATGCGCTCGTCGTTGTCCTTGGCGATACCGTCGGCGGAACACAGAGCGAAGACGATTGCATCGTTGGCAGCGGCCAGGTTGATGAAGTCGATACGGGAGCCAGCGTCAGCAGAGTTGACGATGGGCTTGCCGTTGGTACGGTTGTAAACCTTGATACCGGCTTCGATTGCCTTCATGTTGGCAGTATCGAGAGCCAGAGGCACATTGTTGAAGTTCTCCTGCAGCAGCTTGACTGCCCACATCATGCGTTCGGGGCCGTCCTTTTCAGCAGGACCGATGTTCAGATCCAGATAGGTAGCGCCGGCAGCGATCTGCTCAGCAGCACGCTTCAGGATGGGTTCGGGATCGCGCTCGTCCATAGCCTTGCGGATGGAGGGAGCGATGCAGTGGATACGTTCGCCGATGGTGACGAAGGTCTTTGCATCGGGGTTGTTGCCCTTGTAGGTAACGCCCATGTCGACCACTTCGATCTTGGGGATGGAAGCCAGGATCTTGTCGAAGTCCAGAGGAGCATCGGCAACTTCTTCCTTCTTCTCGGTGACGACCTTAGTAGCGGCAACAGCTTCAGCAGCAGCCTTGTACTCGCCGTCCTTCAGGTACTTGACGATTTCGACAGCCTCACGGGTACCGACAACCACGTTCCACTCAGGCAGCTTGTCCTGAATGTCGCCCTTCATAACGGCAACCTTGCCGGGGATGATCAGAGTACGGTTGTTGATCTTGTTGGCCAGATCGAACTCATCGAAGAACTTCTTGATGGAAGCGGAGGACAGCTTGCCGGCGGCCCATGCAGTCAGAACGGACATACCGGAAGCATCGGTGATCAGCAGGTTGACGGGAACCTTGGAGCGCTCGATTTCGCCGGTGACCAGGAAGTAGGTCAGAGCGAAGTCGACGGTCAGCATGCAGGGATCGTCGGGGCCGGCGCCGTTCAGAGGATACACGCCGGGAGCAACCTTCATGGGCTTCTGGGGGTCAGTGTAGATGTTCTGACGCAGGCCGCACAGAGGCAGAGCCTCGGCCATGGTCATGTTCTCCATGACGATGATGGAGCCGTACTTGACGGTGAACAGAGAAGCCAGAGCAGCCTGCAGGTGCAGATCACCCTTAGCGATCTTAGCCAGATTGACGATGGAGGGATAACCGAAGGTACGGTCGCCATCCTTCAGAGCGGTGCGGCGGACCAGAACGGCATTGGCCATGGTCTCCTTGGCATCGGCGCCGGTGACATCGATGACCAGGTTCTTGTTGCCGGCCTTCTCCAGAGCGGCGACGGTGTCGTACAGTTCTTCAATGGAAGCGCCCTTGACGCCCAGCACAGCGCCGGTAGCCTTGGCGGCTTCGTTCATAGCTTCCCAGTTATCCTTGGTAGCGCCGTTGATGATGGGCTTGGAGTCCTTCACAGCTTCGGCAGCAGCCTTGGCAGCTTCAGCGTTGTCGCAGTCGATGATGACAGCGCGGCCGGCAGCTGCAGCAGCCTTGCACAGCTCGACCAGACGGTCGGTCTTGCCTTCGCAGTCCCAGACCAGAACGGCTTCCACGTATTCACGCTCGCCGATACGCTCGTAGTCGACCTTTGCCATCTCAGCCAGCTTGGCTACGGCAACGCCGGCTTCCATGCAGGTGCAAACAGGAACAGCAAACAGGTTGTGAGAAACGAAAGTCTTCTCGTGACGGAACAGAACGGTTTCGCCGCCCAGCTTGTGGGTGCCGAAATCGATGGTCTTCATGGGAGGCGCAGTAGCTTCGCTCAGCAGAGCCTTTGCCTCGTCAGACATATGGGGGCACTTGTCAATGGAAACAGCACCCTGAGCAACCTTCATGCAGAAAGCCATACAGGTAGGGCTGCCGCATTCCTTACAGTTGGTTTTGGGGGACAGCTTAAAAATGTCCAGACCTTTAACTGCCATAATATGTATTCCCTCCTATCAAATCAGTGCGTCGATCATCTTGGAGATGGTCTCGACAGCAGCGGGGTGCCGCAGGATGACAGCGTCGGAGCCGCCGGCCAGGCAGGCGGATGCGGTGACGACTTCCATCTCGATGGCACGCTCTTCCTGGCAGCCCCATTCGGGCATTTCTGCTTCAGGAGCAGTGGCTTCCTTCACGCCCCATGCATCGGTGGAAACAGGGGTCATGATGGGCATCTGCAGCTGAGCATCACCCTGCTGCAGAGCAGCAGCCTTGATGCGGTCCAGGGTGGAGGCAACATATTCATAGCCGTAACCGGCAGCGGCGGAACCGGCGTTCATGACGATGGACTCGGCGTTGACGCCCAGCTGGGTCATGACGGTGTTCAGCTGCTTGGCCAGGTTGATGTCCACAGCGGACTCAGCGCCGACCTTCTGGTTGTAGGCCAGACCGGCGGAAGCGCCGACGGTCTTGTAGTTTTCTTCACGGGCGGACAGGACCAGAATGTTCTTGCCGGCCAGAGCTTCAGCGACCTTGTTGAACAGTTCGGCATCCTTTTCCACATTCTTGCAGCCCATAACAACGATGGGCAGATCGGTGGCGGCGGCAACAGCCTTAGCCATCTCGACACACTCCTCAACGGACTTGTTTTCGCCATTGGGATCTGCGCCTTCCAGGTTCAGGGCGATGAAGGAAGCACCGGGCATGGACTCGACCTTCTTGGCCATGTCAGCGACGGTTTCGCAGCCTTCATAGAAAGCCTTCAGACCGGGAGTGGTGCACATTGCCATGCCGGCATCGGTGATCTCGACACCAACCTTGGGCTTGTTTTCGATGGGTGCATCGAAGGTGTAGAACGGCAGAACATTCTGACCGCCAAGAACGATAGCCTTGTCACCGGTACCGAGGGTGACGGCATTGATCTTCGCATTGAATGCCTGCTTCTTGGGTGCGAAAGACATAATAGATATCCCCCTTAATAAAATTACTTACAAATTGAGCTTGCGCATGATCTCATGGAGAGCCACCTTCACAGGTGTGGAGTCCGGGACCTGAGAACTGGGCTTACCGTCGCAGTCATACTGGAACACAAGCTCATCCTGAGGCAGGACGCCCAACAGAGGCAGATCATGCTTTTGAATTTCTTCCAGCACACCGGGGTTCAGTTCACCGCCGGGTGCACGGTTGACAATGAGATAGAGGTTCTGGGGCTTCAGTTCCAGATCACGGATCATTTCCGCAATTCTGGCAACGGCCTGAATACCTCTGCGGGAGCAGTCAGAAACCAGCAGCATGGTGTCCACATGGGGCAGAGTGCCGCGGCTGATATGCTCCAGACCGGCTTCATTGTCGATGACAATGTAGCGGTAGTTTTTGGCGTACTTGTCCACCTGGGACTTGAGAACACCGTTGACAAAGCAGTAGCAGCCCTTACCCTGGGTACGACCCATGACCAGCATATCGTAGTCGTCCTCTTCCACCAGCGCGTCGGAGAACTTCATTTCCGCATAGTCGGCCTTGGTCATATTCTTGGGCACGGTGCCCTTCAGCTCTGCCTGGGCCATCTCTTCACGGATGGCGCCGAGGGTGGTTTCAATCTCCACACCCAGCACTTCATTGAGGTTGGAATTGGCATCGGCATCCACCACCAGAACAGGGCCCTGCTTCTGCTTGCACAGATAATCGATCATCATGCCGCAGGTCGTGGTCTTACCCACGCCGCCTTTACCGGCCACGGCAATGGTATGAGTAGGCATAGAAAACTCCTTTGTTACACAACACACCAAATGGGCACACGAATCCCGTGCGCCATTGGCTCAGAATAATCCTAACATAATTCCCCCGCAAATACAAGGGATACCGCTGACAAAAACAGAGAAAATCTGCCACTTTTTTGTGGCACTTTCCACACATTCCCGCTTTACAGCTCCGTAAAGAGGAATTTCTGGCTCATGCCTGCGGTGACGGCAAAGATATTCACCCGTCCGGGTGCCGGGGTGTCCACCGTCAGTTCCACCTCTTTGTCCTTCAGCAGATTGCGGACATAGCTGACCGGGTCATCGGTCTGCACCTCTTCAAAAAACACATCCCGCATCTGATTGTTGCCGCAGAGGTTCTGAATCTCCCGGACCACTTCGTACTCTTTCATTTACTGCTCCTGCACGATGGCCACGCCGCCCACCAGATCCACAGAGATCAGCTTGCCGACGATGACCACTTCCCGATCCATCAGATCGGTCAGCAGGATCTGTCCGTCCTGCAGATCGATCCGCTGGACATTGCTCATAACGACATTCTGCGGGGCTTTTTCGCCCTTATAAACCGTAGAAAGACACATAATTTGCTCCTTTTTACTCTGCCATGGCAGCCAGAATGGTGCTCAGGCGCAGGTTGCCCTTCTCAAAATCGGAAACTGCCAGCATGACCTGCTCGTAAGCAGTCTTATCGCCCATATCGGACAGTTTTTTTGCCAGTTCTGCCAGTTCGTTGGCATGGGCAGTATTGTGATTGACCATGTATTTCATCAGGGCCATCAGTTCTTCCTTGGGGGTATGCTGACCGCAGCCGCCGCAGGAAGCGCAGGAAGCGGTATCGCAATGGGAATGGTCATGGCTGCCGTGGTCGTGGTCATGATGGACATGATCGTGGGCGTCATGGGCATGGCTGTGTACATGGTCATGAGCATGAGAATGGGTATGACCGTCATGAGTATGCTCATGGGTGTGAGTGTGGGTATGTTCGTGATCCAGATGCATTGATCATCGTTCCTTTCATAGGTTATTTGGCTTTATTATAGCGCAAAAACCGCCGCTTGTCATCCCGAAATTACAGGAAAAACCCACCAAAAAGAAAGCCTCCCTCTGATGAGGGAGGTGGCTTTTGCAAAACAAAAGACGGAGGGAGAGAGCATTTTCTCTCCCCCACCGCTTCGCGGAGCCCCCTCGTCAGAGGGGGCCTTGATTTACTGCCAATGACAACAGGTCTTTGTCTTACTGTTTTTCGTGCTCGATGAGCTTCCATGTTGCATCAATGAGATTCTTGAACATGGGATTTTCCATGGCACGGATGATGAAGCTCTGACGGGGGGTATTGATATCCTCGCCGGAGATCTGGAACATACCGTACTGATCGCACAGGCCGCGCAGGCGCTCCAGCTGCTCCATGGTGTTGCGGGTGGGCATATAGGTCACAGCCTTGATGCCTTCTTCCTTCAGGCACTCAAAGACATCTTCCAGATAGTCGTCTTCGAACTTCTGGGCCTTCTTGTCGCCGGTGACGGAAGCGGTCACATCGCCTAAGTAGGCATAGCACAGGTAAGCATCCACTTCCTTGCACAGGGCCACAACCTCCTTGACCTTGGGACACTCGTCGGTGGCATCGATATAGATCTTGGGAACGAAAGCACCCTTCAGCATGCCCAGCAGGTCATACTCGTAGAAGGGGTACTCCAGATCCAGCATCTGCGCCTTCTGCTTATCGTTGAGGTTCATGCCGATGGAAGTCAGATAGTCCACCATAGCCTGACCCTTGCCGACTTTCTTGACCATTTCCATGGCCAGAGCATACATCAGATGGCGCTCGGTGACACCGCCGCCTTCTTTGCCCAAAGACAGAGGCAGCACGTCCCGGTCATAGTCCAGATCCATACCCAGCAGGTCGTTGATCTTTGCGATCATCTTGCGGTTACGGACATCACGGGCAGCCCGGTAGGGCGCAAAAAACTCCGTCAGACGGCCGATCTTGTCATGGGGCACAGACTGGATGGTCATGTAGCTGCAGCCCACCTGATCGGGGTTGTTGGTACGGCGGCCTTCCAGACGGGTACCGTCCATGGACACGCGGCATTCCATACCAATGGTCACAGGGATACCGATGATCTCAGCAGCTTCCAGAAATTCCTCTGCACCGGAGATAGAATCATGGTCGATGATACCGGCAGTGCACAGACCCTCCATACGGGCAGCATAGACCGCAGCCGTGGGAGAATAGGGGCTGAAGGAATAGGTGGTGTGGATGTGGTTGTTGATATAGGCATCCACCATAGGAGGGAACTGCGTGGTTTTCAGGACCTCACGCAGATTGGCAATGCGCTCCTCCCGGGTAGGTGCATTGAGTTTGTTAAGAACAGAAATTTCGATCATAATCATGCTCCTTTGTATCAATATTGGTACAGGAAAAAGCCTCCCCTGTGTAAGGGGAGGTGGCATTTGCAGAGCAAATGACGGAGGGGTTGCTTTTCCGTCAATCCCCCAGTCATGGCTTCGCCATGCCAGCCCCCTTTGCACAAGGGGGCCTTATTTTAATTCAGCATGACCTGACCGCCGGTGACAGGGATGGCCTGTCCGGTCTCATACTTCTGCTCCACGCAGTACATAACAGCGCGGGCTACATCGATGGGCAGGCAGCCACGGTTCATGGGGACCTTGGCCTCATAAAAGCGGCGGACATCTTCCACAGTCTTTGCACCGGGAACCTTGCCGGCTTCCAGATACTGGACAAACAGGCCGCGGACGGGGTCGGACCACAGGGGGCCATCCAGATAGTTACCGGGGCAGATGGCATTGACCTTGATATTGTATGCGCACAGTTCCAGTGCCCAGCTCTGCACCAGACCAATGGCACCGAACTTGGAGCCTGCATAGGCGAAGTTCTTGTTGGAGCCTTCCAGACCGGACTTGGAGCTCATGGCGATGATATCGAACATGGCGGTGGGGTCAGCCTCATGCTGTGCCTGCATGATGATGGAGGCATATTTGGCGCAGAGGAACAGACCGGTGTAGTTGATGGCGGTGACAAATTCCATGTCCTTCTGCTCGAAGGTGGCGATGGGGCCGGAACGGACAACACCGGCGTTGGCGACCATCATATCCAGACCGCCGAACTTTTCCACCGTCTGGGCGACCAGATTGGCAACGGATTCCTCATCGGAAACATTGACAGCGATGGCGCAGGCGCGCTCGCCCATTTCCTTGGCGACGGTTTCAGCCAGTTCCTGATTCATATCAGCAATGACGATGGTAGCACCTTCCTTGTACAGTTCTTCAGCAATACCCTTGCCGAAGCCCTGTGCGGCACCGGTGACGATGGTGATCTTACCGGCCAGACGGCCCTCACCGGCGGGACGGTTGTGGATGTTTTCCTTGGCAATGGCCTGCCACTTGGTCATATCGACGCTCATGTTAAAACACTCCTTATGTAAAATCTTTTTTTGCGTTGTTTCTATTTGTATTATAGCTGTTTTATACAAAAAAGCAATGGGTAACAGAAAAAACAAGGCGCAAATGCGCCTTGTTTTTCTCACAATTATTTGCGGATATACAGCACGCCGATGGTGTCGGGGCCGCAATGGCTGGAAACGGTGCAGCCGGCTCTGGTCACACAGACTTCCTTGAAAGGCTGCAGTTCCCTGACGGTCTCCACCGCCATATCCAGCAGTTCCTGAGAAATGCCGGAATGGGTGACAAACACACGGTCCAGCTCCAGATCGTCCCGGCCACCGATGCGGTCGGTGATGTATTCCTTCAGGCACTTGCCGAAAGCACCGCGGTACTTTTTGCCAACGCCCATCTTGCCTTCCACCACTTCGATGCAGGGCTTCAGCTTCAGCAGGTTTGCACCCAGCACAGCCACAGCAGAGCAGCGTCCGCCCTTTTTCAGATACTCCAGCTGATCGAGAATAAAGCTGGCATCCACGCGATTGGCGGTTTCCCGCAGGGTCTCTGCGATGGCAGCGGCATCCATACCGGTTTCCGCCAGTTCAGCTGCCTTCAAAACCAGCAGGCCGTGGCCGGTGGAAAGGTTACGGCTGTCCACCACATAGACATTTTCAAAGTCCTCGGCAGCCAGACACGCATTCTGATAGCAGGAGCTGAAATCGGAGCTGATGTTCAGATGAATGACGGCATCGTACTCCGCTGCATACTTGCCGAAGACCTCGGCATAGTCTGCAATGTTGTTGGCAGCCGTCTTGGGCAGTTCTCCGCCGCCTGCCACATGCTCGTAGATGGCATCGGGATGAATGTCCACACCGTCATGGTAGTTCTGATCGCCCATGGCGACAGACAGGGGCATAACTTCAATGCCGTATTTTTCGATTTGTTCACGACTGAGATCGCAGGTAGAATCAGAAGTAATCTTAATTCTCATTACAAGTTCCAACCTCCTTGGTTTTGGAACAGGCACACACCATTGCCTGTGATTCTAAAGGGTATTGTAACAGATTTCTTCTGTTTTTGCAACATTCATATTCCCACACCCTGTCCCATAGGATATTTTGAGGTGATGGCATGAAAACTTGGAAACAGACACTCCGCACCGGGCTTTGCTTTGTTCTGCTCCTTGCAGCTTCCACGGCAGTCTGCGCCATATTCAGCAGCGCAGCATTGGTGGAAACGGCATCCTGGGGACTGCGGTTTCAGGAGGAGGGACAACCCCCGGTGGGAAACGCGGGAACTTCAACACTGGCGGCCTACGATGCCGTATATATGGGCAATTCGGAAGAGCCTGTGCTGTATCTGACCTTTGATGCAGGCTACGAAAACGGCTGCACTGCCCAGATTTTGGATGTGCTGAAATCCCACCAGGTACCAGCAGCTTTTTTTCTGGTGGGCAACTATCTGGAAACCCAGCCGGAACTGGTGCAGCGGATGGTGGACGAAGGGCATCTGGTGGGCAATCACACCTGGAGTCACCCGGATATGTCCAAGCTGACGGACAAGGAAGCCTTCCAAACAGAACTGGAGAAGCTGGATGCAGCATACACGGAACTCACAGGCAAAGAGCCGGAAAAAATCTACCGTCCGCCCCAGGGGATCTACAGCAAGGAAAATCTGGAGCTTGCCAAGGAACTGGGCTACAAGACCGTATTCTGGAGTCTGGCCTATGCTGACTGGGACAACAACGATCAACCCACGGCGGAGTTTGCCTTCTCCAAGCTGCTGCCCCGGACCCACAACGGAGCCGTGATTTTGCTCCACTCCACATCCAAAACCAATGCCGCCATTCTGGACGAACTGCTGACCCGCTGGAAGGACATGGGCTACACATTCGCGCCCATTTCGGAATTGTTTGCGTCATAATCCCATCTGTCACCAAAACCGCCTCCGCACATATCATGGAATGAACGGGGCATCACCCGATTTTTTTCAGGAGGTCATTTCTATGAATTGCAATTCCAATGGTCTTTGCGGTTTTGGCGGCAACAACTGGTGGTGGATCATCATCCTGATCCTGCTGGTCTTCTGCAACAACGGCGGCTACAGCAACGGCTGCTGCGACAACAACTGCGGCTGCTGCTAAAGCGGTACATGAAAAACTCCGGGGAAACCCGGAGTTTTTTTATGGTTGCGGATTGCCACGCACCTGCGGTGCTCGCAATGACACCCAACTACGATTGTCATTGCGAGGGCTGAAAGCCCGTGGCAATCCGTTTCTTTCATTTTGCATTCTGCATTTTGCATTTTGCATTGGACATGTTATAATAAAAGAAAACACAAGGAGCAATCCCTATGCAAATGGTATTACTCACAGCCCTTGGCGTCGGCGGTGCGACCTGTATCGGCGCATTGCTGGGCTTTGCATTCAAAAAAATCTCCCATCGTTTCAGCGATCTGGTTTTGTCCTTTGCCGCCGGTGTCATGCTGGCCGCCGCCGTCATCGGTCTGATTCTTCCCTCTCTGGAATACGGCGGATTGGGTCTGCCCGTCACTGTGGCAGGCGTTTTCTGCGGCGCTCTGTGTCTGAGTCTGATGGACCGTCTTGTGCCCCATCTGCACCGCCTGTCCGGCATGGACCAGGAGAGCCACCCCGGTCAGTCGGACAAGCTGAACAAGGTACTTTTGTTCGTTCTGGCCATTGCCATCCACAACTTGCCGGAGGGCATCGCCGCCGGTGTGGGTTTTGGCACCGGCAACACCGGCGAAGCCATGACTATCGCCGCCGGCATCGCCCTGCAGAATATCCCCGAAGGCATGGTCATCATTGCCCCCATGCTGGCCGCCGGTATGAAGCCCGGTCGGACCTTCCTCATTGCCATCATGACCGGTGTGGTGGAAGTTCTGGGGGCCTTGCTGGGTTACTTTGCCGTTTCCCTTTCCACCGCCATTCTGCCCTTTGCCCTGGCCTTTGCCGGCGGCACCATGCTCTATATCATCAGCGATGAAATGATCCCCGAAACCCACCATGACGGCGAACGGGGCGTCACCTATATGCTCCTGGCCGGTTTCTGTCTGATGCTGGCCATGGCCCATTATCTGGAGTAAGGTTCTC
The DNA here is from genome assembly GCA_045589035.1 of Candidatus Avilachnospira sp. Taxonomy (GTDB): domain Bacteria; phylum Bacillota; class Clostridia; order Oscillospirales; family Oscillospiraceae; genus Avoscillospira. The sequence continues at coordinate 14,456 of JAZNFJ010000144.1, read as the reverse complement.
AGGTTTCCTAAGGAAAGGGTGTGTGCGGGAAAACCATGGGTTTTCCTGCGCGTTCAATAAAAAGCTTTCCGCAGGAAAGCTATGTTCCAAAACAAAAATCCCTCAACTTTCGTTGAGGGATTTTTGTTTTGGAGCTGTTAGGCAGATTTGAACTGCCGACCTCGTCATTACCAATGACGCGCTCTACCGACTGAGCTATAACAGCATGTTTCGCAATCAGCTTTGTTATTATACCCATGGCACATATAATTGTCAAGTATAATTTTCAAAAATTTTCGGCAGGGTTTGACCCTGCCGAAAAATCTTATTCTACACCAATTCCGGCCAGGCGATTCAAGTAACTTACATAGGAGTCGCTGCTGACCATAAAGGGATAATTGATGACCACAAGATCATCCACACCCTGCTGGGCTGCCAGTTCTGCCAAATTCAGACTGGGCTTGCCGCTGCGGTTGAACTCTCTGGGATCAATGACGATGATCTTGCTGTAATGGCTGGTAAGGAAGGGCACAAAGGCATTGCCGTAGGACTCCTTCAGCACCATACACACAGGGCCGTCCACGGAGGTTTCCACCGTAGCTGCCGGATGGTCACCGCCGAGGAAACAGAGATACTTGTTGGTCTGGTCCTCGGAAATACCCTGATAGACCACACTGACAGGATAAGCCGTGGAGTTTTCCAGATCCGCATCGGCATAATAAGCCGCGGAGGTCTCCACCACAGGCAGATAATAGGTCAGAATATCGGGATTATTTTTCAGCACATCACTCTGGGGATACTGGGATGTCCAGCCGTACATGGAGCCGAGGAAGCCGGTATACTGACCGGTTTCAAAGCTTTCCAGAGGCACCGCTTCCAGACCCAACGCTTCGCAGTAGGCCGTGTAGGCATAGTAGGCGCCCAGCTGGGTCCAGTGATGATCTGTGCGGAAGTAGACATATTCGTCCTTGTGGGCCTTCAGTTTGGAGAAGGCATCCACCGTGACAATGGCATCGTCCATGGCGCCGTAGCACAGTTCAATCATAGCCTTCTGGTCGCTGACACCGCTGTGCATATCCTTGGGGGAATAGAACTGGGCGGCATTGGGGGTCAGCAGAGAAATGACTCGGACCTCCTCGCCCAGCGCCTTCTGCAGATTGCCCACAGCATCGGCATAGGAAAGGACAATGGAGTCCGTGGCATAGGGCACATCCATGGCACGGTCGCCAACGATGATCACAGAACCGGCAGAGGTATATTCCAGATTCTCGGTATTATCTTCTTCCTCCACAGGCTCTTCCGGCACCGGATCTTCTTCCGGATTTTCCTGCTCAGGCACTTCTTCCTCAGTGGGTATTTCATCGGGATTGACTACCGGCTGTGCGTCTTCTTCAGAAGGCACCTGCTCCGGAATGGGTTCCAGCGCCTGTCCCCCATGCTCGGCACCACCCTGATAGTCCAGCACCAGCAGATTGTCCTGACCGCCGCCGAAGTGGTAGAAACCGTTGAGCTTCTGATTGGCTTTCAGCAGCAATTCCCGACCGGGGAAGGTATCGGAATAGTAGCTATCCATATCCCGCAGGTAGCTGCCGTCAAACAGCGCCCCGAAGGAAAATTCCGGCTTGGCAGCCAGCTTGCGGTTTTCTGTCTTCGACTCCGTGGCATCCACATCCGCAAGGGACACCACACCAACAGCAGCTGCCGCCAGCACCAATACAGAGAGCAGTACAATATAAAGTTTTTTCAAGCTACTGCCCTCCTCATCAGAATCGATAATACAAGAATGCGCTGAAACCGCTGCCCACCAAAGAAATGGTGGAGAGCACCAGCAATGCGACACAAAATGCGTAAGTGACAGCCACATACAGCTTCTGCTTGGGTCCGTCGGACTCCTTACCGGCACAGATCATGCCAAAGATGTCACCGATCAGTCTGGGCAGAGGTGTAGAGCCCAGGACGCAAAGAACCAAAAGCGGCAGATTATTGACCAGCATAATGCGGACTTCCGTATTCCAGAAACCGCCGCCGGCAAAGCCGAACATGGCAGAAGGCGCCTGACCAAGCCGCCCAAAATCCGTGAAATAGAAGATTGTCCAGCCGATGGCCAGCAGGAACAGGGTCACAATTCGGCGAATAACCATGGGAACTTTACCGATCTTCGGCAGCAGGGGCTTTTCGATCAGCAGCAGCACAAAGAAATACAGACCCCAAATCAGGAAATTCCAGCTGGCGCCGTGCCACAGACCGGTCAAAGCCCATGTGACAAACAGGTTGAGATTCCGATGACGGCGGTTGCCGCCCATGGGAATGTAGACATAGTCGCGGAAGAAGGTACTCAGAGAGATATGCCATCTGCGCCAGAAATCCGTAATGGATGTGGCCATATAAGGCAGATTGAAGTTTTCCAGAAAACGGAAACCAAAAATACGGCCTAGACCGATGGCCATATCGGAATAGCCGGAGAAGTCAAAGTAGATCTGGAAGGCGAACATAATCACGCCCAGCCAGGTACCTGCCACGGTGGCAGAGGCAAAGGAGCCGTCCAGCAGCTGCGAAGCCACACCAAAGGCATGGTCAGCAATGAGAATTTTCTTTGCAAGACCGGTAGCAAAGCGGATCAAGCCGTAAAACAGATCTTCACCGGTGGTATGGCGATCCTCCATCTGTGCCTCAATATCAGCATAGCGGACGATGGGACCTGCGATCAGCTGCGGGAACATAGAGATGTACATGAGGAACTTCAGATAGGACTTCTGAACCTTCACATCACCGCGGTAGACATCAATGACATAGGTCATGGCCTGGAAAGTGAAGAAGGAGATACCAATGGGAAGTTTGATCTGCGGCACTGGAAGCCGCAGGGTCGTCACCTGATTGAAGGTATCCACCAGCAGTCCTGCATACTTGAACACACCCAGCGCCAGCAGATTGACCGCAACGGACAAAACCAGCAGGCGCTTTTTCTTTTTGCCTTCCGCATTGCCCATGCTCCGACCCATGGCATAGTTGAATGCCGCCGATGCAACGAGCAAAAAGACATAGACCGGTTCACCCCAGGCATAGAAAATCAGGCTGAACAGGACGAGAACCATATTCTTAACTGCCATGGACCGGAAGCAAAAATATGCCACCAGACACAGAGGCAAAAACAAATACAAAAAAATCAAACTGGAAAAAACCACAACAACAGACCCCACTCAAAAGCATTTACATAATTTCTGCTCTTATAATCTATCAAACTCTGTTTCCTTTTGCAAGACCTTTTTCAACAAATTTCTCCACAAAATTCACACTATAACAAAAATGTAATAATTTGCGGGAATTTTGTGACAAAATTGTTACATTTTCACCAGTTTGTGGAAATGTCTGTTTTTGTGTCAAATCCCACTTTCACCGCTTACATAATTAACATAATCTTGTGCATAATCTTATTTTATGCCCCTATATATCGAAATCTTTTCCTTTGGCACCCTTGAATTTACCAAAAATACATGCTATAATCATGTTGATTTTTGTGGTTTTTACCTTTTATCTGCAAAGGAGCGATGGTATTATGCTGGCAATCGAGCGAAAAAATGAGATCATGAATAAGCTGCGGTTGGAGCAGCGTGTTCTGGTCAGCGAACTGGCTGTCCACTACGGTGTCACCGAAGAAACCATCCGCCGGGATCTGGATAAGCTGGAAAAAGAAGGCTACGCCACCAAAACCTACGGCGGCGCCATCTGGGGCAGCAGCCTCAAAGCCGACTTGAGCCACACCATCCGCAACAAAACCAATGTAGACGCAAAATCCGCCATTGCCGCCCAGATCTGCGCCATGATCCATGACGGCGATCACCTGATGCTGGACGAAAGCTCCACTTCCCTTTTTATTGCCAAGCAGCTGAAGGACAAGAAGAACCTCACCATCATCACTTCTTCTGTGGAAATCGTGGTGGAACTGTCCGGCACCGAAGGCTTTACCATCCTCTGCACCGGCGGTCAGCTTCGCTCCACCGCTCTGGCACTGGACGGATTCCATGTGCCGGAGTTCCTCTCCAAATATCATGTGGATAAAGCCATTATATCCTGCAAGGGCATTCATTCCGAGGCCGGCATCACCGACTCCTCCGAGCAGATCGCTATGGCTAAGAAAGCCATGATCAAATCCGCCCACCAGACCATTCTGGCGGTGGACGACAGCAAGTTTGACAAAGCCGCTTTCCGGCAGGTAGCTGCCTTCGAGGACATTCAGATGGTAGTCACCAACTGCAAGCCCCCGGAAAGCTGGCAGAAATTCTTCCTCGACCACGACATTCCCTGCCGGTACCCCGAAGAATAAAGAAAAGACCGCGTCATTCCATGACGCGGTCTTGTTGTTTTCTCTTACTTTTCGTAGGACATGAGTTTTTCCACTCTGCGCTGGTGGCGGCCGCCTTCAAACTCGGTACCCAGCCAGGTATCGATGATTTCCAGCGCCAGCATTTCGCCCACCACCCCGGCGCCAATGGCCATCATGTTGGTGTCGTTGTGCTGACGGGTCAGACGAGCGGACATGACATCGGACAGCAGTGCGCAGCGGATGCCCTTGACCTTGTTGGCGGTGATGGACACACCGATGCCGGTGGTGCAAAGGACGATACCGCGGTCACATTCACCGGCGGCAACAGCCTCAGCGGCAGGGCCGGCAAAGTCGGGGTAGTCACAGCTGTCGGTGGAATAGGTGCCAAAGTCCTTATACTCCAGACCCTTGGCTTCCAGGTGCTTCTTCAGTTTTTCTTTCAGCGCGTATGCGCCATGGTCACATGCAATGGCGATCATAGTCGATCCCTCCAATGTTTTTTCTTTATTATAATAGAAAAGCCGGAAAATGACAAGGGGGACATTTTCCAAATCTGGCCATATATAACATTCTTAAACTGACTATTTATTTAGGGTCAGTTTTCGTTATAATAAGGGCATAACAGACATCCCGGAGGGATTCCCATGAAGCAGAAACTGACCACCAAAAAAATCGTCCTCACCGGACTTCTGGCAGCACTGACCTGCGTCGGCTCCGCCATCCGCATTACAATTCCGCTGGACATTGCCGGTACTACATCTTTCCACCTCGGCAACATTCTGTGCGCTCTGTCCGGCATCCTGCTGGGTCCCTGGCTGGGTGGTCTGGCTGCCGGTATCGGTTCTGCCTTTTACGATGTGTTCAACCCCCTGTACATTTCCGAATGCTGGCTGACCTTCCTTCTGAAATTCGCCTACGGTCTGGCTGCCGGCTTTGTGATCCGTTTAGGAAGAAAAACCCCATGGGGCTATGGAAAAGCCCTCCTCGCCACCATCGCCGGCGCTGCTGCCTATGCTGCTTTGTATCTGGCAAAGAGTTACTTCTACTCCGGACTTCTGATCCACGGTCTGACACCCGGTGCGGCGGCCGCCACCGTGGTCATGAAGCTGCCTGCCACAGCTTTCAATGCCGCCGTTGCCATCGTCATTGCCCCTGTTCTTGCCCTGGCCATCAAAAAAGCCCTCGGCAAGCAGTCTATGGAGTTTTGATCGCAGGAAAATACTTGCAAGCAGCTTTTCCTTCTGCTATAATAATCGTAATAAGGGAGTAGTCGGCGCGTAAGCGCGATGGCACCAACACCCGAACGGAAGTTCTGGTACCATCTGAAATGACGAGACTTATCTGCAACATGCAGATAAGTCTCTTTTTTGTTGCAGCACTGATAAAACCTGCCAGATCAAGCAAAACTACAGACAGTCGCCATTTGATTGTCCAGTAAAACAAGGAGAGATACCATGGAAAAGCTCTACACCCGGACCTCAGAAGAGGTTCTGCAGGAGTTTGGCACAAGCACTGAGGGTCTGTCCTCTGCCGAAGCCAAAAGCCGATTGGAAACCTACGGCCCCAACAAACTGAAAAAGGCCGAAAAACCCTCCCTGCTCCAGCGCTTCCTGGCCCAGCTGAAAGATCCCATGCTGATCATTCTGATGATCGCCGCCGGTGTATCCGCCGCCACCAACCTGTTGGCAGGCCACAACGAAATGGCAGAAGTGGTCATCATTCTGGCTGTGGTTCTGCTCAATGCCGTGCTGGGTGTGTTCCAGGAAAGCAAGGCGGAAGCCGCCATTGAAGCCCTGCAGACCATGACAGCCGCCACCTGTAAAGTCCTGCGTGACGGAAAAATGATTTCCCTTCATTCCGATGAACTGGTCCCCGGTGACATTGTCATTCTGGAAGCCGGCGATGCCGTTCCCGCCGACGGACGCATCATCGAAAATGCCAGTCTGAAGATTGAAGAAGCCACGCTGACCGGCGAATCTGTCCCTGTCAACAAAGTTCTGGAAACCCTGGGTCTGGCGGAGGGGCAGGAAGAAATTCCTCTGGGTGACCGGAAGAATATGTGCTATATGGGCTCCACTGTGGTTTATGGCCGTGGCAAGGCTGTGATCACCAACACCGGCATGGACACCGAAATGGGTAAAATTGCCGGCGCACTGGCTGCTACTGTGGAAGAACAGACCCCCCTGCAGCGCAAGCTGGATGAACTGGGCAAACTCCTCAGCAAAATGGTCCTGGGTATCTGCATTTTCATCTTTGCCTTCAACCTGCTGATGGAAGGCGATTTCCATCTGGAGATCATTCTGGAAACCTTTATGACTGCCGTTTCTCTGGCTGTCGCCGCCATTCCTGAGGGTCTGGCAACCGTTGTGACCGTGGTGCTCTCCATCGGTGTCACCAAAATGTCCCAACGCAATGCCGTGATCCGTCGTCTGACCGCTGTGGAAACCCTGGGCTGCACCCAGGTCATCTGCTCCGATAAGACCGGTACCCTGACCCAGAACAAAATGACCGTGGTGGATCATGTGGGTCCCACGGAACTGGTGGCAACCGCCATGGCACTCTGTTCCGATGCCAACCTCAACGAAAACGATCAGGCGGAAGGCGAACCCACCGAGTGCGCCCTGGTCAACTTTGCCTGCTCTCTGGGTCTGAAAAAGCAGGATCTGGAAAAGACCACGCCCCGTGTGGATGAAGCACCCTTTGACTCCGGTCGAAAGATGATGTCCACCGTCCATGACCAGAATGGCAGCTTCGTGCAGTACACCAAGGGCGGTCCCGATGTGGTGCTCTCCCGCTGCGCCTACTATTATGAAGATGGCGAAGTCAAGCCCATGACCGAGGAAAAACGCACCGAAATCATGGCGCAGAACAAGGCCATGGCCGACAAGGCGCTCCGTGTTCTGGCAGCCGCCAAGCGGGACTGGGCCGAAAAGCCCGCCGACAACAGCCCCGAGTTTTTGGAACAGGAACTGATCTTCCTGGGTCTGACCGGTATGATCGATCCTGTCCGTCCCGAGGTCAAAGCCGCCATCGAAGAATGCCGCAATGCCGGTATCCGCGCCGTCATGATCACCGGCGACCACAAGGACACCGCCGTTGCCATCGCCAAGGAACTGGGCATCATCACCGATGCCTCCGAAGCCATTACCGGTGCGGAGTTGGATAAGATCTCCGACGACGAAATCTGTGAATTTGTGAAGAAGTACGGTGTCTATGCCCGCGTGCAGCCGGAACACAAGGTTCGTATCGTCACTGCATGGAAGGCCAACGATGCCATCGCCGCCATGACCGGCGACGGTGTCAACGATGCCCCCTCCATCAAGGCTGCCGACATCGGTGTCGGCATGGGTATCACCGGTACCGATGTCACCAAGAATGTGGCAGACATGGTTCTGGCCGATGACAACTTTGCCACCATCGTTGCCGCTGTTGGCGAAGGCCGCCGTATCTACGACAACATCCGCAAGGCAATCCAGTTCCTGCTGGCTTCCAATATGTCTGAGGTTCTGGGTGTCTTTGCCGCAAGCCTGATGGGCTTCACCCTGCTGAAGCCTGTACACCTGCTGTTCATCAATCTAGTCACCGACTGCTTCCCCGCTCTGGCTCTGGGCATGGAAGAAGCAGAACCGGACACCATGCAGCGTCCTCCCCGGGATTCCCGTGAGGGCATTTTTGCCGGTGGCCTGTTCGTGGATATCGCTTATCAGGGTATTCTCGTTACTGCATTGACCATCATTTCTTATCTCATCGGCAGCATGATGGATCCCGCCATCGGTTCCTTCGGCGCGCTCCGTGCCTTTGGCGCTTCCGACCACGGCATGACCATGGCCTTCCTGACCATGAGCATGTGCGAGATCTTCCATTCCTTCAACCTGCGTTCCCAGAGAAAGTCCATCTTCTCCCTCAAGGGCCACAACAAGGTCCTGTGGGCAGCTATGATCGGCTCTCTGGTTCTGACCACCCTGCTGTTGGAAGTTCCCTTCCTGGCCAATGCCTTCGGCTTTGTACCTGTGGGCCCCACCGAGTACGGCATTGCTCTGGCCCTTGGCTTCCTGGTCATTCCCATTGTGGAACTGGTGAAGCTGTTCCAGAGAGCCTGCAAGAAGTAATGCAAACAAAAAGCCAGAGGCAAAAGCCTCTGGCTTTTTGTTTATAAGCACTTCGCAACTTCCCCGAGGATCTTTTAGTTGAGTCAAGCCAATTCAAAATACTCTCTGCCAAATGGTGTTCTGGCACTCATTTCTCCAGTATCCTTATCAAAGCATATATTCCGATAAGGACCCGGCAGAAGCTGTCTGCCTTCATAATCAAACAGAGTATCTCGGATACACCAGTTGCAATCGTTCCGTTCCGAAGCGATCAGGAAATCCTTATAGACATTGATTTCCGAATACTTCTCCGGCAAAATCTCCCGCCCGCCAACTGTGGCAAAGCCTTTCTTCTTCCGCTCTCCCGTTATCAGATACCCTTTTTTATAAAGTTCTATATCTGCGCCGAAGCTACTTTGCAAAATAAAGGGAACGACCTCCGTTCCATCCGTCTTGATGTAACCGATTTTTTCATTTTTCTTTGCCCAAAGGAGTCCATTCTCTTCCTCATGCACACTCTCATATTCTGAAAAGTCCAATTCCTTTCCGGAATAGTCAAAATACCGGTCTTTGCATGTGTACGCAATTTCGCAGCTGATCATATGCTCGCCGTAGCTCACATAGTCATACTCCACCGGAATGATCCATTCCTGCCGATCCAGAGAATAGACACCCAGAGCATCCTCATGATCCCCCACCGTCAGCAGGCGATGCTCTGCATGATAGGAATCAAAATAGTCAAACTGCGGTTCTGCCAGAACATTTCCATCAGCATCCATCACTCCATAGTATTCTTCCCCCTGCCGTTTGAAAGCAAAAGCATCGCCCCATCGGGTATACAATTCCTCATAGATGCAGGGAATGACCTCTTCTCCTGATTTATCGATGGCACCCCAGCAGAGCCGACCATCCACAAATCTCGCAACCACACTGCGGGTATCGCCGTTGTAGAACCCGATGGCATACACATATTTCGGTTCCACAACAACATTGCCCTCCACATCTACAAAGCCCCAGTTTCCCGCACATACATCCTTGTAATCCAGATAAAAACCGGGCGACGGTGCTGAAATCCGCTCCGTGGCAGTATCAAAGGGGCAAAGGCACTGCCCAAATTCAAACATATCTGTGTCGATCTTATGGCTGAATGGCAATTCCTCTCCATCGATGGTAAGCAAAAACTGTTCCTGCTTCCCATCCACTTCGCGAACAGCTTTTCCACAGCCCCCTCTAAGGCTGCTGATGGAGGTATATACAGGCGGTGCCAGCCAGCTGCCGTCATCCAGAAGAATTCCATACTTTCCTGTCGGCTCTATACAGACCTTACGGTAACCATTTTCCATGCCGATGGAGTAAAATGCCGCATCAGAGATTCTGTTTCCATCCCGGTCCAGAAATGCCCACGCAGGTCCATAGCATTCACCCCTTTCCCCACGGAAACATTTCGCAGAAAAATGGGACTTAAATTCTCTTGACGGCAGACGATATTTTGAGCGAAGGACCTTCTCCCCTATCTTACAGCATTTTTCGCCGGTAATCTGCGGCTGCAGCTGCCGAAAGCTGTCATAGAACAGGATATGCGGTTCTACAATGTAACCGTTTTCAAAGCGAACACCATTACCGTGTACAGCAACGCTGCCAAGAATTTTCTCATCAAAAACATAACTGGCTACCTGCACCTGCTCCGGCACTTGGGGTGTCGAGAACATCCTCATGTAGTAATTCCGCAAGCTGCCGTCGGCATAGGTCATCTGGATTCCATATCCATGCAGTTGTTCAATATTTAACGGTCGAACACTTTGGAGTTTTGGAATGCGTTGCTGCAAAGAGCCCCTTTTATTAGAAATTTCCCAAGGGATCACAGGTGTTCCGTCATGCTGTGACAGACTGATCTTATAAATCAAGTTTCTTGCATTGATCCAGATGCAAAGTTCCTGATCCCCCACCAGCAAGATTCTTCTATAGACATTGGTATTTTCATATTTTTGAAAACAAGCCCGAACGATTCCGTGCGACTGAAGGAACTCTCTAACCTCCATCATCCCAGAGGCAAGAACTTTTTCTTCTCTCTCTCCGGTAGATACGAAAACACTCTGCTCAAAAAGACATTCCCATTCACGAATGTCCATTTCTCTCAGCACCCGAACAAAATCTGCAAAATACCCCGGAATGCATTCGTGGGAATCACATATAAACATGGGTTTGCCTTTGTTTTCAATTAAAGCACTTACAGAATTGTATTTTCCACTACAGAAGCGAACGTGCTCGGCATACTGTTCCATTTCAACATGCTGGCAGCAAAATCTCGTTTCATATCCAGCCGCTTTCCATTTTTCCACGATTCTGCGTGCATAGGAAAAGTCAATGGAGAAGGGCAGTTCTCTGCCCTGCACCATAAACATGGGCATGGCATACCTGGCTTCACCCTCTTGATACAGATACACAATCTGATCATCCTCAAGGACGGTATCCAGCAAAAACCGGTTGTCCAGAAACAGATTCCTAGCCTCTTTATCTGCGAACTGCCAAGCCAAAGGCAGCAGTTTCTTGCGATCTTCCAGGTCAAAAACTTGCTCCCCACGCTGTCGCATGGTATTCATTGCATCTATGCCAAAATAATTTTGTAGTATCTCTTTCACAGAATACGAATAGTACTTATTCTTCTTTCTGAACACACTGGCGAGCAGCCCCATAGTCATCACCCCTTTGCTTTAATTCTATTATATCGGAAGTCCCGTAATCTGTACAACAGAATGTTTCTTCCGACCTTACGGGTAGTATTTATGCGCTGAAGTTGTAAAAGCAGAGGTCTTCACCTTTGTCTTTTTATATCTATCATAGCAAATTAAAACCTCTATAATCGTATCAATACACAGGGGATGTTGCCACCCATTTCAAAAACTCAGAAAAAGAAGCCTTTGTGGGCGCAAAATCATCATCTTCATTATTGATCCAAACCTCACCGCGATGACTGCCGTTTAAAACCAAAAAGTAGGTATATGTACAGCCTGCGTAACAGAGCGGACACGCACCGTTATAAATCACATTGTCATAGTCATCTAGATCGCCTGCATCCGAATAGAAGCAAGAATCCTTATGGCGGCATTGCTTGCAAATTTCTTCATCATGATCATCTATATCCAAACAATCCTCAGGAAAAGAAAACTTATGGGTCTTCTCGCGTCGATGATACGCTGTCTCAAATATAAAATCCCATTTATACCGTCTGTTGGCATGTTTCTCAATGGGCCGAGGGAAACCGTAAATATATCTGGTGCCTCTTTCACCACGATCAATTTTGATTCCGTTTCCAATCGTTGTTAGAAATTGTCTGTATTCACCGGGAAAGGTGATTTCATTTAACTCTTCCAGTTTTGAGATTTCGTCTTCCGTGAGCGGCGGTTCCACCACCCGGTAATTGACATCCGCCAAAAAATCGAATAAGTTTCTTGGCGTTTCAGATCTCTGTTCTGCGTGATTCTTCTTTTTCAAAATTCTCAAAATGAATGATTTCAAGTCCACCCTCTCCCTTCTAAAGCAACTATATCTTTGTATCATCGTTTTGTCAATGGCAGCATGCCGGCGCCCTGTTGCGGTCAAAATTCTTTACTTGCTGTTCGCTTCGCAGAATTTTGACCGCAGCCACTCGCTCGCCTCCCTCCCCCTGCCACCGGCAGCGGTCGGCTCGCTCCCCAGACTCTCACCTGCGGTTCGAGTCTGCGCCGCAGGTGCAGAAAAAGAAGGACACCTCATTTGTGAGGTGTCCTTTTGCTTTGGTGCCGGTGACCGGACTCGAACCGGTACGCAGTTGCCTGCAAGGGATTTTAAGTCCCTGGTGTCTACCATTCCACCACACCGGCATGCCCGTATATTTTACCACCCTTTGGCTCCATCGTCAAGGGAAAGGCGCAGCCACCGCAAAAGTTCCCCTTTTTGTGCAATTTCCAAATAAATTTTCTTTACCTCTTCCAACATTTTGTGTATAATGAGGTCATAGACGGAAATTTATCCGGTATATTGTAATGAAGCAAATGCATAAAAGGAGGAAAAGACATGTCAACCGAACTGAAAAAATCCTCGTTCCTCAAGAATTATGGTCTGCTGCTGATCATGCTGGCTGCCATTATTCTGGGCTGTATCGTCGGTGCTGTGTTCCCCAATATCTACGATGCTGACGGCAATCTGCTCTCCGGTGCATCTGTGCTGAAGCCTTTGGGCACCCTGTTCATCAATATGATGTTCTGCGTGGTCGTCCCCATGGTCTTCGCTTCCATTGCCGGTGCCGTTGCCAATATGGGCAGCCGCAAGCGTGCCGGTAAGATTATGGGCTGGACTATCGCCACTTTTGTGGTCACCGGCGCCATCGCCGCATTCATTATGTTCGTGCTGCTGAAGATTTTCCCTCCTGTTCTGGTTCCCTGGGAAAATATCCCAGCAGAGGAAATGGGTGAATATGCCAGCTTCTCCCAGCTGATCGTCAACTTCTTTACCGCAGAAGACTTCGTAGGCCTTTTGAGCCGCAGAGCCATGCTGCCCCTGATTGTGTTCTCCCTGCTCTTTGGTTTCTCTGTCAATCTGGCAGGAAAAGCCGGTCAGCCTGTGGCAAAGTTCCTGGAGAGCCTGTCTGAGGTTATGATGAAGTTCGTCAAGATCATCACCTACTATGCTCCCATCGCCTTCTTCGGTTTCTTTGCCGATCTGGTTGCAACCTACGGCCCTCAGATCACCGCTGACTACGGCCGTGGCCTGGCTGTCTACTATCCTCTTTGCTTTATCTATGTGTTCACCGCATTCCCCCTGTTTGCCCGCTTTGGCGGCGGCAGAGGCGGCGCAAAGACCATGTTCAAGCACATTCTTCGGCCTGCCATGGTGTCTTTGGGAACCTGCTCCTCTGTGGCTACCATCCCCACCAACATGGATGCCGCAGAAGCCACCGGCATTTCCAAGGATGTTTCCGACATCGTTCTGCCTCTGGGCGCCACCATGCACATGGACGGTTCCTGCTTCTCCTGCGTGCTGAAGATCGCCTTTGTCTTCGGTGTCTTCGGTCAGCAGTTCACATGGGGCATGCTGATTCCTGTTATTCTGGTGGCCGTTCTCTCCTCCGTGGGTATGTCCGGTGTCCCCGGCGGCGGCTATATCGGCGAGTACATCATCTGCTCCATCTTCTTCCCCACCCAGATGGAACTGGCATTCCCCATTCTGGTGGTCATCGGCAATCTGGTCGATCCTCCCGCCACCATGATCAATGCTGCCGGCGACTATGTGGTGTCCTTCATCGTTTCCCGCTTCGTAGACGGCAAGAACTGGCTGAAAAACGCCCTGGCAAAGAAGTAATTGCATACACAAAGACCGCTGTTCAAAGGAACAGCGGTCTTTTTTAATCCAGTATAAAGTCCGATTGTTTCTTTTTGCGCTTGCTGCGAAGTTTCTGGAAAAATTCCTGCAGTAATGCAAGACATTCTTCTTCCATCAAACCGCTTTCCACTTCCGGGCGGTGATTGAAGGGCATGGCAAACAGATCCGTCACAGAGCCGCAGGCACCAAAACGGACATCCTTGCCCCCATAGACCACTCTCGGTATTCTGGCATTGATAATGGCACCGGCACACATGGGACAGGGTTCCAGAGTCACGTAGAGGGTGCATCGCCACAGCCGCCAGCCACCAAGAGTCTTGCAGGCATCATGGATGGCTTCGATCTCCGCATGGGCAAGAGCATTTTTGCCCATCTCCCGGCGGTTTCTGCCCCGGCCGACGATTTTTCCGTCCAAGGTAATCACGCAGCCAACAGGGACTTCTCCCTCTGCTGCCGCCTCCTTTGCCAAAGCCAGCGCCTCCAGCATCATCTGTTCATCCATAGTATCACCTCACAAGACCATGATACCGAAAAGGCAGGAAAAGGTCAAGAAAAAAGGCCCGGGGAAATTCCCCGGGCAAAGCATTTGGGACGCGGATGCTTGAACTCGTCCTTTGGTAACGCTGTAAGGCAAGTATAGCACAGAGAAAGTAAAAATTTTGTCAAACCCCGGCAGGAGAGAAAAATTTTTGTGGTCATTGCCAAGGACC
>JAZNFJ010000143.1:0-3229 GCA_045589035.1 Candidatus Avilachnospira sp. | reverse complement strand
GAACCTTCCAAACCCGGCTACTGTACCGTCGCCAGAAAGGGATTGATGGCCTTTAACATTACCACCGCCGGTGTGGCAGCCCATTCCGGTGTCAATTACCACCTGGGACACAGCGCCATATAGGCACTGAGCCGGATCATTTGCAATCTGTATACCCTCCGGGACGACGAGAGAGGTATTTCCATCAATGTGGGCAGCATTTCCGGCGGTACCGGCAAGATCAATGTGGTAGCCGCAGAAGCCAGCCTCAGTGCCGAGGTCCGTTTCTATGAACCGGAAATGGCGGAGCCTCTGCTGGAAGCGATCCATCGTATTGCCGCCGACACCGGTGATCCTCATGTCAGCTCAACCGTCAAAGTCCTTGGCCGGCGTCCACCCATGCAGCAAACCGAGTGTTCCCGAAAGCTTTATGAAAAAGCCCGGGTCTGCGCAGAGCAAAATGGTCTGATCATGGAGCCCCGTACCCACGGCGGCGGTAGTGACGGTTCCTTTGCTGCCGGCATGGGAATCCCGGTGATCGACGGTATGGGTGCCGAAGGTGAGTTTTCCCATACGATGGATGAATATGTAAAAGCAGATACCATTTTGCAGCGGCTTCAGACCTGTATCGATCTGATTGCTGCGCTGATGGCTGAATAAGGGAAAGGGGCATTTGTGTATGAATAAAGAGTATTTGAGAAATATCCAGAAACTTCTGGAAAAACTGGAGAACACCCAGGAGCAGGTGATCGAACAGGTTGCCGAAGTCTGTGCCGATTGTATCTATAATGGCGGATTGCTCTATTTTTTCGGTACCGGTCATTCTCATATGATCTGTGAGGAGCCCTTCTACCGTGCCGGCGGTCTGGCCAGCATCTACCCCATTCTGGAGACCGATCTGATGCTCCACGAAGGTGCCAGCAAGTCCAGCAGCTATGAACGGCTGGAAGGTCTGGGCAATGCGGTGGTCTCCCATACCCCCCTGGGCAAGGGTGATGTGCTGTTCCTGATCTCCAATTCCGGACGAAACTGCGCCATCATCGATGCGGCCCTGGAAGCAAAAAAACGGGGGGCTGTCACCGTGGCCATCACCTCTATGAATCATACTTCAAATGTAACTTCCCGCCACAGCAGCAGCCTGAATCTGTATCAGGTCTGCGACTTTGTGCTGGACAACGGAGGCATTGTGGGCGATGCTTCCGTATCTCTGGATGGTCTTCCTCAGAAGATCGCTCCCACCTCCTCCGTCATCGACATCACGCTGGTAAACCTGGTCCTGGTGAACACCGTGGAGTTGCTGCTGCAGAAGGGTATGACCCCTCCTGTCTTTACCAGCGCCAATACTGATCAGGGCGACAGTGCCAACAAGAACATTCTGGAGACATACAAATCCAGAATCCCCAGTCTGTAACGCAAGAAATGGAGCATCTTCAAAGTAATCGAAAGCTGCCTGCCCATGAGCAAAAAGAAAGCCAGAAAATTTGTAATCCGATACCTGGATCATAAGCGAATCGGCAACAAGATCTATGTGGACAGAATCAAGCTGGAAGAGCTTCTGAAATGTGAAGATGTCGAATCCTTCCCACTGGACTAAGCAAAAACACCATCCGTCACAAAGGCGGATGGTGCAGCTTTTCTCTCGGCGAGATGTTCAGATGACAAGGAAGACCTGGAAATTCTCCTTATGGCCAGTATAGGTTCCAACTGAGTTTGACATTCTGCCGTCACTTTGAAACTACCGTTTTTCCTTATGTTACCTGGCAATTCCAGCATTTGAAAGGGACGGCAGTTTTGCGCAAAGTTTTCAGAAAGTATATTTTCGCTGATTTTGTTGTGTATGATGTTCAGATGGCAAGTAACTCCTACCGCATATATTCTCCCAAGCAACTCCTTACCATCTCCCAACATACTCCACAGCGCAGAAAAGCCAACATCCACCATAACGGCAGATGCTGACAATTCTGTTTATTGGAGATAGTCCTAACGAACTAATGAATTGTTACCGGCATCCATTTAACCGAAAAAAGGATATCGACAGCCCCAGCAGCCTGTTTGACCGACATAATCAAATCCGCCAGAGCCTCCAGAGTGCCCTGTAAAGCGACCTACATTTCAATCAAGTAAATAGAATGTGGGTTCCTGTAATAAGATCATAGAATGTCCTGTAAAGGTTATATGACTGTATCCAATATCCTAAACTGAGCTAAATAATAGAATCTTCATCCTGTGACCTCCGGGTTGTTTCTGATGGAAACTAAGATTATTATATGTATTCCTCATCCGGTTCAACATGATTGGAAGTGCGAACACAGATGATCTCGAAAGAATTATCCAGAGGCTCCTGATCTGCTTCCAGTTCTTTAAGAACATCTTCATTGGGGGTAACTGTGAATTCTTCCAGTTCTGTGTCAGGAGATGGCAGGGTAGGGTCAATCATACCTAAGTAGTAAAGGTACATAGAATTGAAATCAGGTTCCAGTGTATGGTTTATGTCATTGAAAACATCGTATTCTTCCTGCAGCATGATCACCTTGGAATAAACGATTTTCTCCCGGAATACAGCGCTGTTATGAAATATATCATTGATTCTGCTGAAATCTTCTTCAGTAGGTGATGGATCCAGATGGAAGAAATACTTTGTAAAGCGTACCGTAACGTCAGGAAAAACAGAACGAATCAGGGGATCAATCACATCAGCAAAATCAGTGATGGGAATGATTTCCCGTGTATCACCATGCTTCATGAAAGCACCATAGAGTTTGATGTAATCAGGTGTGGGGTTGGACAAGAAAAGTGAAGAATACAGAATCTGTTGTTCTTTCAGCAGTGGACCGGCATGGTGATATTCCCGGTATCCAGATGAGAACACTGACCGATGAACAGGTCATGAAATGACATATCTTCCTCATAACAGACAGAGGTAATGGAAGCATTGGCAGACCATTCGATATCCTTCATGTCACACAGTTTCTTGCCTGACCATAAACACTGCAGTGCCCGGAGAACCGTGGCGTGTGTGGAAATACAGATGGTTCGTCCAATGTTTTCCATGACGATCTGTTCGATGGTGCGGATGGCACGGGCCTGCATATCACGGACACTTTCGCCGCCGGTGAGACAACATGAACCAATATCGTTCAGCCATACCGCAAAATCTTCCGGATACCGTTCGGCGATCTGGTGAAAGGTGATGCCTTCCCATTTTCCTGCGTAGATTTCCCGCAGACCGGTGTGGGTATGGATGGGAAGC
>JAZNFJ010000142.1:0-3306 GCA_045589035.1 Candidatus Avilachnospira sp. | reverse complement strand
CACCAAGTACGGCGAAGAGCTGGTCAAGAAGATGGAAAAGTCCGGCGCAAAGGCTTACCTGGTCAACACCGGCTGGAACGGCACCGGCAAGCGTATCTCCATCAAGGATACCCGCGGCATCATCGACGCCATTCTGGATGGCTCCATCCTGAAGGCCGAAACCAAGACCATCCCCTACTTCAACTTCGAAGTGCCCACCGCTCTGCCCGGTGTCGACACCAACATTCTGGACCCCAGAAACACCTATGCCGATGCAGCTGAGTGGGATACCAAGGCCAAGGATCTGGCTGCCCGCTTCGTGAAGAACTTCGCCAAGTACACCGGCAATGACGAGGGCAAGGCTCTGGTCGCTGCAGGTCCCAAGGCTGAGTAATTGAAATTCACCCGATGAGGGTCGCTCCGACCCTCATCTTCCCGGCGCATTGTAAGCAGAACCTCTTGCAATGCGCCAAAGTTTTCACAGATAAACATTTTTGGAGGTGTATCCATTGAAAAAAGTTCAGTTTACCGAAACTGTTTTGCGTGATGCCAACCAGTCTTTGATGGCCACCCGCTTGCCCTATGCCGATTACGAGGCCATTCTGCAGGAAATGGACAAGGCCGGCTACTATTCCGTGGAGTGCTGGGGCGGAGCAACCTTTGACTCCTGCCTGCGCTATCTGGGTGAAGATCCCTGGGAGCGTCTGCGGAACATCCGTAAGAATATGCCCAACACCAAGCTGCAGATGCTGCTGCGCGGTCAGAACCTGCTGGGCTACAAGCACTATCATGATGACGTGGTGGAGAAGTTCGTGGAACTGTCCATCAAGAACGGCATCGACATCCTGCGTATTTTTGACGCACTGAACGACTTCCGCAACCTGGGCACTGCCCTGGATGCCACCAAGAAGTACGCAACTGCCAACACTGTGGCTTCCGGCTGCATTTCCTACACCCAGAGCCCTGTCCACACCGTTTCCAAGTATGTGGAAATGTGCAAGGAACTGAAGTCCATGGGCTTTGACACCATCTGCCTGAAGGATATGGCAGGTACCATGAGCCCCTTCGAGGCAGAAGGCCTCATCAAGGGCATCAAGGATGCTGTGGGCGACATGCCTCTGATTCTGCACACCCACTGCACCACCGGTATGGCTTATATGACCGTGACCAAGGCAATCGATGCCGGCATCGACGTGGTGGATACCGCCACTTCCTGCTTCTCCAACGGTACTTCCCAGCCTGCCACCGAGACCCTGTTTTACGCCATGCAGCAGTACGGTGTGGAAACCGGCCTCAATGAAGAAGCCATCAACAAGGTCAACGATTTCTTCAAGCCCATCAAGCAGAAGTACATCGACAACAAGACCCTGAACCCCAAGTCCATGGCCACCGACGCACAGGCTCTGGTCTACAAGGTCCCCGGCGGCATGCTCTCCAACATGATCGCCAACCTGACCGATATGAAGGCTATGGATAAGTTTGAAGCTGCTCTGGAAGAGATTCCTGCAGTCCGCAAGGACCTGGGCTATCCTCCTCTGGTCACGCCCCTGTCCCAGATGGTCGGCAACCAGGCCGTTACCAATGTTCTGCTGGGCCAGCGCTATAAGCAGATCTCCAAGGAGGTCAAGGCTTACTTCAAGGGCGAGTACGGTATTGCTCCCGCTCCCGTCAACGAGGAGATTCAGGCAAGAGTTCTGGCCGAAGCCGGTATGGATGCTCCTGTGGACTGCCGTATCGAGGACCAGAAGCGCACCGGCGAAGACTTCGCCAAGGCAAAGGAAGAACTGGGCGATCTGTGGAAGACCGAAGAGGATGTCATGAGCTACATCTGCTTCCCCGATCAGGCCAGAAAGTTCCTGGAAAAGCGCAAGGCAGACGAAGAAAAGGTCTGCACCTATGTGATCGAAGCCATCTAAGGAGGGCAAGTGATGATGAACACTCTTACCGCTATCCCTTTGGGCGATGCTGCGCTGACCGGCGTGCTGGGCTATGCCGTGGTGTTCCTGGGCCTGTTCCTGCTGATGGTCGTGGTCATCGTTATGGGCAAGATCATGTCCGGCAAGACCAAGAAGGCTGCCGCACCTGCAGCTGAGCCCACTCCCATGGATATTGCTGCCGGTCCGGAAGCCCCCGGCTCTGCCGGCCCCTGCAAGCTCTATGATACGCCCGAACGTGATGCTGCCATGATCATGGCCATTGTTGCCGAGCAGACGGGCAAACCCTTGAACGAACTGCGGTTCAAATCCATCAAGGAGGTCAAGAAAGATGAAGTATAAAGTTACCCTCAACGGCAAAACCTATGAGGTTGAAGTAGAAGCCGGCAAGGCCATCCTGCTGGATGAGTATGAAGCATTTGCTCCCGCTGCTCCCGCACCTGCTGCAGCACCCGCACCCGCAGCTGCGCCTGCCGCTGCTCCCGCACCCGCAGCTGCGCCTGTTGCAGTGGCTGCAGGCGAAGTGGTGGCTGCTCCCATGCCCGGCAACATCCTCAATGTGGCTGTTTCCGCCGGCCAGGCTGTCAAGTCCGGCGACCTGCTGGTGATTCTGGAAGCCATGAAGATGGAAAACGAGATCGTTGCCCCTCGCGATGGCACTGTCGCACAGGTCGTGACCTCCAAGGGTTCCGTGGTGGACACCGGTGCACCTCTGGTCGTTCTGGCATAAGGAGGATCCACAATGAATGTTGCGGAAACTTTGTTAAACCTTTGGAACCAGTCCGGCTTCATGGCATTCGTTGCCGATGGCGGCTGGAAGTTCCTTGTGATGATCGCTGTTGCTTGCGTGCTGCTGTATCTGGGCATCGTCAAGCAGTTTGAGCCCCTGCTGATGGTGGGTATCGCTTTCGGTACCCTGCTGACCAATCTGCCCGGCGGCGGTCTGTACCACCCCGAACTGTGGAGCCAGTTTATGGCCCACGAGATCGGCTATGGCACCATCATGGTGGAAGGCGGCCTGCTGGACATTCTGTACATCGGTGTCAAATCCTGCGTGTATCCGTCGCTGATCTTTATGGGCATCGGTGCTATGACCGATTTCGGTCCGCTGCTGTCCAACCCCAAGAGCCTGCTGCTGGGTGCAGCTGCTCAGCTGGGTGTCTTTGTGGCCTATGTCGGTGCTGTGGCTCTGGGCTTTACCGGTGAGCAGGCTGCTTCTATCGGTATCATTGGCGGTGCGGATGGCCCTACTGCCATCTTCCTCACCTCCAAGCTGGCTCCGGAGCTGCTGGGTCCCATCGCCATTGCGGCTTATTCCTACATGGCGCTGATCCCCATGATTCAGCCCCCCATTATGCGGCTGGTCACCACCGAGAAGATGCGTAAGGTCAAG
>JAZNFJ010000141.1:0-27037 GCA_045589035.1 Candidatus Avilachnospira sp. | reverse complement strand
CCTCATTTCCTGCACTTCGCGTAATGCCTGCCGGTAGTAGTCCAGCTTTTCCGGGGGCTGTTTGCTCTTTTCCATACCTGCCACCGTCTTTTCCAAGGCCCGAAGCACCCGGTCAAAATAGTCCGGCAGCAGATCGGAGCCGCAATGAAGCAGCTGTCTGGACAGGTACTGCTCACCGGGAGTCAAAGGCTTTCCATTCCCATACCGCACCACCATAGTGAAATACAAAAAGCCGCTGTCCTGCACCAGTTCTTCCCGTTCAATGGTAAACCCGTTTTCACCCAAGTACCGCCGCAGATCATTGCCGGAGGTCTGGGGCTGCAGAATCAGGGTATAAACAGGATTTTTGACCCAAGGCGCACATTCCAGAATATGGGCAATGCAATCGCCGCCCATACCGGCACAGACAACCGTATCGACTGTATTGGGTTCAATGGCTGCGAGTCCATCCGCCACGGCAAAAGTCATCTTGTCTGCTGTACCGAATAGGGCTGCGTTTTCTCTTGCTTTTTCCAAAGGCAGCGGGCGCAGGTCGCAAGCAGCCACAGAAGCGGCAATCCCCTGCTCCAGCAGCCAAATGCCTAAGTAGCCGTGGTCACAGCCAATATCCGCCACTTTTGCACCCTTCTCCACCAGAGAAGCGCAGCAAAGCAGCCGCTGAGAAATGGGTATTTTCATACTAAAACCTCAAATCAGCAAAAAAGGAGGCATCTGCCTCCTTTTTCGTTGCAAATCTTACTTCTGCTCCTTGGCCTGCTCTTCGCTGACTTCGATGAAGTAGTTGACCTGCTTCAGGAAGGCTTCGCAGTCCACACCGTGCACCATGCAGGCTTCCTCGACGGTTTCACCGCGGGAAGAGGGGCAGCCCAGGCAGTGCATGCCAATGGCCATAAACAGAGGTGCGGTCTGAGGGGCAATATCCAGCACATCGCCGATGATGGTGTTCTTTTCAATTCTTGCCATAATGGATCTCTCCTGTCGTTTTTTCTTCTATTATACCCGAACGGGTCAAAAAATCAAGCCTTGGAAATCAGCGTTGCGGCTGCAGCCACAGGCTCCAGATTTGCCAATTCCATCATACCTGCATCAAAGAGTCTGGCAGTTTCGGGATCGATGGGCAGTCTTGCCAGCACGCGAACATTATTTTCAATTGCCACGGCATCCAGATTACTGTCGCCGAAAATCTTATGCTGCTTGCCGCAGTCGGGACACTGGAAGTAGCTGTAGTTCTCCACAAAGCCGTACATGGGAATGTTCATCATTCTTGCCATCTTCACAGCCTTCTCTACGATCATAGAAACCAGGTCCTGCGGAGAAGTGACCAGAATGACGCCGTCGATGGGCAGGCTCTGGTAGACCGTCAGCGCCACATCACCGGTGCCGGGAGGCATATCCACGAACATATAGTCCACATCGCCCCAGCATACATCGCTCCAGAACTGCTTGACAGCACCGCCCACCACAGGACCGCGCCACAGGACGGGATCGGTCTGCTCGGGGAGCAGCAGGTTGATGGACATGACCTTGATGCCGGTTTTTGTGACAGCAGGAATCATGCCGTCATCAGTACCCACGATCTGCTCGTTCAAGCCAAAGGCCTTGGGAATGGAAGGGCCGGTGATGTCCGCATCCAGAATGGCAGTCTTATAGCCCATCTTGGACATAGCAACCGCCAGCATAGTGGTCACGGTACTCTTACCTACACCGCCTTTGCCGGACATGACGGCAATGACTTTCTTTACATTGGATTTTGCATTGGCTTCCGCCAGAAGGCTTTCCGCCTTGCGATCAGAACAGCTCTCTCCGCAGGAGGAGCAGTTGCCGGAACAGGAACTCATGAGAACTTTCTCCTTTATTTTTCAGTAGTATTATTCTATCACTTTCGGCAGGAAAGTCAACTTACAGGGTCTCCGCAAAGGCTTTGATAAACGCAAATACTTCACGGAAGGAAGCATCCAGATGCTTTATGAAAGGTGTTCTGCAGCTCAGATGCACAGCTTCCTGCCCCAATTGATTTGTCAGAAAACCGGCTCTGGTCTGATGGTACTCGCTGGACAGGAGCAGAACCGTATCGGTTTCCAGTCCCATAGTTTCTGCCAGCGCCTTGGAAAAACGCAGGTTTTGCAGGGTATCCGCTGCCTGATCTTCCATGACCACGCGGCTAACATCTGCACCATGGTCTTTCAGCCAGTCGTACATGACCTGCGCTTCGGTAATGCCCTGATCTTTCGGCTCACCGCCGCTGACAAAGAGGATGGTCTCTCCATCGGTTTTCATCCATTCAAGCGCCAGTTCCATCCGCCGTTCCAGTTCTGGGGTGGGTTTGCCATCTTCCAGCAATGCGCCAAGCAGAACTGCATAATCATAAGGCTTGTCTTCATAAGGCTTTTCCCAGCAAATGGCAGTGGCTGTACCGATGACCAATGCCCCCACTGCAGTCAAAGCCAAAATCAGCTTGCCGAATTTAGGATATCTTTTTTTCACCCACAGGCCTGCTGCCAAAATAACAGCAAAGCCAATCAGCACAATGATAATCCACATCAGCCTTCCCCCTCCATTTCCATAGAGAGCATTTCCCACTGCTCCATCAGGTCTTCCAGAACATGCTCTGCTTCGGTCTTTTCCGCCAGCAGACGGCTCAGTTCCTGATAGTCGGCAGCAGCCGCTTCGATGAGCGGATCGTAGGATGCCACAAGGGTTTCCTGCTTTTCCACTTCCCGCTCCACGGCACGGAGTTTCTTTTCCAGCTGCTTATCGTTATTTTTGGCCTTGGGCTTTTCTTTTTTCTCTTTCTTTTCCGCAGGCACAGGCTGCCGCTGGGCAGTTTCATGTTCTTTGATGGAACGGTATTTTGCATAGGGACATTTGAAATCCCGGATACCGCCGTCTTCCAGTTCCCATACACGGGTGGCAAACCGGTCTACGAAATAACGGTCATGGGATACAAAGAGCAGCGTGCCCTCGTATTCTTCCACAGCAGCCTCGATCCACTCCCGGGAAGCAATGTCCAGATGGTTGGTGGGTTCGTCCAAAATCAGAAGATTGATCTTCTCATCCATGAGCATACACAGCCGCAGACGGCTCTGTTCGCCGCCGGAAAGGGATTTGACCTGCTTGAATACATCTTCCCCCTGAAACAGAAACGCACCCAGACGATCTCTGGCAGACTGGGGGGTGCAGTTCTTTTCATAGAGCATGGTGTCATAGAGGGTCCGCTCCGGGTGGTCAAAATGAATGATTTGGGGCAGGTAGGCGGATTTGACCGTAGGACCGAAGCGAATACGGCCGGTGGTGCCCGTTTCCTCCTGCAGCAAAATCTTCAGGAAGGTGGATTTGCCGGTGCCGTTATCGCCCAAAAGCGCAATGCGTTCACCGCCCTTGACCTCCAGCTCCACATCCGAAAACAGCATACGATCCCCAAAGGATTTGGAGAGGTTCTTAATGGTGAACACTTCGTCGCCATAAAAGTTTTTTTCTTCAAAGCGCATCCGCAGCTGCTTTTCCTGGGTGGGACGCTCATAGTGCTCCATCCGGTCAATGCGGTGCTGGATGGACATGGCTCTGCGGTACATGGTGCGGTTGTTGGTACCCCAGCCTTTCATGCGTTCCACCGTGTAACTCAGCTGTTTGATTTTCGCCTGCTCCTGCTCGTACTGCTTCAGCTGCAGTTCGTAGCGGGCCTGTTTTTCCTCCACATAGAAGGAATAGTTTCCGGAATAAAACTCTGCTTTGCCATCACGGAGTTCCACAATTCTCTGGACGATCCGATCGAGAAAATAGCGGTCATGGGAGATGGTCAGAACCGTGCCGCGGAATTTGAGAATATACTCCTCCAGCCATTCCACACTCTTCATATCCAGATGGTTGGTGGGCTCGTCCAGAAGCAGAATATCCGTCTTTTCCAGCAGCAGACGCGCCAGATTGACTCTGGTTTTTTCGCCGCCGGAAAGTTCACAAAACAGCTGATCCCGCATGGATTTTGGCACGTTCAGACCGTTGCAGATCTTTTCCAGATCCACATCCATATCATAGCCGCCGCCAACGGTATAGCGGTTCATCAGATCATCATACTGCCGCATGACCTCAGACGTGGGGTTTTCCGCCATCTGATGCTCCAGAACTTCCAGTTTTCCTTTGATACCGGCAAGTTCGGCAAAAGCTGTGCGGAGCACTTTTTCCACGGTATAATCCACGGGATAGTTGGGAATCTGGGAAATCAAGCCCACCTTTTTACCCGGTGCAAAGGTAACTTCACCGGTATCATACCCGATTTCGCCCGTCAATATCTTAAAAAGGGTGGTCTTTCCCGCGCCATTACGGCCCATGATGCCTACACGTTCTCCGGCCTGCACATCAAAGCTCAGGCCGTCCAAAATATTCTGATCGGCATCAAAGGATTTGACCAGATCTTTTACGGATAAGTCAATCATAAAACTTCCTCAACAAAGGTTTCTCTGTCATAGAGCACATTCAGCGCCTCCAGCATGGCATTGGCACTCATGTGTTCCGGTAAATGCAGTTTTTTCAGCAGTTCCAGCCGTTTTTTGGCGCTGTCGGCACTGCCGGTCAGTCCCCATTCGTAAAAATCCGCTTTTGTGATGGACTGACGGGGTGTAACTGCTTCCCCAGCTTCAAAAGTCGCGCCGGCATTGCGGAGCACTTCCAGCAGCACTTCCGGCTTCATACCTTCTACGCCCAGCTTTCCTTCCTTGCCGGGAGCAGTTTTTCGTTTTTCCTTACCGGCAATATCGGGAATGTACGCATGACGGACGCGATCCTTTGGCAGCGCACCTTTCAGATAGTTGCGGATCACAAAGCCCGCTCCATCGGAATCCGTCAGAACGATCAGTCCGCGGCTTTCTGCAACCTGCCGCAAAAGCTGCAGCAGTTCTTTATTGTTCATCACCCCAAAACCGTCTGTCTGGAATACAGCTGTATCCACCACCTGACGTAGGGTGTTTTTATCATATTTGCCTTCGACCACAATGGCCTCTTTGATCTTAATCACGGCGCGCCTCCTGTGCCAATGCCAGAAGCAGCAGTTCCAAAGTCCGTTGATCGGAACCGGAGAAGGATTTCAGTTTTTCATCTGCTTCCATACACAAGGTCACTGCCTGCTCGCAGAAGCGGTCGCTGACCTGTCTGGCCGTGGTCATGGTTTTTCCCAGACCGTAACTGTTGGGCGCACGGCCCGTGGCTGCCTTCAGCAGTTCTCCAAGGGCATCTGCCCCCTTGCCGGCGGCCATACAGGCTCTGGCATAGAGCAATCTCCGCATGCTGCTGCCAATGGCTGCCAGCAGGTAAATAGGTTCTTCCTGCATCTGCAGCAGCGTCCGCAGTTTGAGCAGCGCTTTTTCATACTCACCGGTAGCAATTGCATCGGTCAGATCGAAAACTGCCGCATCCAGGACAGGAATCACAACCGAATCGATATCCTGCTTTGTAATGGTTGCATCCTGCGCGTAGGCAGCGATCTTCCCGATTTCCGCGCTGAGCGTCGTCATAGAGCCGCCTGTCACAAAGGTCAGATACTCACACTGCAGGTCATCAATTTCCTTCTCATAGCTGCGGAAATGACGGCGGATCCAGGTGTTCAGTTCCCGCTGGCTCTGGCGGGCAAACTCCACCTGCAGACCCTTTTTTATTGCGTCTGCCAGATTTTTATACCGCCCATCCACCTTAAACGGAACCGTATCAAACACAAAGACGACCGTACAGAAATCAGGAATGTCGGACAAAATGGCCGTCATGGTTTCCCGGTCCGATTCATTCAGTTTGCTCAGGTCACAGTCATCCACCTGCACAAGGGAATGCTCTGCCATCATAGGCATGGCTTCCACCGCATCGGCAAATGCCTGCAAATTCATATTTTCCTGGGTGAACCGATGGTAGTTAAAATCCTCTGCAGGACCATCGAGAAGTTTCTTTTTCAACTGCTGCAGATAGTGATCCCGAAGATAGTGCTCCTCACCGTAAAACAGATATAATCTGCCATAACTGCCAGACTTCAAATCCTGTTTCAGCACAGACAGGCTGTCAGAATTCACTTCTTTCTTTGCCATAGGTTCACCTCCTCAAAACAATGGTTCCGGCATCCGCAGTACATACCGTTTCTGCCCCGGTTTTGGTGATTCGCTCGAGAGTTTCTTTTGCCGGATGTCCGTAGGGATTGTCTTTCCCGGCGGAAATAACCACCAGCTTGGGACAAACTCTTTTAAGCAGTGTTTCTCCCGTGGAAGTCTGTGCGCCGTGATGTCCTGCAACCAGCACTTCCACCTGCGGAAGTGCGTAATGGGACATCAGCCGAAGCTCCGCCAGCATATCCAAATCACCGGTTACTAGCATATCATATTCCGCCGCCGTTGCCAAGACACAGATGCCTGCATTGTCATCTAAATCGTCAGAAAGAGGCGGATAGACCGTGATTTTCCCATCAGAAAAGGCAATTTCCGTCAAGGTGGCAACTTCCAGAACTGCGGTTCCCTCTTCCGCTGCCTTCTCCTCAATGGCTTGCCGGATACCTCCGCCGTCCGGAAGATTTGGGATGATCACCAGTCCCACATCCATGCGATGGAGCAGCTGCACCGCACCGCCTGCATGATCTTTGTCGTAATGGGTCAGAATTAGAAGATCCACCCGGCTCTTTCCTGCACTTTGCAGTGTCCGGGCCGCCTGTTCGCCAACCGCCTGCGGGTAACTGCCGCCGCAGTCCACAACCGCTGTTACTTCTTCCGTTTCCACCATGATACATTGACCCTGACCTACATCCAGTACACGGTACACAGGCATATCATGGGTAAAGTGCCAGTTCCCCCAGAGAATGCAGCCTAAAAAACCAATCGTCAAACCGATCACAGGCAGCAATACAGGAACTTTTCTTTTAATGAGCAGGAACACACCTGCTCCGTAAGCACACACCGCCCAGATCATCAATGGGATATTCTGTATGTAGGCGGCTGCATAGGGAAATTTGGCAACTGTTTCCACGAATGTAATGACATACTGCCCCAACACAGACACAGGCAGGGCAAATATCATGCCAATGCCGCCCGCAAGACAGGACAGCATACCAAGGATCAGCATGCCGGTCATCGCCCACAGGCACAAAAGATTGGTCAATACGGCACAGATGGAAACCATGCCAAAATAATAAACCGTCAAAGGCAGTGTGGCAATGGTTGCAGACAAACTTGCTGACACACCGGAAACCACAAAATGCCAGATCTCTCCCGTCTTTTTCCGCAAAGCCAGAAGCCGTTTCTGAATGGGAACAGAAAACAAAAGCAGGCCAGCAACGGCTGAGAAGGACAACTGAAAACTGACACTGGTAATGACCCACGGATTTTCCATCAGCAACAAAAGCGCCGCGGCAGAAAGGCTTGTCCATGGGTCGTTTTCCCTGCGTACAAGCGGTGCAAGGAGCATCAAAATCTGCATAACTGCCGCTCTGCAGGCAGAGGGCGATGCACCGGTCATCAGCACAAAAATCACAGAAAGCGGAATACCAAGCAGCGCCATCAGCCTTGGATTATATCCGCAGAGAAGTGCCAGAGCAGACAGCAACACCGCTACATGAAGCCCGGAAACCGCAACCGCATGACTCAAACCAGCCACTGACAGATCATTGCGCAGCTGATCGGACAATTCCCCTTGATCACCGGTCAGCAGTGCGTTCATAAGTGATCGCACATCTCCATCGTAGAGCATGGTGATCCGATTTTGAAACCACATCTGCAGGCGGATATACCAAGTCGGCTCTCCAGGTTCTATGATTACCTCTGATTGTCCATAGAGTAATAAGACCACACCGGCAGACCGATGATAGAACCGCAGATCTTTTTTATCGTCCAAAAGACTCGATTCTATCTGCGCAATGCATTGGATTTTATCACCCGGTGTTGCTTCCAGTAAATCTTCCTGCCTATAGAGAACGGCACGGTAACTTCTGTCTTCCAGAGCAATCTCAACAGTTGCTCTTGCACCGTAATCGGTTACGTGAGGATGATCCAAAACCTCCGCCGAAACGATCTGTTCCGTTCCCCATGCCCGCTCTGCAGGGCCAAGCCAAATCTGCCCATAAGCAAAGCACCAGATCAAGCCGGTGACAACACCCAGTAATACCACACTGCAGCGATCCAACCGCAAATACAGGCACAACGGCGACAAAATCAGACAAACTGCCGCAATCCAAAGAATGCTTTTATCAAAAAGAAAATAAGCAAAAACTGCTGCTGCCAAACCGAAACCGACAGCAAACAACATCAGTTTTCTCATTTCTACCTCATAGAGGAATACCCTTGTACCTTTCAGCACAAGGGTATTTCATCAAATATACTGCAAAATATCCGCCGCTGTGGCTGCAATCCGCCATGCCCCGGCAGCTTCCAGTTCCTCACGGCTGCCATAGCCATAAAGAACGCCAATGGTGTTCAAGCCGTTTTTTCTAGCACCGAGGACATCATGCTCCCGGTCACCAACCATGACGGACTTTGTGCCATCCAGCCCCTCCAAAGCATAGGCGATCACCTCTGCCTTGTCGGTGCGTTTTTCATCCATGGTGGCGCCACAAATCTTTGCAAAATACTTCGCAAGATCAAATCGCTCCATGATCTGTACCGCGTATTCTTCCGGCTTGGAGGTAGCAAGGACGCAGGTCTTCCCTGCTTCCCGCAGTGCCCGCAGCATGTCCGCCACTCCGTCATAGACCCGGTTTTCAAAGATACCTTTCACGGAAAAATATTCCCGGAAATCCTCCACACCCTGTCTGGCTTCCTCTTCGGTGAAACCGTAGAGCTGCTGAAACATATCGATCAGAGGCGGGCCGATGAACCGATCCAGCTTCTGCTGATCCGTTTCCACGATTCCCTTCTTCCGAAGGGCATGGGCAACGGATCTGGTAATGCCGATACCGGATTCGGTCAAAGTGCCGTCCAGATCAAAGAGAACGATCTCATACATATCAGTCAAAGCTGCCCAGAGTCTTGCCGGACAGGACATGGAAATGGATATGGTGGACAGTCTGGCCAGCCAGTTCGCCAACATTGGTCACCACACGGTAACCGTCAGCAATGCCCATTTCCTTTGCCAGCTTGGCAATGACGGCATAGATATGACCGATGACAGGTGCATTTTCCTCGGTCACTTCCGCAGCGGAAGCAAAGTGGATCTTGGGCACCACCAGAAAGTGGGTGGGTGCCATAGGTGCAATGTCATGGAAGGCATAGCACAGGTCATCTTCATAGACCTTGTTGCTGGGGATTTCCCCGGAAATAATGCTGCAAAACAGACAATCAGACATGGTATATTCCCCTTTCTTATTAACCGACTTTTTCAGCCACAAAGTTATCCAGTGCAGCCATCATATCGTCCAGCTTCAGCACATCGCTGCCGCCGCCCATGGCGCTGTCGGGCTTGCCGCCGCCCTTGCCGCCGCAGATGGGTGCCAGATTCTTGATGATATCACCGGCCTTGACACCGGCTGCAATGGCCTTCTTGCCGCAGACGGCATTGAGGGTGATCTTGCCATCGTTGACTGCTGCCAGCAGGGCAACCACTTCCTCATCCTTATCCTTCAGGAAGTCGCCCATCTTACGCAGATCGTTGGCATCCATATCGCTGCGGGTGACGGTAATGACCTTCAGACCGGCAACGGTCTTTGCGCCAAAGAGGGTGCGTTCAATTTCACCGGAGAACAGCTTGTCCTTCAGGCGGTCGATGCCCTGCTTCAGTTCCTTGACCTCTGCCATAACGGCATCGGCTCTCTGGAGCAGATCCTTGGGGGTGGTCTTCAGGTGCTCGGCGGTTTCCAGAATGGTTCGGTTCATCTTGTCCATCTGGTTGATGACAACCTTACCGGTGTATGCTTCGATACGGCGGACACCGGACGCCACGGAAGCTTCAGAAACGATACGGAAGGGACCGACCTTGGCGGTGTTGTTCAGGTGGGTACCACCGCAGAATTCCAGAGAATACTCGCCCATCTTGACCACGCGGACCGTATCGCCGTACTTTTCGCCAAACAGCGCTGTTGCACCCAGTTTCTTGGCTTCTTCAATGGGCAGTTCCATGGTATCCACATCGGCACCGTCGAGGATCATTTCCATCACATCACGGGAAACTTCAGCCAGTTCTTCACCGGTCATGGCGGAGAAGTTGGTAAAGTCAAAGCGCAGGTGGTCAGGCTCGACCAGAGAACCTGCCTGATGGCAGTTTTCGCCCAAAACCTTCACCAATGCTGCCTGCAGCAGATGGGTTGCTGTATGGGCTCTGCCAATGGCGGCTCTGCGGGCAGTATCGATGGTAGCGGTAACTTCATCACCGACCTTCAGTTCACCGCTTTCCAGCACACCATAGTGCATGTACTTGCCGCCCTTGTTCTTCTGGACATTGGTGACCTTAAACAGGCCGTTTGCGGTCTTGATCTCGCCATGGTCGGCTACCTGACCGCCCATTTCAGCATAGAAGGGAGTCTGATCCAGGACCACAATGGCTTCCACACCGGCTGCGATCTCCTGCCGCTGCTCTTCTTCTGCCACAATGGCCAGAACCTTGGCGGAAGCTTCGTTGTTTTCGTAACCCACAAACACAGTTTCGGGCATATCCTGACCGAAATCCACACCGGCCCAGCCCAGATCGCCCAGAGCCTCTCTGGCCTTTCTGGCACGCTGACGCTGCTCCTGCATGAGAGCGGTAAAACCCTCCTGATCCACGGTCATACCCTCTTCTTCCACCATTTCGATGGTCAGGTCGATGGGGAAGCCGTAGGTGTCATAGAGTTTGAAGGCATCGGCGCCGGAGAAGACCGTTTCACCGTTGGCCTTGTGGGATGCCAGCAGTTCCGCAAAGATCTTCATGCCGCCATCGATGGTCTTGGCGAAGTTTTCTTCCTCCACCTTGATGACCTTGGTGATATAAGCCTGCTTTTCCTGCAGGTCGGTATACTGACCTGCATTTTCCTGCACGACAGTTTCCACGACCTTGAACAGGAAGGGCTCGTTGACACCCAGCAGCTTGCCATGACGGGCAGCACGTCGGAGCAGACGGCGCAGGACATAGCCTCGGCCTTCGTTGGAAGGCAGAACACCGTCGCAGATCATGAAGGTAGAAGAACGGATATGGTCGGTGATGACACGCAGGCTCACATCCATGCGGGTGGTCTGGCCATAGGATGCACCGGTCAGTTCCGTAACACGGTCGGTAATACGCATGACCGTATCCACATCAAACAGGGAGTCCACATCCTGGCAGACAACAGCCAGACGCTCCAGACCCATGCCGGTATCGATATTCTTCTGAGCAAGCTCCGTGTAGTTGCCGGCACCGTCATTGTCAAACTGAGAGAAGACATTGTTCCAGACTTCCATGTAGCGGTCGCACTCGCAGCCGACAGTACAGCCGGGTTCGCCGCAGCCGTACTTTTCACCGCGGTCGTAGTAGACCTCAGAACAGGGACCGCAGGGACCTGCGCCATGCTCCCAGAAGTTATCACCCTTGCCGAAACGGAAGATGCGTTCAGGTGCGATACCGATCTTTTTGTTCCAGATTTCAAAGGCTTCTTCATCATTTTCATAGATAGAGGGGTACAGACGGTTTTCGTCCAGACCCACCACCTTGGTCAGAAATTCCCAGCAGAACTCAATGGCTTCTTCCTTGAAGTAGTCGCCAAAGGAGAAGTTGCCCAGCATTTCAAAGTAAGTGCCGTGACGGGCAGTCTTGCCGATGTTTTCGATATCGCCGGTGCGGATGCACTTCTGGCAGGTGCAGACTCTTCTTCTGGGCGGATCCTGCTCACCCTTGAAGTAGGGCTTCATAGGCGCCATACCGGAGTTGATCAGCAGCAAAGATGCGTCATTTTGAGGAATCAGAGAGAAGCTGGGCAGACGCAGGTGACCCTTGCTCTCAAAATAGCTGAGGAACATTTCTCTCAGTTCGTTCAAGCCGTATTTCTTCGGTTCCATATTATTTCAAACTCCTTATATGCATACTTTTATAGATATTCTTGTAGAGCCTGCTTTGTTTGCCCATCCGTGAACAGCGCATATCGTTCGCCAGCTTTACGAATAACATCTCTGCAAACTATGTAACTGCATTCATTTTTCAAAATGCAATCATGGCAATTTTCTGTTGTGCAAGCAAGCAAGTAGTCCTCATAGGGGGTCTTGCCCTGCTCCAGCTTCTCATACAGTCTGGAAACACTTTCTTCCAAATGGAATCTGCTAAGGATTTCGTAAATCTTCTTTGGATCTGCCTCCGCAGAAAGAAGTTCCAAATACTGCTTTACACAGGCAAAATATGCAGCATCCGCTTCAGACAACATATCCGTTCTGGTCAAACGATCCGTTTGCTTCACTGCTTCATCCCAGCGTCGCAGACGATAGGCCGCATAGGCCAATGTCACCGGCAACTGAATTGCTGTTTGATTACCGCGTGCAGGTAATCCGGACAGACGGGCAAAATTATTCACATGACTATAAGCCGTCTGGATGCTGCGATAAAACATCAGCATCATCGCCAGTTCTGCATCAAAAGCTTTTCCGGGATTGCGAAGCACTTTTGCCGCCTGATCAGCCATTGCATAACTTTGCACAGACGCCGTCAGGTTAAGCCCTCTGGATTCAGAGAAGCCCGGCACAATCACCTTGAAGCAAGGGAACTCAAGGAACGCATTATTCCGCACATAAACCGGTTTCCCAAAAGAGCGGAACATGGACAGCATCTTTTTCAGAAGTTCCTTATTGGTCAGATTGCTGTTATCAGGGAATGCGGCATCGGATTTCTCTCCATCAACAAAGTAATCCAATGCATACAGGCCATTGCCTGTTTCCAGCAAATTCAGCACATTGTGCGCCTGCGGAAAATCAGCAATATTCTTAAGAATTCTTCCATTATGTGCAGATCGGAAGTCGACGATATTCCGCCCTTGGAAGATTTCTGTCAGTGTCCGCTGGATCGCAAGCTCCAAAACAGGATCCGCGCCTGCGCACACCAGATAAGTATGCGCCTTTTTGTTTATGATTCTGGTCGCAACCACAGGAAATCCACAGCCGCCGGAGTAGTCAAACACCGTCACATCGTAGATTTTCTCTTCTTCCAGTTTCTTCAGAATTTTGGAAACTGTCGGAAAGCTGTGGAGAACTTCATCCGGAATAATCGGTACCGATTCACCGCTGAGAAGAACAGAAATATCACACCGGCGCTCCATGATTTCAGAAAAAGCATGAACCAGAGCCTCTTCCTTGGTATTACCGGCACAGCAACCGTTTGCAGAATACATCTGCTCTATGAAACCAGCTGGGAGATAGACATACTTGTCCTCAAAAATGCTGTAGAATGGAACGGTAAGGATACGATCCTCCGTAGTGCAGGCATACATTTTGCATTGCTGGGCCAGTTTTTCTCTGGTCAGGCCATTTCCGTACTCAGCAATCAGCCAATCCATCCACTCGCCATTTTCAACCAATTCGGCCATCGTCATATATTTTCCGTCAGGCGCATAGGTCTGGAGATTCATGGCAGGATCCGTATATAGGGACTGATACTTATAGAAGAACAGTCCGCACTGCAAGCGTTCAATAAATTCACCATATGCACTAGCCTTGGAGAATTCTTCTGTAACGCCTTTGCCGTTAGAACAAAGAGCGCTCGAATCCACTGCTGATATATGATAGCTATGACAGTTTTCCAATCCGGACCGGTTGTGTCGCTCCGTCATTTCAATTCCAAGGTCAGCAAGGATACTTCGAATGTTTTCAACCGTTTCTTCAGGCGATCGATCTTTGAATTGCTCGTCTATATGCTTACTCGTCATATCAAACCTCTCCATACTACAGTCTGTTCGGCTCAAAAAAATAAGCCTCGCCCACAAATAGGGGCGAAGCAAAACTTCACGGTACCACCCTAATTACCGCTTGCGCGGCATCTTAGTCCATCCTGTATCGGGGATGACCCGCCCGACTCCTCGCCGGGATGCTCAAAAGCGGCTGCCATGGCTCGTACCCGGAGGGCTTGCACCATCCCCTCTTCGCTAAGAGTCGTGACCACAGCTGACTTTTTCACAGCATTGACCTATATCGTAGTTATTTTATCATGGATTTTTCCTTTGTCAACGGAAAATTTCCCCAATACAAGCAGAAACCACCGCACCCGACATCGGTTGCGGTGGTTTTCGTATCTTAGCGATAGATGATGGACTCAGCAAAGCGGGTAGCGATAACGCCTTCGGGTTCGCCGGTCTTCTTGGACTCGGTGAGGATGTGCTCGATGGAGTTGTAGATGTTGTCGACCTTCTCCAGAACAGCTTCCTTGTTGTAGGGGCCATCCACCTCAGCTGCAGCATTGATAACACCGCCGCCGTTGATGACGAAGTCGGGAGCATAGTAGATGCCGCGAGCCTTCAGGGCAATGCCGGAAGCATCGTCCAGAATCTGGTTGTTGGCGCCGCCGGCAACAGCCTTGCACTTCAGGTTGGCGATGGTAGTGGGGTTCAGGATTGCGCCCATAGCGTTGGGAGAGAAAATGTCGCACTCCTGGCTCATGATTTCCTCAGTGGGAACCACGACAGCACCGAACTCTTCGACAGCCTTTTCAGCCATAGCCTTGTTGCTGCGGTTGGCAACGATCAGCTTGGCACCGCTCTCATGGAGCAGACGGCACAGGTCATAACCGACCTTGCCAAGGCCCTGGACAGCAATGGTCAGACCTTCCAGATCGTCACGGCCCAGAGCGACCTTAGCGGTAGCACGGATACCCTGCCAGACACCGCGGGCGGTGAAGGGAGAGGGATCGCCGCTGTTCATGGGCAGACCGCAGATGTGGTTGGTCTTGCGCAGCATGATCATGGCATCGTCGCAGGTGGTGTTGACATCTTCAGCAGTGATGTAGTCGCCGCCCAGATTGTTGACAGCTTCGCCGAAAGCTTCGAACATCGCTTCGGTCTTCTGGGAAGGGTCGGCAATGATGACGCCCTTGCCGCCACCGTGAGGCAGGCCTGCAACAGCATTCTTGTGGGACATGCCGCGGGACAGACGCAGAACATCAAACAGCGCATCGTCGTAGCTGGCGTAAGGGAACAGACGGCAGCCGCCGATGGCAGGGCCCAGATTGGTGTTATGAACAGCGATAATTGCCTTCAGACCAGCCTTCTCATTGTTGATAAAAAGGACTTTCTCGTGGCGATAGTTGCTCATTTCGGTCATTGCATTCATAATAATAAACCTCCTAA
The DNA here is from genome assembly GCA_045589035.1 of Candidatus Avilachnospira sp. Lineage (GTDB taxonomy): Bacteria > Bacillota > Clostridia > Oscillospirales > Oscillospiraceae > Avoscillospira. Next base: position 11,817 of record JAZNFJ010000141.1, on the reverse strand, counting down.
AAATTATCAGAATTAAGGTTTTTAACTTATTTATATTCCTTGCCCAGGGTCAGAGCCTTCATGTTCAGCTCCACCAGAGCAGCCTTGGAAGCAGGAACCATGCTGCTGACAACGGCTTCGGTGCCATTGAAGGACAGTTCGCTGTTGTTCTGCAGCACATGACCAACAAGGATCATGTTGGCGAGAGTGGAAATGCCTTCGTCCTTTGCCATCTGGGTGGCGGGAATGTAGTAGACTTCCACGTCGGTACGCTGGACCTTCTCATTGATCAAAGCGCTGTCCAGATAGATCTGGCCGCCGGGAACAACCGCATCCACATACTTCTGCAGAGAAGGCAGATTCATAGCGATCAGCACATCCGGGTTGGTGATGATGGGAGAACCAACGGGGGTGTCGGACAGGATCACACTGCAGTTGGCAGTGCCGCCGCGCATTTCAGGTCCGTAGGAAGGCAGCCAGGAAACCTGCAGGTCTTCCTTCAGACCCTTGTAGGCCAGGAACTTGCCTGCGAATAGAACACCCTGTCCGCCAAAGCCGGCAATGAGGATTTGCGTCGTCTTCATTACTTTTCCTCCTTTGCAGCACTTCTGTCCTTATAGACACCGATGGGATAGTAAGGCAGCATATCGCTTTCCACCCACTCCAGTGCCTTCTGGGGCGTCATGCCCCAGTTGGTGGGACAGGCGGAAACCACTTCCACCAGAGAGAAGCCCTTGCCCTCGATCTGGTTCTGGAATGCCTTCTTGATGGCCTTCTTGGCATTGTTGACATTCTTCACATTGTTGACTGCCACACGGGTGACATACTCAGGACCTTCCAGAGTTGCCAGCATCTCGCAGACACGGATGGGCCAACCGCAATGGTTGACATCACGGCCGTAGGGGGAGGTCTGGGTCACCTGACCGGGCAGGCTGGTAGGAGCCATCTGACCACCGGTCATACCGTAAATGGCATTGTTGACGAAAATCACAGTGATATTTTCATTTCTGGCTGCGGAATGGACGGTTTCAGCCATACCGATGGATGCCAGATCGCCGTCACCCTGATAGGTAAAGACGATATTTTCAGGACGGCAGCGCTTGATGCCGGTGGCAACCGCAGGTGCTCTGCCGTGGGGCGCTTCGATCATATCGCAGGCGAAATAGTCGTAAGCCATAACAGCACAGCCAACAGGCGCAACACCGATGGCCTTGCCTTCGATGCCCAGTTCATCCAGTGCTTCAGCCACCAGACGGTGGATAATACCGTGAGGGCAGCCGGGGCAGTAATGGAAGGGCGCATCCGTCAGGGACTTGGGTTTCTGAAAAACAACTGCCATCTCAATACTCTCCTTTCTGTGCCTTACGCAGGGATTCGAGAACCTCGTCGGGGCTGGGGATCATACCGCCGGCACGGTTGCACAGGGCAACAGGCTTCTTGCAGCTGGTGGCCAGACGGACATCTTCGATCATCTGACCCATGCTCAGCTCCACGCTGACAAAGCCATTGACCTTTTCCGCTGCGGCAGCCAGTGCCTTCTTGGGGAAGGGCCACAGGGTAATGGGACGGATCAGACCAGCCTTGATACCCTCTGCTCTGGCGGCAACCACAGCATTCTTAGCCACACGGGAGGCAATACCGAAAGCCACGACACAGATTTCTGCATCTTCCATCATGTACTCTTCCCACATGGGTTCGTTTTCTTCGACAACGGCATACTTCTCAAAGCGCTCGAAGTTCTTGGCTTCCAGTTCATCGGGCTTCAGGTACAGAGAGTTGACGATATTGTGTTTTCTGGCACACTCGGTACCGGTCAGAGCCCAGGGCTTTTCATAAGTATTGACTTCGGCATCCTCGAAGGAGATGGGCTCCATCATCTGACCGATGGTGCCGTCTGCCAAAATCATGGAAATCATGTTGTATTTATCTGCCAGATCAAAGCCCTTGATGGTCAGACTGGCCATTTCCTGCACGGAAGCAGGTGCCAGAACGATCATTCTGTAGTCACCGTGACCGCCGCCCTTGGTGGCCTGGAAATAGTCGGACTGAGAAGGCTGGATGCCGCCCAGACCGGGGCCGCCGCGCTGAACATTGACCACGAAAGCAGGAACATCGGAACCGGCGATATAGCTGAGGCCTTCTGCCTTCAGGGAGATACCGGGGCTGGAGGAAGAGGTCATGACGCGGGTGCCCGTAGCGGCTGCGCCGTAGACCATGTTGATGGAAGCGATCTCACTTTCCGCCTGCAGAAACACACCGCCGATTTTGGGCAGCTTCTTAGCCATATAAGCAGCGATTTCTGTCTGAGGGGTGATGGGATAGCCAAAGTAGTGGCGGCAACCGGCTCGGATGGCCGCTTCGGCAATGGCTTCATTGCCTTTCATAAGTACGCGTTCTGCCATGATTGGACCTCCTTACTTTTCCACGGTGATGATACAGTCGGGGCACATGGTGGCACAGAAGCCACAGCCGACGCAAGCGTCTGCATCTTTCATCACGGCCGGGGAATAACCCTTTTTGTTGATGGATCCGGTGTCGATGGTCAGGCAGCCCTTCTTACAGGCACTGACACACAGGCCGCAGCCCTTGCACAGATCGGTTTGGAATGTGAGTTTTGGCATTCTAATTCCTCCTAAACTGATTGACTGGGTAAATCAAAATATTTTTCCTGCAGTTCCATAGCCAGCACAGGACCGTCCAGTTTCTGTGCCACTTCTTTGGTTGCCGCGTGTATCCACAGAGGCAAGCCGGAAAGACTGCAGAGGGAATCCAGTTTTTCTTTGGCTCCGGTGACCGTTTCGGGGGTGGTTTCCGGGCCGAGATTGGTGTTATGGACGATACAGGTAAATTGCATGCCGCAGGCGGCTTCGATCTCCCGCATCACTTCCAGAGCCGCTTCCGCTGTAGTCGTAAGAGGACGGCAGAAGTTGACCACAAAAGCCATGCGATAGTTGTTTTCCTCCAGAATGAAGGGGGTAAATCTGCCTAAGGCATAGGCACCGCGGTCATCGCCGCCAATGTCCATGACACCGTAAGTGCTTTTGTCCTGCACCAAGCGGTAGCTTTCAGCAGGCAAAGCCGGCAGATCCACGTTGGTATTGGCAAACTTGGGAGAGATCAGTTCCACACCGGCCTGCTCCAGTACCTGCGCGCTGTCCTTGGTGCGGAAGTAGGGATTGACGATATCCAGATCGGCAATACAGGTCTTCTTCCCTTCCCTTGCCAGAAGCAGCGCGTAGTTTACGGCAATATTGGTCTTGCCGCTGCCGTAATGCCCTGCAAAAAGTGTCAGTCGTTTATGTTCCATAATTACAACTGCTTTCTAATAATTTTGCCGCTGGTGGTCTTGGGCAGGCTTTCCTTGAATTCCACGATACGGGGGTACTTGTAAGGTGCGGTGCGGCGCTTGACATAGTCCTGGATCTCCTTCTTCAGTTCATCGGTACCCTTGAAGTCCTTGACCAGCACGATACTGGCTTTGACCACCTGACCGCGAACCTCGTCGGGAGCACCAGAAACGCCGCATTCCAGAACATAAGGCAGTTCCATAATGACATTTTCGATTTCAAAGGGTCCAATGCGGTAACCAGAGGACTTGATGACATCGTCCACACGGCCAACATACCAGTAGAAGCCGTCCTCGTCCTTCCAGGCAAGGTCGCCGGTATGGTAGAAGCCGTCCCGCCAGGTTTCGGCCGTGACCTCCGGGTTGCCCTCGTAGGCATAGCTGAGGCCGCAGGGCAGGCCCTTGGAAATATCGATACAGATTTCACCGCTTTCACCCACAGCGACTTCGTTGCCTTCTGCGTCCAGCAGGTGGACATCGTACAAAGGCACAGGCTTGCCCATAGATCCGATCTTGTGGCTGGAGCCGGTCAGGTTGCCGATGATCAAAGTGCTTTCGGACTGTCCGAAGCCTTCCATGATTTCCAGACCCGTTGCCTTCTGGAACTGACGGAACACTTCCGGGTTCAGAGCCTCGCCGGCGATGGATGCATGCTCGATGGAACTGAGATCGAAACGGCTCAGATCCTGCTTGATCAGCATGCGGTACATGGTGGGCGGTGCGCAGAAGGTGGTAATGCCGTACTTCTTGAACAGAGGCAAAATCTTCTCTGCATCGAAGCGATCAAAGTCATAGACAAAAATGGCAGCTTCGCACAGCCACTGGCCGTAAAGCTTGCCCCACAGGGACTTTGCCCAGCCCGTATCGGAAATGGTCAGATGCAGGCCGTCCGGGTTCACCTGATGCCAGTATTTGGCGGTGATGAAATGACCCAGCGGATATTTATAGTTATGTGCAGCCATTTTGGGATAGCCGGAAGTGCCGGATGTGAAGAACATCAGCATAGGATCGGAACCACAGGGGGCATCCTCGCTTCTGGCAAAATTGCTGCTGTACATGGTGTACTCGTCGTTGAAGTCGTGCCAGCCATCCCGGCTGCCGCCGACCATGATCTTAATTGCCAGATCGGGACAGTTGGCTGCGGCAGCATCCACAGCGGAAGCCACATCGCCATCGGCAGTACAGACAATCGCCTTTACCTTACCGGCAGTAAAGCGATAGGAGAAATCCTTCTCCTGCAGCTGGTTGGTGGCAGGAATGACCACGGCGCCCAGCTTGTGCAGACCCAGAATGGAGAACCAGAACTGATAATGCCGCTTCAGCACCAGCATGACGCGGTCGCCCCGCTTGATGCCCAAAGACTTGAAGTAATTGGCGGCTCTGGCGGATTCCTTCTTCATATCCTTGAAGGTGAACCGGCGTTCGGTGCCGTCTTCGCTCAGATGGAGCATAGCCAGCTTTTCCGGCTTCCGTTCCGCCAGCACATCCACCACATCGAAGGCAAAATTGAATTTTTCTTCGTTTTTGAAGTCAATGGCAGTCAGCTTGCCGTCGGTCTTGGTGGGGATGATGAAATCGCGATAGACGCGACTATGGGTTTCTTTCCGATCGATCTGTCGGACAGGCTTTGCCGGGGTTGCAGCCTGCTCTTCCATTCTCGCAGCCTGATTGCGAAGAACGATAGCATAGAAGGCACAGTCTTCACCTTCGACAGCAATCATGCCGTGGGGTGTGGAAGAATCATAGTAGATACAGTCGCCGGCATGGAGCACTTCCGAGTGTCCGCCGATCTGGATTCGCATACTGCCGCGGATCACGATATCACATTCCTGACCCTCATGGGTTGTCAGTTCGATATCTTCATACTCGGCACCGGGACGGTAATTCAGTTCCATATACAGCGGCAGCGCAATACGGTTGCGGAAGTCTGCCGCCAGGTTGTAGCCCACCATATGGTGCGCTTCTTCAATCCGCTGGCCCATGCCCTTTCTGGTCAGAGCATAGGAACGAAGCTTGGGGCTTCGACCTTCCAGCAAGTCGCTCATATCAACACCGAAAGAAAGGGTGCAATGATATAAAAAAGCAATACTAAGGTCCCGGTTGCCGCTTTCACACTGAATGTATTCTTCTACACTCACACCAACACGAGCGGCCATTTCCTCAACGGTAATACCGGTGATTTCTCGCAGTTCCCGGATACGCGCGGCAGTTTCCTGTATTCTATAGGTCATGCCGGTCATGTTCTGTTCCATATTACACCTCAAATTAAGGCAAAAAGCCCGTCTCAAAGAAATTACGATTCCTTGAGACGAGCTGATTCTATAGCCCGCGGTACCACTCAAATTGCATTTGTCTCACGGCAAATACCACTCATTGGGTGCCAACACACCCTAAGCACTGACGCAGCTGACGCGTGGAGGTTCTACGGCATAACGCTTTCTTCCTCCCGGCTCCGGAGCGACAAATCGCAGTTCCCACCATGGCTTGCACCAACCGCCAATTCTCTGAGGCAGAATTTCTACTCTTCTTCTCCATCGTTGCTTTTGGATACAGGAATCATACCACTATTCTAATGAAATGTCAACACTTAAAATCGTTACTGTGTTAAAGTTTATTTCTTATGATCTTACCGCTGATGGTCTTGGGCAGTTCCGTGCGGAACTCCACAATACGGGGATACTTGTAAGGAGCCGTTCTGGTCTTGACATAGTTCTGGATTTCCTTCTTCATTTCCTCGGTACCTTCCGTACCGGGAACCAGAACGATGCAAGCCTTGACGACCTGTCCGCGCACTTCATCAGGTGCAGCACAGACACCGCATTCCAGAACATAAGGCAGTTCCATGATGGTGCTTTCGATCTCAAAGGGCCCGATACGGTAGCCGGAGGACTTGATGACATCGTCGGCGCGGCCAACATACCAGTAGTAGCCGTCCTCATCACGCCATGCCACATCACCGGTGTGATACATACCGTCATGCCACACGGCATTGGTTGCTTCTTCGTTGCGATAGTAGCCCAGGAACACACCGCAGGTAGGCTTGGGCTCCGTGCGGATGACGATTTCGCCGTTGACACCATCGTCCACAGGATTGCCGTCTGCATCCACAATATCGATACCGTAGCCGGGTACAGGCTTGCCCATGGCGCCGGGCTTAATGATGGCACCATAGAGGTTTGCAATACCCAGGGTCATTTCGGTCTGACCGAAGCCTTCGTGGATTCGCAGGCCCGTAGCCTTTTCGAACTGATAGAAGACCTCGGGGTTCAGAGCCTCGCCGGCAGTGGTTGCATGATGGATGGAACTGAGGTCGTAACCGCTGAGATCCTGTTTGATCAGCATGCGGTACATGGTGGGCGGTGCGCAGAAGGTGGTGATATTGTACTTTGCGAACATGGGCAGAATCTTCTCTGCGTCAAAGCGGTCAAAGTCGTATGTAAACACAGCACCTTCGCACAGCCACTGGCCGTACAGCTTGCCCCACAGAGCTTTGCCCCAGCCGGTTTCGGAAATGGTGAAGTGCAGACCGTTGCGCTCGCACATATGCCAGTATTTGGCCGTTACATAGTGACCAAGGGCATACTTATAGGAGTGGGTTGCCATCTTGGGATAGCCGGTGGTGCCGGAAGTGAACAGCATCAGCATGGGATCGCTGCCGCAGGGAGCATCTGCTTCGCGGACATAGCGACGGGAGAACAGACCGTACTCCTGATCAAAATCGTGCCAGCCTTCGCGGCTTCCGCCTACCAACAGTTTGGTCAGGGACATGCCGGCAGTCTTTTCTGCCAGATCGATCTGGGTAGCGGTATCGCCGTCAGCTGTACAGAGAACCGCACTCACATCTGCAGCCTGGAAGCGGTAGACAAAGTCCTTTTCCATCAGCTGATTGGTCGCAGGAATGGCAATGGCACCCAGCTTGTGCAGACCCAGAATAGCAAACCAGAACTGATAATGCCGCTTCAGCACCAGCATGACACGGTCTCCCCGCTTGATACCAAGGGACTTGAAGTAGTTGGCACTCTGGCTGGAAGCATCCTTCATATCCTTGAAGGTAAACCGGCGCTCCGTCATGTCATTGGCAACATGGATCATCGCCAGCTTTTCAGGTTCGCGGCGGGCAATGGCATCCACCGTATCAAATGCAAAGTTATAAGTATCTTCGTCAGAGAAGGAAACATCCTGCAGAACACCATTCTCATCTTCCTTGGCATTGACGAACTTGTCGCACAGCAGCTTCTGCTGGGTCTTGCCCTTGCGGCTCAGACCGGTATACAGAGGCTGGTCGGTGGTGTCGGATGCCATGATCATAGAGAGGAACACGCAATCCTGACCATCAATGGCCAGCTGGCCATGAGGGGTAGAGGATTTGAAGAAAATGCTGTCACCTTCACGCAGTGTTTCTTCATGGTCACCGACTTTGATGCGCATAGCGCCCTTGATAACCAGGTTAAATTCCTGGCCGGCATGGGTAACGGTGTGGATGGGTTTATTCTGCAGTTCTTCGGAATATTCATAGGTAACCCAGTAAGGGGTGGCCAGTTTTTTCCGGAACATGGGAGCCATATCCTGAATGGTAATGCCATCTTCGCTGGCGGTAACCAAACCCTTTCCCCGGCGCGTAACGGTATAGCCGGACAGCTTGGCGCTGTGGCCTTCCAGCAGGACTGTAATCTCCACACCGAAAACCTTTGCGCACTTGTGCAGGAAGGTAAAGGGCAAATCAATGGTACCAGTCTCATACTGACGATAGTTTTCCTCAGAGACTTCCGTCAGTTCTGCCATCTTCTGGGTGCTGTAACCCAGAATGTCGCGCATACCCTGAATACGTGCGGCGATATCCATCAGTTGGGTTGTGGGATTGGTGTTACTCATCAAGATCATTCCTTTCCGGAAAAATAAAAAACGCCTCAAGAATTTCTTCTTGAGACGAGCAATTTATACCCGCGGTACCACTCAAATTGCGGCCAAAGCCGCCACTTCAGACTCCGATAAGTCCTATCCCTTAACGCGGGCTAACGGGAGAACCTGGCAGGATCCTGCTCGGCGCACCGGCTCAGAAGTGATGGGCTACCCGGTAACGAACCATCGACTTGCACCAACCGTCGACTCTCTGCAGATCCATAAACCTAGCCGTCTTCGTCACAGCCTTTTTCGATATGCACATAATCTAACACAATTCTCCGCCGTTGTCAATTCTTTTTTTATTTAAAGCGAAAGAATTTTCTTCTTGACAAACCGCATACTTTATGATTAAATTCTTTACATACAGTAAAAGACATTGACGGAAAATCCATTCTGTTCAGATGCTTCAGAGAGCCGGTGGCTGCTGCGAACCGGTGCAGAAAACAGTTTGGTCTGCTTCCCGAGTTGGCTCTGTGAACCCGTTTCGGACGGTCAGTAATGGAGCTCGGCTGCCCCCGTTACGGGCTGGGACTTTGTTGGAAGTCCGACGAGTGACCCCTATTAGGGGTAATCAGGGTGGTACCGCGAATTTTTCGTCCCTGAGGTCTTATGACCTCAGGGCTTTTTTATTTCAAAGGAGTTGCACATTATGAACACCATTAAATTGTCCGATGTAACCATGAAGCAGGTGGCCAATGGCTTCAGCCTGTCCTTTAAAGAAAAGATTGAACTGGCCAAGCTGCTGGATAAGCTGGGCGTATCCGTCATCGAACTGGAGGGCATCGAGAATCCCCGCATTGACAGTTTGAGAATCAAATCCATCGCATCCGCTGTCACCAACAGCATCGTCGCGGTTCCCGTTCAGCTGACAGAGGAAAGCCCCGCGCAGGTCTGGGCCGCTCTGCAGCAGGCAAAAGCACCTCGTCTGCAGGTTTGCGGCGCCGTCAGCGCCGTGCAGATGGAGTATCTGTACCATAAAAAGCAGGATGCCATGCAGGCAGCCATTGTGGAAACCATCACTGCTTGTAAGGCTCTGTGCAATGATGTAGAATTTCTGGCTGACGATGCCACCCGGGCAAATCCCGCCTTCCTCGCTTCTACCCTGAAGGCTGCCATTGATGCCGGTGCTACCACCGTCACCGTCTGCGACACTGCCGGTTCCATGCTGCCTGCTGAGTTTGCCGGCTTTATCAAAGAACTGTATCTGGCTGTGCCCGAACTGAACACCGTCACAGTAGGTATCAGCTGCTGCAACGCCCTGACCATGGCTGATGCCTGTGCCATCGCCGCTGTCGGTGAGGGCGCAGCAGAACTGAAGGCCGCCGCTTACCCCATTGATGTGGCCAGCATTGCCAATCTGGCAAGGCTGCTGTCCGCCAGAGGCGATAGCTTTGATGTCAGCACCTCCGTGCAGGTAACGCAGCTGGGTCGTATTATGGATCGCATCCGCCAGATCTGCCAGGCAGGTAAAACCAAAGGTTCTGCCATGTCCGCTGCGCAGGAAGATGCTGATATTTATCTGACTGCCCATGATGATGCCGATGCGGTTGCCAAGGTTGCCGGTCAGTTGGGATATGACCTTTCCGAAGAAGACTGTGCAAAGGTCTATGAAGCCTTCAAATCCATCGCTTCCAAGAAAGAAAAAGTCAGTTCCAAGGAACTGGATGCCATCATTGCTTCCGCTGCCCTGCAGGTGCCCCCCACTTATACCCTGGATACTTTTATGGTCACCTCCGGCAACACCATCTCCTCCACTGCACACATCAAGCTGCTGAAGAACGGTCAGCCGATGGAAGGTGTTTCTATGGGCGACGGTCCTATTGATGCTGCCTTCGTTGCCATCGAGAACATTACCGGCTGTCACTATGAACTGGATGACTTCCAGCTGCAGGCTGTGACCGAAGGCCGCGGTGCCATGGGTCAGACCATTGTAAAACTCCGCAGCGGCGGTAAGGTCTATTCCGGCAAGGGTATTTCTACCGATATTGTGGCTGCAGGCATCCATGCATACCTGAGTGCCCTGAACAAGATCGTTTACGAGGAGGATGAAGCATGAACCTCTCTTTTTCTACCAGAGGCTGGCCCAATTTAACTTGGGATGAAATGGTCGATACCGCCCTGGACATGGGTTTTACCGGTATTGAAGTATATAATCTGCCGAAATTTGACGATATGCTGGCAAAGGGCGGTCCATTCCACCAGTATCAGACTGCCGCAACTGTCCGTGACCTGCGGGAAAAGAAGCTGACGATCCCCTGTTTTGATACTTCCTGCGATCTTTCCACGGATCCCAACGCAGTTTCCGTTTTGACCAACCTGATCGAAATCGCCAAAAACGCACAGGTGAAATATGTAGTTGCCTGCGCTTTGGAAGATCACGAAGATACTGTCCGCGATGCATTATGCAAACTCACTCCCGCAGCAGAAAAAGCCGGTGTATCTTTGCTTCTGAAGACCAGCGGTATCTATGCCGACACTGCACGTCTGCGCAGCATGCTGGATCAGTTTGCCAGCGATCATCTGGGTGCTCTGTGGGATGTGCACCATCCCTACCGGGATTTTGGGGAGAGCGGCGATGCCACCATCAAAAATCTGGGTGCCTATGTCTGCCATGTCCACCTGCGGGACTCCGACGATGCCGGTGTTTATCAGCTGATCGGCGAAGGCACCATGCCCATTGCCGAAGTCATGCGTGCTCTGTCCTCTGTCAATTACGACGGTTTCATTTCTCTGGAATGGAAGCCGGAATGGCTGGAGGATCTGCAGGACCCAGAGATCATCTTCCCCTACTTTGTAAACTACATGGCCCGGTTCCACTCTACCCGGGGTATGAAGAAGAAGCTGTATCCCAACCACGACGGCACCGGTCAGTACATCTGGAAAAAAGACGAGCTGATCAACCTCACCTTCCCTCAGGTTCTGGATCGTGTTGCCGATGAGTTCCCGGATCAGTACTGCTTCAAATATACCACTTTGGATTATACCCGCACCTACGCGGAATTCCGCGAGGATGTGGATCGGTTTGCCAGAGCATTGGTATCTCTGGGTGTCAAAGCCGGTTCCAAAGTGGCAGTCTGGGCAACCAATGTGCCCGCCTGGTTCATCACCTTCTGGGCAACCACAAAAATCGGTGCTGTTCTGGTCACCGTCAACACCGCTTACAAGATTCACGAAGCCGAGTACCTGCTGCGCCAGTCTGATACCCACACGCTGGTGATGATCGACAGCTGTCTGGACTCCAACTACGCACAGATCATCAACGAGCTTTGTCCCGAGATTGCCTCTGCCAAGGCCGGTGATCCTCTGCACTGCAAGAGATTGCCCTTCCTGCGCAATGTCATCACTGTCGGTTTCAAACAGCACGGCTGTCTGACCTTTGATGAAGCAATGGCAAGATATGAGCTGGTCAGCCGGGAACAGGTTGCACGGATGGCAGCAGCCGTCCGCCCTGACGATGTCTGCAATATGCAGTACACCTCCGGTACTACCGGTTTCCCCAAGGGTGTTATGTTAACCCACTACAATGTGGTCAACAACGGCAAGTGTATTGGTGACCGCATGGGTCTTTCCACTGCAGACCGGATGATGAT
>JAZNFJ010000140.1:0-12282 GCA_045589035.1 Candidatus Avilachnospira sp. | reverse complement strand
GCATACGGCCCATGGTATCAGTCATACCGTAGGAAGCGGGACCTGCAGCCATGTTATCGGGGTGCAGGGTACGGCCGGTCCCCCCGCCGGAGGCAACGGAGAAGTAGCCTACGCCGTTCTCCTGGCACCACTTTTTGTAGGTGCCTGCAACGGGGTGCTGGAAGCGGGTGGGGTTGGTGGAGTTACCGGTGATGGAAACGTCAACACCCTCGTAGCGCATGACAGCAACGCCTTCGCGAACATCGTCACAGCCGTAGCAGTTAACGGCAGCACGCTCGCCCTTGGAGTAGGGGATGCGCTCAACGATCTTCAGCTCGCCGGTGTAGTAGTCGAACTGGGTCTTCACATAGGTGAAGCCGTTGATACGGGAGATGATCTGTGCAGCGTCCTTGCCCAGGCCGTTCAGGATAACACGCAGGGGTTCCTTACGGGCCTTGTTGGCGGAGCGAGCGATACCGATGGCGCCTTCAGCAGCAGCGAAGGACTCGTGGCCAGCCAGGAATGCGAAGCACTTGGACTCGTCGGACAGCAGCATAGCGCCCAGATTGCCGTGGCCGATACCGACCTTACGGTCTTCAGCGACGGAGCCGTCGATGCAGAAAGCCTGCAGGCCTTCGCCGATAGCCTTGGCAGCTTCGTAAGCGTTCTTAACGCCCTTCTTGATTGCGATGGCAGCGCCTACGCAGTAAGCCCAGCAAACGTTCTCGAAGCAGATGGGCTGGATAGCCTTAACGGTTTCGTAGGGATCAAAGCCCTTTTCCTTGCAGATCTCACGGCACTCTTCCACAGAGCCGATGCCGTACTGAGCGAGGACACCATTGATTTTGCCAATTCTTCTTTCGTAACTTTCAAACAAAGCCATTTTCCTGTCCTCCTCTTATTCGTGACGGGGGTCGATGTACTTGGCAGCGTTTTCGAACTGACCATAGTGACCCTGAGCCTTCTTCATAGCCTCAGCAGGCTCGTCGCCCTTCTTGATGAAGTCCATCATCTTGCCCAGATTGATGAACTCGTAGCCGGTGATTTCGTTGTCCTTGTTCAGAGCCACGCGGGTAACATAGCCTTCTGCCATCTCCAGATAGCGGGGGCCCTTTTCCTTGGTAGCGAACATGGTACCAACCTGAGAGCGCAGACCCTTACCAAGGTCTTCCAGGGAGGCGCCGACTGCCAGGCCGTCTTCGGAGAAAGCAGACTGGGTACGGCCGTAGACGATCTGCAGGAACAGCTCGCGCATAGCGGTGTTGATAGCATCGCACACCAGGTCGGTGTTCAGTGCTTCCAGAATGGTCTTGCCGATGAGGATCTCGGAAGCCATAGCTGCGGAGTGGGTCATACCGGAGCAGCCCAGAGTTTCAACCAGAGCTTCTTCGATGATGCCTTCCTTGACGTTCAGAGTCAGCTTGCAGGCGCCCTGCTGAGGTGCGCACCAGCCCACACCGTGGGTGAAGCCGGAAATGTCGCTGATTTGCTTTGCCTGAACCCACTTGCCTTCTTCGGGAATGGGCGCAGGACCGTGATATGCGCCCTTAGCGACGGGACACATATGCTGAACTTCGGTAGAATAGATCATGTCGATTTCTTCCTTTCCAAAAATTTACCAGATTAAGTTTCGGGCAGAAAACTCCCGGTTTTCTCACATGTAGTATACAAATTTACAAAGGACAAGTCAATTATCACTTTGTACCAAAGATTCGATCGCCGGCATCGCCCAAGCCCGGAACAATGTAGGCATGATCGTTGAGTTTCTCATCCATAGCTGCCACGAAGATCTCCACATCGGGATGATCTGCCTGCACCTTTGCCACACCCTCGGGAGCAGCAATGATGTTCATCAGGGTAATATTGTTGCAGCCGTATTCCTTAATGAAAGTGATGGCATCGGAGGCAGAACCGCCGGTAGCCAGCATGGGATCCACCACAAAAACATGGCGCTCGGCAATATCCGGGGGCATCTTGCAGTAGTACTTCACAGGCTCATGGGTTTCGGGATCACGGAACAAGCCGATATGACCGATCTTGGCAGAAGGAATCAGATCCACGATGGTATCCACCATACCCAGACCGGCGCGAAGAATGGGCACGATGGCCAGCTTCTTACCGGCGAGAACCTTGACCTTAGCCTCGGCAATGGGGGTCTTGACCGTAACTTCCTTGGTAGGGAGATTACGGGTAGCGTCGTAGCACATCAGAGCTGCGATCTCACCGACGATCTCGCGGAACTCCTTGACACCGGTATTCTCATCGCGAAGGATGGAAACCTTGTGCTGAAGCAGCGGATGATCCAGTACATGAACATTTGCCATTACAGTTTCACTCCATTTTCTCTTTATTCATTCGTTCCCGCTCCGCCTGACTCAGGCGCAGATAATTGGGAATTAATTCCGCTCCATTGGGGCATTCTCCGGCAGAAAGCCGATCCCATGCCACCATAGCCGTTCCGGATGCCCTCTGCATCCGCAGATGCTCCGGCAGAAGGATCAGATCAGGAACTTCGCTCCGCAGATTATTATAACACAGCAAAGCCCCATCTCCAACCAGAAATTTATTGTTTTCTTCCTTTTTCAGCAAAGTTCCCAGTTCTTCTACGGAGATTGCCATATCCTCCGTCAGCCGACAGATATTTCCATCTTTCACGGAGAACAAAGCGGTGTACACCTGGTTCCTTCTGGCGTCCATGACCGCACAATAAACACCGTCTGCAACAGCAATGCCGCGAACCATACCTTCCAGGGTAGACACACCCACACAGGGCAATTCCAGCCCCCAGGCAAAACCCTTGGCGGCAGATACACCGATCCGGACACCCGTAAAGCTACCGGGACCGGCAGCGCAGGCAACAGCGGTGACATCTTCCGGCTTCCGGTCACAGTTCCGAAGCAGATCCTCTGCCATTTTCATCAGTGTACGGCTATGGGTCTGCCCGCTGTTCTGCTGATATTCCGCTACCAGCCATCCGTCTTCCACCAGTGCAACACTGGCGGCCTTGGCAGAAGTTTCAAAGGCTAAGATCAGCATGGGCCGGGCCTCCTTCTATGGTAATCTGGCGGTCTGTATCATTCAGGCGGCTGATGTGGACACGGACGGCACCTTCCAGCGCTTCTTCCACATTCTCGCTCCACTCCACTGCGCAGACACCGCCACGCTCCAGATAATCCTCCCAGCCGATATCAAACAGATCATCGGCAGATTCCAGACGGTACATATCAAAATGAAACAGGGGCATTCTGCCCTGCAGATATTCGTTGACAATGGTATAGGTAGGGCTGGTCACAGGGACTTCAATGCCAAGTCCCCGAGCAAGCCCACGGGTAAATGCGGTCTTGCCTGCACCCAGATCCCCAAAGTAGGCGATCACATCTCCCGGCTGCAGACATGCTGCCAGCTTTTCGCCCAAAGCCTCGGTTTCCTCAGGCCCATGGGTCAGATACTGCATAATGTTCCTCTTTTCCGGATTTTTTCTTATCTTACCACATATGTCCTGGTTTTGCAAAACATCTTTGTGTTTACATCCTCGCGAAATTCTGGTAAAATAATCGGAGTCAGAAAGGAGGTGCGTCATGCGATCTATCGGACAGGCTATCCGTGATTTTGTAAAGAAAGCAGATATGGTTCTGCTGCTGCTTTGTGTTGTTACCACGATTTTCGGCATCGTTGTCATTTCCAGCGCCACAGCGGCTCTGGGCAGCAGTCGTTATGTCACTGTGCAGACGGCCGCTTTGATCCTTGGTGTGATCATCTACATCGTTCTGACTCTCATTGACGTGGACATCATTGCAGAACGACGGGAACTGCTGATCGTGTTCTGTCTGCTGTTCATCGGCATGCTGTTTTTCTGGGGTCAGGATAATGGCTCCGGCAACAAAAGCTGGCTCTCCGTACCTGTCATCGGCATTGATATGCAGCCTGCGGAGATCTGCAAGATCTTCTTCATCATCATTCTCGGCAAAACCATGTCGGTCAACCAGAACAGTCTTTCCAAACCCATCAATATCGGCAAAATGTCCCTGCTGACCGCGTTTTTCTTCGGTCTGATTATTTATCTGTCCTCTGACCTGGGTGTCGCGCTGACCTACATTTTCATTTTTGTGGTCATGCTCTTTGTTGGCGGCGTGAATCTTGTCTGGTTTGCCGCAGCCCTTGGCGGCATCGCTGCCGCTGCACCCATTCTCTGGTCGTTCCTCAAAGACTATCACAAGAACCGTATTCTCGTTCTGTTTAACCCTTCTCTGGATCCCGATACCTACTGGCAGACGGAGCGATCTCTTCGGTACATCCAGAACGGCGGCATTTCCGGACAGGGCCTTTACGAAGGCACCATGGTCAAGGGCAAAGCCATGGGCGCACAGCATACAGACTTTATCTTCTCCGCCATTGCAGAAGAGTTGGGCATGCTGGGCTGCATCGTCGTACTGCTTCTGCTCACAGCTATCGTCCTGCGATGCGTCTATGTCGGTATCAAATCCGGTAACTATATGAACCGCATTATCTGTATCGGTGTTGCAGGCATGCTGCTGTTCCAGATCATCATCAATGTAGGTATGTGTCTGGGCATCCTGCCGGTCATCGGTCTGACCCTCCCCTTTATCAGTTACGGTGGTTCTTCCATTGTCACCATGTTCCTCTCTATGGGTGTGGTTTCCGGTATTCATATGCGGCCTGCACCCGATGCCAACGCACGATACATCCGTCCCAGAGCATAATTTTTTCTCCGCGGCAATGCCGCGGAGATTTTCTTTTGGAATAAACAAGCAAAAACCGCAAACACTACCTCCGAACCCAATACAAGGAGGTAACTGTTTTGTATCACCGTAAACATACTGTGGTGCTTGCGATTCTGCTGGTCGCTCTGCTGGCAACCGGTGTATCCGCCAAGTCTGTCACAGTCAGTCCCACCGATCAGTTCTGCTTTTCCGCCGAGGATTTTACCTCTGCAGAAACCGATGAGGGCATCTTCCTCACTTCCCTGCCCAAGGCATCTGTTGCCACTGTGTATCATGGCAACCGGGTCCTGCGTGCAGGCGATGCGCTTCCCATGGATGCGCTGAATGAACTGACCATGACCACCCACTGCGTTTCTGCCAAAGACACTGCCATTGGCTACTACACCGTTTCCAATGGCACCGTAACCGCTGCAAAAGAACTGAAACTATCAATTCTCCCTAAGAAAAACGAGGCACCCGTGGCTGAAAACGGCACACTGGAAACCTATCGGAACATCTCCAACACCGGCACCCTGCCCGTCACCGATGCAGAAAACGGTAAGCTGACCTTCACCCTTGTCACAGAACCCAAGAGAGGGACTGTAGAAATCCACGAGGACGGCACTTACACCTACACCCCTTTTGAAAACAAGGTTGGAAAGGATTCTTTTACCTTCACTGCCACCGACGAGGCTGGCAATGTGTCCGGCGAAGGTAAAATTACCATTGAGATCAAAAAGCCCACTGACCGGGAGGTCTATGCCGATCTGTCCAACGACAGCGATGTCTTTGCCGCCATGTGGTTGAAAGAACAAGGTATCTTTACAGGCAGCAGAATCGGCGGCAATCTGTGTTTTGAGCCGGATAAGCCCGTCAGCCGCGGTGAGTTTTTAATCATGGCTATGGCGGTTGTAGAGGCTGACACAACCAGCGGCACTGTGACTTCCGGTTTTGCCGATGAGGAAGATACCCCTGTCTGGATGCAGCCCTATATCACTTCCGCCCTAGCCGGTGGCATGATCAGTGGCACCCGGACGGATGATGGGCTGTTATTCCTTCCCATGACACAGCTGACCAAGGCAGAAGCGGCTGTCATGCTGCAGAATATGCTGCATCTGCAAAACACCGGCACAAAGCAGGTTTCCTCCTTTGGGGACACCATGCTGCCTGTATGGGCGGAAGATGCCGTGGCAGCACTTTCTCAGGCCAATATCCATCTGAACATGGACACCGCCGAGGATGTTATGACGCGACTGGATGCGGCAAATATTCTTTATGCGGTCAGCAAGCTGCTGCAAACCGAAGCCGCTCCTACCCTTTACTGGATACAGTAAAACAAAAAATGACCCACCGACAGTGGGTCATTTTTTGTTATTCTTCGCTGACACCCTCCAGCAGAGGACGAAGGATTCCGTATCCGTCAAAGCGGGTATCGCGGGAAGCTGTCTGGAACACGATCTGGGCATCAGGATATTCCAGATAAGAGGCAACCTCAGCCACCATATCCGCAACCTTGCTGCCGTTATCTGTGGTCAGATAAACACGGTCGGTATATGCTGCAACCATTGGGCTTTCCGAGCCGAAGCTGACACGCACAGACAGGTCGCCCAATGCGCCCTTCAATGCCTTGGCAGCTTCAGCAGTGGCTTCTTCTCTTGTCCAGTCGCCGGCATCGTAGACTATATTTTTGCTGTCCGGCATCCGGAAGCCATCAAAGACGATCTCATCAAAGCCCATTTCTGCCAGTTCCATTGCCATGGATACCAAAAAACTCTGCACATCCTCAGACATAGGATCCAGCCAGTAACAGTTATTATCATCCATCCACAATGCGCCGGACTTCAGCGGCAACCCGCTGGACTGATTATCCAGAGCAAAGTTATTATCCGTAAAGGCAGGGATTCTGGCTGCCAGATAGGTTTTTCCGTCCTTTGCATAGCGGGAAATGAGTGCTTCAATCCCCTCAATATCCGCGCTGGATGTATAGGTGCCGGAAATATCGGTATCGTAATAGAAGTTACCGTAGACACTCTTCATTTCAAACAGCAGTGTCCCGGGAGGTTCTTCCATTTTATCCAGCGCATCCTTCACAGAAGGCAGATCCAGCAGCATGGACGTAGTCACATAGTAGCCCTTCAGCGGCATCAGAGGCCCTTCTGCCAAAGAAGCAGCAGACTGAGAATCGTCCTCCACAATCTCCAGAGAAAAGGACGGAACAGATGCGGGCTGTTCCGGGTTTCTCGCAGGATTCAGCTGCATTTCGTAGTCCAGAGTGACTTGATCTTCCCCGTAAACCAGAAAACGCTGCAAATAGACGAATCGGCAAAAAACGAACAGCAGAATCAAAGCCAGAACCAACCCGCTGATCATCAGACCTTTTCGAATCAGACGTTTATTTCGATAGGAAAAAACTCGCAACGATCTCAGCCTCCCTGCCCGGGTCGGGCTGTGATCTGGCACCAGTCTTCGATCATATTCACAGACTGGATCTCAAGACCGGCTGCCGCAATGGCATCCTTCACTTCCTGCAGGCGCTGTTCCAGAATGCCGGAACAGATAAATACACCATTGGGTCTGACAAAGTACGGCACTACAGGCGCAAGGGGAATGATCACATCTGCCACAATATTGGCAAGGACAATATCATATCCGTCCCCTGCCAGCTTTTCCATCATTCCGCGGTCAGAAATCACATCTCCGGTGACAGCTGTGAAGCGATCCTCCAGAAGTCCGTTGATGGCAGCATTTTCCCGGGCGATATTTTCAGCCTTGGGATCAATATCTACACCCACAGCCGTCTTTGCGCCCAAAAGCAGTGCCGCAATGGACAAAATGCCGCTGCCGCTGCCAAGGTCGATGACCTTTTCGCCGCCATGGACCACCTGCTCCAGCGCCATCATACACATCTGGGTGGAAGCATGATTGCCCGTACCAAAGATCATACCGGGATCCAGACGAACAGGCAGTCTGCCCTCTTCGTTCTCCGGGTCCATCCACATGGGTACGACCAGCAGCTTCTCACCAACGGGCAGAGGCTGGTAATACTGCTTCCAGTTATTCTCCCAGTCTTCATCCTGCAGGTTTTCCAGCCCCACTTCCAAAGATCCCAGATCTTCATTGGGATGCTGATTCTTCAGAATGCGAAGCTGATCCCGCAGATCGCTGACAGCTTCCATCACATTGGGACCATCCTCCAGATACAGTCGGATCTGAGAAAGACCTTCCATCTTCTTCGCAAGGTCTTCATCCACATAGTCCCAATACTGCTTATTATGTTCCAGAAAATCCTCAAATTCCGCCTGGTCATCAATGATAAAGCTATCATAACCCAGAACCGTTAGCCGTTCGGCGACAGTTTCAATGCCGGAAGAGGATGTTTTAATCGTCAATTCAAGCCACTGCATAGGTATCTCCATATCTAAAAGTAGTTACAATTAGTTTACATGAAAGTACCCAAAAGCACAAGCCTATTCTTTGATAATTCCTTTTACATTTTGGGGAAATTATTGTATAATCAAGAAACGAAAGGAATGTTGATATGCTGACTGAACGTTTGGAATTGCTGCCGGGTGTCTGGCTGAACCTGTTTCACACAGACCGCTTCAAAACCGGCTGCTTCAGCTTTAATTTATTATGCCCCCTGACCGCAGAGGATGCTGCCCCCAATGCACTGCTGCCCAGCGTTCTACTCCGGGGCTGCCGTTCCTATCCGGATATGGGTAAGATTTCCGCACGGCTGGATGAACTTTACGGTGCCACCGTAGGAACATTGGTCCGCAAAAAGGGCGAAGTGCAGACAGTGGGACTGTATGCGGATTTTCTGGAGGACCGCTATGCCGAAGGAGAGCCGGTTTTCTCTCAGATGATGGAATTCATCCGGGAGTTGCTGTTTGAGCCCTGTGGCGCACCTGATGGCTTTGTACAGGAGTTTGTGGACAGCGAAGTTCTCAACCTTTCCAACACCATCGACAGCAGGATCAATGATAAACGTTCCTGGGCCATCAACCGGCTGCTGGAAAACATGTGTAAAGGAGAAGCCTATGCCGTTCCCAGACTGGGGGAAAAGGACACTCTGAACGGTCTGACCGGAAAAACGCTCTTGGAGCGTTGGCAGCATCTTTTGTACACCGCACCTATTGAGTTGTTTTATCTTGGGCAGCAACCCAAAGAAGCCGTAGTCGCTGCCATGGAGCAGCTGCTGAAGTGTCTGCCGCAGCGGCAGGTACAGCCAAAGCCGAAAACCACCATCGTAAAACCCATCAGAGAAGCCCAATATATCCGTGAGTCCATGGATGTAACGCAGGGAAAACTGACCATTGGTTTTCGGACGGATATCACCGTCAACGATCCCAGATACCCTGCCCTGATGCTTTTGAATGCTGTCTATGGCGGTGGTATGACCAGCAAACTGTTTCTGCAGATTCGCGAGGAGCAGTCCCTGTGCTATTATGCCAACTCTTCTACAGACAAGTTCAAGGGTACTATGATTGTAAGCAGCGGCATTGATTCCGCCGACTATGAAGTTGCACTGGAGGGTATTCTCCACCAGCTGAATCTTTGCAGACAAGGTGAGATCACCGATCAGGAACTGGAATCCGCCCGTGCTTATCTGATTTCCGGCTTAAAAACCGGAAACGACAGCCCAGGCGCACTGGATGACTATGCCATCGGTCAGTCCCTTGCCGGACTTACGGGCACCATGGATGATCTGGCAGAACGACTTCAGTCCGTTACCTTGGACGAAGTAGTGGCAGCTGCCAACACCTTGACACTGGATACTGTATATTTTCTTGATGGAGTGAACCCATGATCTTAAAAGCTTATCCCCATCTGGGTGAACGGGTATATGAAGAAAAACTGGATAACGGTCTGACTGTACAGGTCATTCCAAAGGACGGTTTCACCAAGACCCATGCCTTTTTGGCGGTCAATTACGGTTCTATGGACACCCATTTTTCTCTGGATGGTGTTGATTACGTTACACCGGAAGGTGTGGCCCACTATCTGGAGCATAAGATGTTCGATATGCCAGACGGCAATGCCATGCAGATGTTTTCGGAGTTTGGCGGCAGTCCCAACGCCTTTACCAGTTACGATATGACTGCATATTATGTGTCGTGCACCGACCATGTACAGGAAAACTTGAGAATTTTGCTGGAATTCGTTTCCACCCCTTACTTTACCAAAGAGAGTGTGGAAAAAGAGAGAGGTATCATCGCACAGGAAATCCGCATGTATGAAGACAGTGCCGACAGCTGTGTGTATGAAAATCTCTTTGCAGCCATGTATGCCCACCACCCCATTCGAAACCCCATTGCCGGTACGGTGGAGAGCATTCAGGAAATCACTGAAGAAACCCTTTATCAATGCTATCACGCCTTCTACACTGCCGATAATATGGTGCTCTGTGTGGTGGGTGATGTAGATCCGCAGATGGTCTTTGATCTGGCCGCTGAGGTCATTCCCAAAGGTCATGCAGCACCCAAACGAGATTACGGTTTACAGGAAACTATGGCCCCTCATACGGCAAAAACGGAAAAAAGCATGGAGATCTCCATGCCCATGTTCTCCCTTGGTTTTAAGACAGAGCCCGCCCTTTCCGGCGAAGATGCCATATGGCAGGAGATCATCGGCGAATTGGCTGCGGAGATTCTGATGGGCGAGTCTTCTGTGCTTTATACAAAGCTTTACGAAGACAATTTGATCGACTCCGGTTTTTCCGCAGGCTACGAAGGGATCAAGGGTGCTTCCCTGCTCTCTGCCAGCGGCGACAGCCGAGATCCGGATGCAGTTCTAAAAGCCATTCTGGAAGAGGCTCATAGGCTGCAGCGAGATGGACTGGATCCCGATTTATTCCTGCGGTTAAAGCGATCTGCCCTTGGTCGTCGCATCCGTAACCTGGACAGTTTCTCCGGTATCACTTACCGGATGTGTGCCTGTTACTTTGAAGGTGCCGATTGCATGGCTTTCCCGGATCTTTTCCGCGAGATTACAATGGAACAGGTGGCAGAGTTTCTCTCCAGAACCGTCTGCGAAAGCCGGTGTGCCATATCGGTCATTCGGCCTAATTCCTGAGGAGGTATTGTATGGAAACCATTTCTTTCCCCAATCTGGGGATCGCATTCAATCCCAGCCGGGTTGCTTTTTCCGTCTTTGGAAAGGATATCTACTGGTACGGCATCATCATTGCTTTGGGCTTTGCTCTGGCTGTGATTTATGCCATGCGGCGGGTTGACCAGTTTGGCTTGACCCAGGACAATATTCTGGACTTCATTTTTGTGGCAGTTCCCGCCGCCGTTATCTGTGCAAGACTGTACTACTGTGCCTTTGAGTGGGATCAGTACAAAGATAACCCCATTTCCGTACTCTATATCTGGGAAGGCGGCATCGCCATCTACGGCGCTGTTATCGGCTCCATTATTGCAGCTGTTTTGTTCTGCAAAGTCAAGAAAGTGCCACTGCTGCCGCTGATGGATATTGGCGCGTTGGGACTGCTGATCGGGCAGATGATTGGCCGTTGGGGCAACTTTATCAACCGGGAAGCTCATGGCGCTATGACTGATTCCTTTCTCAAAATGGGATTGGAAAACAGTGCTGGCACTGTCACCTACTACCACCCCACGTTCCTGTACGAGTCACTTTGGAATCTGGTCGGCTTTGTTCTGCTCCATTTTCTCAGCAAAAAGCGGAAATTTGACGGGCAGGTCTTTATCGGATATGTGGCATGGTATGGATTGGGCCGGGCTTGGATCGAGGGACTCCGGACGGACAGTCTGTACATCGGCAATACCGGCATTCGCGTCAGTCAGCTGCTGGCAGCCGTATCCGCTGTGGCAGCCATTGGTGTGATGATCTACATTCTGAGTGTAAAGAAACCCGATGCCAAGCAGCTGCATGTGAATAAACTGCAGGCTGCAGAGGAAGAACCGAAGGAAACTTAACATTTTTCATTGTTTTTCTCCATAAGTATGCTATAATAAGAAAAAACGACCTGCGAAAGGAGATTATACCATGGCATTGTTCGACAATCTCGATACCATCCGCGAAAAAGCTGCTGAGGCTGCACAGGCTGCCGCCAAAAAGACCAAGCAGCTGGCTGAAATCGCAAAGTCCACTGTATCTATCCGCTCTTTGGAGGACAAGATCAAGAAAGCACAGCAGGAACTGGGCAAGCTGTACTACCGCGATTATGTGGTTGGCGAGGAACTGGACGAGGCTGAATATCTGCCTTGGTGCCAGCAGATCGATGAAGCCAAACAGTCCATCGCTGATCTGCGAGACTACATCGACGAACTGAAATCCCAGCATGTTGACATGGATGCTGACGGTGAGATCATTGAAGTCACTGAAGATGACTTCGTGGAAACTGTGGAAGCAGAGATCGTAGAAGTTCCCGAAACAGAAGAATAAAATATAGCCCCCTCACAGTTGTGAGGGGGCATTTTTCAGAATTTTTTTCGGATTTCCGCTTCGCCATGGTTTAGCATTTCATCGGTTCTTTCTCCAATGCAGGCCTTTAACAATTCATATTCATCAAATACCGCCTGACCGTGGAACACCCGATAGGCTCCGGCATCACTGC
>JAZNFJ010000139.1:0-5034 GCA_045589035.1 Candidatus Avilachnospira sp. | reverse complement strand
AAAGCTTGCTGTGCAAGCACAGCAGCCTGCCTTTCGGCAGGAAAAAGCTTGTATTCGAACCCGATGGGTTCGCTTTGGTATACGGATAAACAAAAAGAAAAAGGTAACACTTTCGTGTGACCTTTCCTTTTTGGTGACCCGTACGGGAATCGAACCCATGTTACCGCCGTGAAAGGGCGGTGTCTTAACCGCTTGACCAACGGGCCTGGTAGCGGCAATCTGACTTGAACAGATGACACTCCGGGTATGAACCGAATGCTCTACCAACTGAGCTATGCCGCCATTTACGCGCCCAGTTCTGCAGGGCGAGTATCATTATAGCGACAGACGCGAGATTTGTCAACACTTATTTTCAAAAAATATTAGGAAATTTCTCCCACCACACCGTCCCGGAACAGACCGGTGATTTTTACTTGTTTGACGATATTCTGCAGATCCTTACCATCGGCATAGACCTTCACATAATTGGGTGCGTGACCGGTGAACAGCCCATGTTCCACCTGCTCAAACAGGACAGGAACACCGCTGCCGATCATGGCTTCCAGATATTCCGTTTCCAGTTCGGCTGCTACCTGCGCTGCTGCAGCGGAGCGGGCTTCTTTTACAGTATTGGGGTGTTGACCGGGCATTTTGGCAGCGGGCGTGCCTTCCCGGCGGGAGTAGGGGAACACATGGACCATGGCAAACCGGCATTGTTTCATAAAGTCCAGACTTTCGGCAAATTCTTCCTCCGTTTCGCCGGGGAATGCTACGATCAGGTCTGTGGTAATGGCGCAATGGGGGAAATACTCGTTCAGCAGCCGGACACTTTCCAGATACCTTGCCGTATCGTATTTCCGCTTCATCCGCTTCAGGACCGAATCGCTGCCGCTCTGGAGGCTCAGATGGAACTGAGGGCAGAGATTGGAATATTTGGCAAGGGTGCGGCAGAAATCCTCATCCACCGTCCGGGGTTCCAGAGAGCCAAGACGGATGCGGCACTGGGGCACGGCTTCGCACAATGCGGAGAGTAGATCCTGCAGCTTGCTGCCGTCCTTAAAATCCACACCCCAGGAGGAGATCTCAATGCCGGTGATGACCAGCTCCTTGTAACCGGCTTCGGCACATTGGACGGCTTGCTCCAAGGCTGTCTGCAGGGGCAGGGAACGGATGGGACCTCTGGCATAGGGGATGATGCAGTAGGTGCAGAAATTACAGCAGCCGTCCTGCACTTTAATCAGGGCGCGGGTGCGGGCAGCCATACCGCCAGCGGGCAGGACTTCAAATTCCCGGCGGCGCAGGGCATCATCCACGCA
Organism: Candidatus Avilachnospira sp.; assembly: GCA_045589035.1. Taxonomy (GTDB): domain Bacteria; phylum Bacillota; class Clostridia; order Oscillospirales; family Oscillospiraceae; genus Avoscillospira. The sequence continues at coordinate 3,739 of JAZNFJ010000139.1, read as the reverse complement.
GGTATAGCGGGTCTTTTCCTGGGCGGCCTGTTCCAGCTGACGCAAGAATTCCTCTCTGCCGCTGGTGCCCACCACCACATCCACATCCAGAGCCGTGACCGCATCCGGATCTACCTGCGCATAACAGCCGCAAACACCGATGACGGCATGCTCGTTCAGCTTCCGCACCCGGCGGATGATATTCCGGGATTTCTTGTCGGAAACGGCTGTGACGGTGCAGGTGTTGATGATATAGCAGTCGCATCGTTCATCGAAAGAACCCTGTTCATGACCGCGTCCGGAGAGAATTTGCTCCATGGCCTGTGTTTCATATTGATTGACCTTGCAGCCCAAGGTGTAAATGGCATATTTCATAGTATCACCTATTTCATTATAACGCAGAAACCGCAGAAAGTACAGGGGAGGAATTTTGGAAAGACAACCCTCATACCCTTGTACAAAGCGGATGGAAGGGTGAAAACTATGTGGAAACGAACGGTTTGTCTGATTTTGGTGCTGCTGTGTCTGACTCCATGGGTGCAGGCGGCGGAACTGGAGGTGGCTGCGCCGTCTGCCATTTTGATGGAAGCGGCAACGGGAACAGTCCTCTATGAAAAGAATGCCCATGAACGGCTGGCGCCTGCCTCGGTCACCAAGGTCATGACCTTGCTTTTGGTTATGGAAGCTCTGGAAAACGGCAGAATCAGCTGGGATGATACGGTGGTGGCTTCGGAATTTGCCGCCAACAAGGGCGGCAGTCAGGTCTATCTGGAAGCCGGGGAGCAGATGACCATGGATGAGATGCTCAAATCGGTGGTGGTGTCCTCCGCCAACGATTGTGCCACGGCTCTGGCAGAACATATTGCCGGGTCGGAATCGGCCTTTGTAGCCATGATGAACAGCCGTGCGGCGGAACTGGGCATGGCAGATACCTATTTCGTCAACTGTACGGGCCTTGATGACGATGCCAATGCATCGGAGCATCTGACCTCTGCCCATGATATTGCGGTCATGTCCCGGGAACTGCTGAAGCATGATGATATCCGCAAGTATACCACCATCTGGATGGATACGGTTCGAAACGGTGAGTTTGGGCTGTCCAACACCAACAAGCTGGTGCGGTTTTATCAGGGTACCACAGGGCTGAAAACCGGTTATACCTCCTCTGCCGGGCACTGCCTTTCCGCCTCTGCCATGCGGGGTGGGGTGGAATATGTGGCGGTGGTGCTCCATTGCTCCAGTTCTGCCGAGCGGTTTCAGTCGGCAAAGCAGCTGATGGACTATGGCTTTGCCAACTATACTCTGCTGCAGCCGGAGCCGGGAGAGGACATTCCCCCTGTGCCTGTGACGCTGGGTATGGAACAGGAGATCGCGCCTGTGCCGGAGGATAATGCGCCCTTGCTCATCGAAAAGAGCAAGAAAAACGGCATTACCACACAGGTGGAGGTGGCGGAGGGTGTCACCGCCCCGGTGGAGGCAGGCCAGCGGCTGGGAACACTGACGGTCAAATCCAACGGGGAACTGCTGGCCTCCATCCCGCTGGTTGCACCACAGAATGTACCCCGTCGTACTTTGTGGCAGATCACCAAGGATCTTCTGCAGCATATTTGCTATCGATAACCGTAACCCCCGGGACATTGCAGCCCCGGGGGTTTGGTGTTATAATGAAGGTAATAAGAACCAATGGGAAAATTTGTCGTCTTTACTCATAGAAGGAGTGAGAAGCCTTGGATGATAACGGAATCATTGCCCTGTACTGGGCAAGAGATGAAAAAGCATTGGAAGAAACCGACTGCAAATACGGAAGTTACTGCCACAGCATTGCCTTTAATATCCTCCAGAACCGGGAGGATTCCGATGAGTGCGTCAATGACACATGGCTCCGGGCATGGAATGCCATGCCGCCCCAAAGGCCCAATATCCTTTCGGCATTTCTGGGAAAGATCACCCGCAATCTCTCTCTGGATCGCTATAAACTGAGCCACGCGGTTAAGCGGGGCAGCGGACAGCTGCCGGTGGCATTGGAAGAATTGGGGCAGTGCATTTCTTCCGGTGAAGATGTGGAAGAGGAACTGGCACTGAAAGAACTGAGCCGCCTGCTGGATCGGTTTCTGCGGGATCTGCCGGAACGGGATTGCTGCGTGTTCCTGCGGCGATACTGGTATGTGGACAGTACGGCGGATATTGCCAAGCGGTACAAAATGGCGGAGGGTAGTGTGAAATCCTGCCTGTACCGCACCCGTCAGAAGCTGAAGACTTATCTGGAGAAGGCAGGTGTGGCTGTATGAAAAAGGAAGATCTGCTCCGGGCGCTGGGCGATGTGGGCGAAGACCTGCTGCATATGGCGGAGCATAAGAAGTTCCACAGTCAATGGAAAAAGTGGGCCTCTCTGGCGGCCTGTCTGGTGCTGGTGGTCAGTCTGAGTGTGCTGGCATTGCCCTATTTCCCCATGGGCTGCGGTGCATCCATGGAAAAGAGCGAGGCCGAAGCCCCCATGGAATCGCCTGTGGCAGATTGTGTGGTGGAGGAATCCATTGCGGAAGACCACGAATACAAAACAGAAGAAGCACCTATGGAAGAAGCCGAGGTGGAGGAAGCACCTGCTGAGTCGGAAACGCAGGCTGAAGGCAGCTGTATTCGCTTCGGACTCTATACGGCACAGGATGTGCAGGATGCCTTTGAAAGAGGCGACCAGCAGTGGATTTTGGAGACCTTTATTGCGCCCAATGAAGATATCGAAGGCCTGTATGTGAAGGATGTTTCCGTGGAAAGCGATATGGTATGGCTTTGGATTGGCTTCCCGGAACCCTATGGACCTCATGGCTATGATGAAAAGCAATATGTGATTCGCTTCTATGGCAACGGATGGGGATATATGGAAATTTCCACACCGGGATAAGAAAAAACTCCCCATTGGGGAGTTTTTTCTTATCCAATAATCGTACCGCCGCCGAGGAGCAGATCACCGTCGTAGAACACAGCGGCCTGCCCGGGAGTCACGGCTCTCTGGGGCTGGTCAAATTCCAGTACTACACCGGTTTCGGTGGGGAAAATGGTGCAGTCGGCACCCTTGGGGGTGTACCGCAGCTTGGCCTGGGCGCGGATGGGGGCATCCAGCCGGTCAAAGGGGATGAAGTTTACATCCTCCACCAAAACCCGGGTGGAGAACAGTTTTTCGTTCTCGCCCAGCAGCACATCGGTCCCCTGCTTGCCCACCACATAAATCCGGCTGCCGTAGGCCACATCCAGACCTCTCCTCTGGCCCATGGTGTAGGCTTCCAGACCCTTGTGGGGGCCGAGATTTTCGCCCTTGGGACCGATGAAATTGCCCTTCTGGGGCACAATGCCGTCTTCCAGAAGAAATTTGAGATAATCTCCGTCGGGGATGAAGCAGATGTCCTGACTGTCATGCTTGAAAGCCACGGGAAGTCCCGCCTCCATAGCTTTGGCTCTGGCCTCCTCCTTGGTAAATTCGCCCATGGGCAGCTGCACTTTGGCAAGCTGTTGCTGGCTCAAGTGATAGAGCATATAGGTCTGGTCCTTGGTTTTGTCCCTGGCAGTATAGAGCAGGTATCTGCCGTTTTCCTGCCGGATACGGGCGTAGTGGCCGGTGGCAATGGCATCATAGCCCAAAGTCATGGCTTCTTCCAGAAACTTTCCAAATTTGAGTGTTTTATTGCAGAAAATACAGGGGTTGGGTGTACCACCGGACTGATAGACCTGCTCAAAAGGTACGATCACATCCCGGCGAAATTCCGCC
>JAZNFJ010000138.1:0-3606 GCA_045589035.1 Candidatus Avilachnospira sp. | reverse complement strand
CGGCACGGCCCCCAAGCAGGAGCTGCTGGTGAAGATCGCCGACTTTTTCGGTGTGTCCGTGGACTATCTCCTTGGTCTGGAAAAGGAAAAAGCGCCCGCCGAAAGCGGACGCCAATGGAGTGACGAAGAACTGAAGTTTGCCCTTTGGGGGGACTGCGCTGATGTCAGCGATGAGGATCTGGCGGATGTTCGCCGTTACGCGGAATTTGTGCGTGAAAGGAAAAAAGAAAAACAATGAAGCCCTTGCAGGAACTCTACCGCTACGCAGAACAAGAGAATATTGCGGTGGATCGTTTCCCGCTGAGATCCCGGCAGGCCCTCTCTTTGATGGATGGGGCAGGGCGGTGCTATGTTGCCATTGATCCCGGAAAACTGACCGGTGAAAACGATGAGCGGGCAAAGCTGGCCCATGAGTTGGGGCATTGTGCAACAGGCGCTTTCTACAACCGGTTTTCGGAGTTTGACAACCGGCAGAAGCAGGAGAACAAGGCCGACAAATGGGCCATCTGTCAGCTGGTGACAGAGGAAGAACTGGACGATGCCGTTGCCATGGGTCGGGTGAACCTGTGGGATCTGGCAGAGTATTTCGGCATCCCGGAGGAGATGATGAAAAAGGCTGTCTGCTGGTATACCTACGGCAATCTGGCAGAGGAATTGTATTTTTAAGCAGAAAAATCCCCTCTTGCATGGCAAGAGGGGATCGTTGTTTCCATTATACCACAGCGTGGATCACAGGCGCGGGCAGTTCCTCGTCGTCCAGATTGTCGAAGCTGTCGGTGGTTTCGTGAAAGACCAGTTCCAGTTCGGCGATGGTTTCCTGCAGCCGCTGGAGATTGTTCCGCAGGTCTTCAGAGAGCACCTGAATTTCCTGACCGGACTGCTCATAGCGGGAAGAAACGCTGTCCAGCAGATCGTCCATCTTCTGGCGTAGGCGCATGGCGCGCTCGGATGCCAGACGCTCCGTTGCTTCCGCACGGCGGTAGGATTCCAGCTCCATGGCAACATAGTCGGGAGAAGGCTCGGCAGCCTGCTGCTCCTCCAGCATTTCCATGGCCTCATTGAGGGCGGTTTCGGTGGAAGAAAGGGACATTTCCGTTTCCCGCAGCTGCTGGCGCAGGTCTTCTACCGCGGAGGACTGCTCTTTCAGCTGCGCTTCAGAAGCGGACAGACGATCGGCAAGATCGGCATTCTCTTCCTCCAGCTTTTTCAGGGTCTTTGTATGCTCGGCACAAAGACTCTCGATATAGTTGGTCACATCAGACCGCTTAAAACCTCCCATGGAGGTACGAAACTTGGTAAAATCAGCCATAAATACGGCCTCCTCAACAGAAAAGTGCTTTTTCCTATGGTAACACATAAATTTCCGAAACACAAGCCTTATGACATTTTTCTCTTTACAAAGAACGGAAATTTTGTTATAATCAACGGGCTAAATTGCATATGCGCTCGTAGCTCAGCTGGATAGAGTGACAGACTCCGACTCTGTAGGTCGCACGTTCGAATCGTGTCGGGCGTACCAGAAAAAACGGCAGGTTTCGACCTGCCGTTTTTTCAGTTAAGTTTGCCCATTCGGGCAAGTGAAGTTGCCGTCCGGCAGTGAAGTTACTTCGTAGTGAAGTTTTGCCTTCGGCAAAGTGGGCAAACTTTACTTCATTTTTTGCGAAGTAAAAAACTTCACTGTGGTATGACCACAACTTCACATCGGCGATAGCCGATACTTCACAGCAAAATGCAAACGAACGTGTCGGGCGTACCAAAAAGGACATCCCAATCGGGATGTCCTTTTTGCTTTTAGAAATGACTCTCTTTTCGGTTGGCGGTTTTGCGCAGCCAGTTGCCGATGTTGGTCAGGCAAAGGAGCAGTACCACCAGAAATGTGCCGGGGATGACGATGATCCACCAGCTTTTGGTCATGAGGGCCTTTTCCGCCAAGGATAGCATACTGCCCCAGGAGATGATCTCCAGCGGAAGACCCATGCCTATAAAACTGAGGGTGGATTCCGAAGCAATGGCACCCCGGACATTCATGACCACCATGAACATGATGGATGCGATGAAGTTGGGGGCAAGGTGCTTGCGCAACACATGGAAAAAGCCGCCGCCCATACACTTGGATGCCACCACATATTCGCTGTTCCGAATCTGCCGCACTTCTGTGCGGACGACCTTGGCAATGCTCGGCCAGCTGGTAAGGCCGATGACCATGGAGAGGGTCAGCGTATTGGCTGAGCCCAGAATGGCCTGCAGAAACAGCACCAGAAGCAGACCCGGCACACTGAGGAAAATCTCCGTAAAGCGCATCATCAGGGTGTCCACCCACTGGGGAGCAATGCCGCTGAGAGAGCCGTAGACCACGGCAATAAAAGTGGAAATCACCGTTGCCAGAAAGCCGATGGTGATGGAAATTCTGCCGCCATGCCAGATGCCGGAGAAGATGTCACGGCCGAGGGTGTCGGTGCCGAAGAGAAATTCCCGGTTGGGAGCGACATTGCAGTTGACCAGATCCATGTAAGCGGGATTTTTGGTCATCAGCAGCTCTGCAAACAGACAGCACAGGACGATGATCGCCAGCAGGATCACGGAAACCCACGGGAAACCTGCAAATCTCTTTGCCTTTTTCGCAGGTGCAGGTGCTTCCGGGCGGATACCCACGAGGGTAAACCGTTCTTTTTCCGTCATATACCTGTCACCTCCGTCGTTTCCACCACTTCTGTGGCTTTGATGCGGGGGTCAATCTTTTCGTTGATGATCTGACCGATGAGGTTGCAGAAAATCACCAGAATACCCGTCATCAAGCAAAGAATCATCAGCAGGTTATAGTCGTGGTAACGGGCGCTTTCGTAGGAAAGAGCGCCGATACCGGGGTAGCTGAAGACCGTTTCCACGATGTAAGTGCCACCGATGATGTGGGGCACGGAAATGGCCATAAGGCTGATATAGGAGGGCAGGATATTCCGCAGGCAATGGCCGAAGAGGATCTGCTTTTTGGAAAGGCCCTTGGATTTGCCCAGAAGCACATAGTCGGCGCGGGTTTCCTCCAGCAGTTTGTTGCGGATCATATAGGCATAGTACCAAAGGTGCTGCAGCACCACCACAGCCAAAGGCAAAATCAGATGTTCCAAGCGGTTGAGGATATCTGCCTTTTTGCCGATGTCGTAAGCACCGGAACTGGGCAGCCAGTGGAGGGTGACGGCAAAGACCAGAATGAGGATCAGAGACAGCCAGAATTCCGGGATGCAGCTGAGGATGGTGCCGCCTTTGCAGAGCAGCCTGTCCGGCCAGCGGTCTTCATACCATGCACACAAAATGCCAAGACCCAGTGCGCCGAGGAACGTCAGCACAAAGCCAATACCGCCCAAAATCAGCGTAAAGCCAATTCGGCTTCCGATGACCTCCAGCACATCCTGCTTGTATTTGTAGGAGATGCCGAAGTCGCCCTTGAGGGCATTTTCTGCCCAGCGGATGTACTGGATGTGGATGGGATCGTTCAGCCCCAGCTTTTCCCGGGCTTCCAACTTTTCTTCCACACTCATTTTCTCCACCCGTTCGCCGTAGTAGCTCATGAGCGGATCACCGGGAGCAAGGCGGGAGATGCAGAAAACCGCC
>JAZNFJ010000137.1:0-21705 GCA_045589035.1 Candidatus Avilachnospira sp. | reverse complement strand
GGTCAGAAGAGGCCCCGGGAGGGGGATACGCCCCCTTAGCTGGACTTGTAAGACGACCAATCCCTTGATTGTGGCAAAATGCGGTTGGATAACGTCTCGTCCTCCTCGGCCTTTCTATGACGTCTGAGGAGCTTGTCAGATTTTTGTCTGTTACAAGTCCAATGAGCCAGCTGCAGATTATCCAGGTCGCTGGGGTGTCCACCTTTTGCCACAGGGATAATATGATCAATACAAGCTGACAGCGGATGCGGGTATCGAAGATCTTTGTCTACTGGTTTTCCGCATATACCGCAAACAGTTTGTGTCGCCATGACCTTTTTCTTATTCCGCTCAAATGCCAGTCGGTGTGTTCCGTCCTTATCTGGGCGATTTCGTTTCGTTGCCATGGTTCTTCTCCCTTAATAATCCTTCATGCTTTCGATTTTAGCACATGTATTTGGCTCAGAACCGCCAACAATAGCAAACCCATAGCATTTACCGACCAGTCTCACGAATTCACTATGCCATCTTTCCGCTGTTCTTTCTGATACCGGCACTTGAAGTGCAGCATCCTTTACCGTGTGTTGTTTCTTATGCCAGTACACATAACGGATCAAAGAAATACGGTCACTTCCATCAGGCCGCCGTTTTGTTATTTCTACAGCCTTTGATACTGCATCATATACTTTCTGATCATCCGGTGGCAGCTGACGCAGCGCAATGGATTCGACAGTCCGTCCTGCGCTTCCTCCCTTTGGCATGCCGGAATAATCCGCAGTCATAGACTGGCTGTGCAGATCCTTCCATGCTTCTTTCAGATCTGGATATGCGCGAATCATCTTACGTGCAAATCCCCACCAAATATATCTTGGTTTACTCATGCTGCACCTCCTTGGTCTGTTCTGTCAGGATCAGGCCCGCCACCAGATTTCTTTTCTACTGGCAGGATGTAACGTATGTATTGCGGACGGCCGGGGATAAATTCTCCACGGTAAATCATCGAGGCTCCTCTGGGGGGCTGAACTTCTTTTCCACCCAGAGCAATGCGATCTTTTGGCTCCGGAACTATTAGGTTTCTGGAGCGCTTGTATTTCTTAGCATCCGGTATTCTCCGTACCTGATCCATCAGATACTTGGCCAAACCAAAATGATCATCCTCATGCCAAACAGCATCTTTTTCGATTGTTCCGTGTAGCCACAGTTCCCGGATAATTCCCCGAACCTCTCTATTCGCTATAATGTGGTGATGAATTCGAACTCTCTCTCCTGTCTCACCGTCCATATCCGATGTGATGGCTATGTACTTGAATTCAATTCCGGCTTTCTTGCAGGCATTGCGGCATCTACGGATATAGAGTTCCAACTCATGTTCTGCCAGTTTGTAGAGGGCAGCCATTCTCTCTTCCGGGTCCTTGATAGGCGGCAGCTTCCCAGCCAGTTTATCCAATGCGTCATCTGAATAGGTCAGCGCATCAAAGGCATCTCCCCCCAGGAAGTTCTCATTGATTAGCCTAGCCACATGTTTGATGGCATCACTCTCATTCTGCTGCTGTTTCTTGATATCTGACTTAATCCTTCTAAGAGAGCGGGATGGTCTCTTGCCAGGCACCCAGTATTTGATCTTCTCTCCGATCCTGCCCGCCTTATAGGTGCGGATCACCCAGTATCCTTCTTTTTTCATCCCGCTCTCTCCTTCTGAACACGCATGGTTCTAAACTTAGGCACCTACCAAGTTTTCAAAAATCGCCGAAGCGATTTCAAAACATGCCCTGTCACAGGCTCCGACATAGCACCGGTGAGGCCCGGTGCCACGGCGCAAACTGCGTCACTTGATGATGTATTTCTTAATCGACGTAAACGGGATCTTGACCACCCCGTCATGCTGGGTATAGATACGGAGTCGGCCCTCATGGACCTGATAACTGCCGCAGTATTCCTCCTTGGTACCATCGATGTAGAAAACGGTAATATCATAGAATGTCATTCTCTATCCTCCTGAACAATGATCTCCACCTCATCTTCCAGGTGAGAATCTCCGCAGACAGGAAACAATGCGCAGCCCAGGCAGTTACTCTTATCGATCGTCTTCTGGCACTCACGGACCAGTGAGGTAAATTCCTCAAAAGAACATATTATTTTCATATCAACGCCTCCGTTTCTTCTGGACTCGGTTTTTGGCTGTCAGTTCATTGGGATAGAAGCATTCGCGGGGTTTCCCATGAATGCCCTCAAATTCCAGAACCGCGAACCGCAGCTTCGGATGAACCCACACCACAGTCCCTCTCATGGACGGTTTTGCATTGGTTTTCGTCGAAATGGCCAATTCAGGCCTTACGATATATTCCTCTCCAACCTGCACCTTTACACCTCCCGGATGGTATAGCCACGATCGGCCATCATCTTATATTTGTTAATGTAGACCTGGGTCCGTGTCGCTTTGGACTTCACATCTTCAATAATGAGCCCTCCGTTTTCATTTCTGGTCAAAGCCCTTCTCCAGTATTCCAGGTCATCAATGGAAACAGCGGTCGGTATCCCGTAAAATGGGTCTGTGATTCGATATGTAAAATCCGCCACATATTTTTCCGGCTGGATTCTCTCTCCATCCGGGGTTGTGTATCCCTCAATGAGGGTGAAATTATGCTGCAGGCGAAGATCATAAATAACACCTTCCCGGACAGCATCCATCAGGGCCTGATACCTTCGAGCCTCCTTTTTGGAATCGAAGTGAATTCCGCTGAGATTCACCGGCTCATTTCGGTATTTCTGCGCTTTCTTCTGAGAAGGACCCGCCACGGGGACGGGCACAGCCTTCTCCAGGATCTTGCCCTCCACCTGTTGGCGCATCTGCGGTGGCAGGTCAGAAATGCTCTCATAGTGCAAGCCTCCCATTACGCGAGATCCTCCAGAAGCTCGGCAGGCTTATGAAGGAAGCGCAGAATACAGGCTCGGTGACGCTGCTTGGTGCAATTTCCATCCTTGTCGCATTCTCCCTGCGTATCACAGATGGCCTCAGCAAGGGAATTGTCTCCCGCCTCCATCAGATTTGGCAGAAGATCTTCGATTTTATCGACCAGATCACTGTCGCTCATGGATCGGATCGCATCCGCCACGGTTGGGAGGCACATCGCACCGGTGCCGTCGTAGTGCTCGCAAGCCTCATTGGTGCAGGCCAAATTGCAGACCGCACCTTTTCCTTTACAATAGATGGCCATCAGATCACCTTTAGGCCTTCCACAATGTCCACGGCCTTCATCATGGCGCAATGATGGGAAGTCCTCCCCACATTTGCCCCCTCTTTCAGCGCATGGACAGCGCTCTCCTTTGTATCCATCTGGCCAAGGCGATAGCTCGCCCGGACAGCGGCATCATCATGGCTCCTGACATAATCGATCAGCTCTTTCTTGGTCGCCGGCTGTGCTTTGGATTCGGCGATAATCCCGATGATCAGCGTCTCTTTGACTTTGTTACTCAACATATTCCAATCTCCTTTTTATACAATGTGTTTCCGGTGCCCTGCCTGAACCGACTCCGCACTGGTGTGGGCATAGATCATGGTGGTGTCGATTTTCTCATGGCCGAGCAGACGGCTGATATCCTCAATGGGCATTCCGCTCCGGAGCGCCGTAGTGGCAGTGGTGTGCCGGAGGATGTGCGGGGTCACCCGCTTCTGGGTCTTATCGGCAGACCGGCCGGAGATTCCACGGACTACCTTCTCGATTGCCTCCCGCTTTAACCCTCGGTAGGGCTTGCGCTCAGAGCAGAACAGGTATTCGCAGTCATCCTCACGGGCCTCCAGATAGGCCTTCAGGCTCACTTCCGCCCTGGCATTGATGTAGCTTGTCCGGTGCTTCTTGCCCTTGCCGAACAGATGCACGGATCTGGCATTCCAGTCCACATCGGTCTTTTTCAGCCCCGCAAGCTCAGACACGCGGCAGCCGGTGGAATACATCACATCGATCATGGCCCGTTCCCGCAGCGTCCGGCAGCCTGCCCGCAGATACTCCAGCTCCAGCTGCGTCAGGTTCTCCCGCTGCTTCTTCTCGAATTTGATCGGCGGGATCGTCTTCATGGGGTTGCGCTGCAGGTATCCCTCGTCCACCGCCCAGCCGAAGAAGCTGGCCAGATTCCCCCGGTACTTGTCCAGGCTCCGGTTGGTGCAGCCCCGCTCCTGCTGATACTTGAACAAAAACACCCGGATATCGTTGGTTCCGATCAGCTCCACCGGCTTGGGGATCTCCCGGAAGAAGATCTTCAGCAGCCACATATAGGCATCCAGCGTCTGATCGGACAGGCCTTCGATCTTTTTGCAGACCAGAAAGGTCTTGGCAAGTTCCGGGAGATCATCGTTGTAGATCATCAGGCCCAGTTCCCGCTGCTTCACTTCGTACCGGCTTGCCACCCGGTCCAGCTCCAGCACAACATCCTTCAGCATATCGTCATCCAGCTTACCGTGCAGACCGCACAGCAGCTCATTCCGGAAATGTTCGTACATACCATGACCTCCTATCTGTTTTATTTACCGAGTGATTTATCCATCCCGTAAGTTTCCAGAAATCATGTTCATTCGGTTCGTCCACTATCGATTACCGATCTTTCGCTCAGATATGCGCAAACAACTGCAGCCACGTCCACAACGGCAACCATGCGCTCATCGGCATATACCCGTAGCATATCTTCATTTTCAGCCATTCTGTCAGCTTGGATGTTGATGTGTCTACCGTCATTCAAACATGCAATGAAACGCATTATACACCCACCTCCTGGTCCATCAGATCAAACAGGCTAGGCTGCTCAATCTCAGCTTCTTCTGCCCGCAGGTACCCAACACCATCGGCGAAATACCCGCTGTTAAGTTCACATCCATATCCTTTGCGGCCCATGCGTACCGCCATCATGGGCACCGTAGCCAGGCCGGCGAAAGGATCAAAGACCAGATCATCGGGGTTGGAATATCGATTGATAACCCGTTCCACGATATCCAGCTGCAAAGGGCAGACGTGCAGTTGCTTCCTTCGCTGACTCTGGGAGGTGTTCAGTGTCTTCATTCGACTGATATCATCCCACACATCCGGATGAACAGAGGCTGGCGGCACTGTCATAAACTCTTTGCTGATTGCATCTCGTTCTTCCAGTGCGTAGGACAGGGCAACATGGTGGTCATAGTCATAGATGTGAGCTTTGCTGAATTCCCTGAAGCGCCGCATCCGGTCGCTCATTTTCAGTCGGGACAGTTCATTAGGATCCAGATTCCGGTTGCCACTGGAGCGCCAGAATGCGTGAGCATCCAACTGCCATTGACTCAACGGATATTCAGCTTTATCTTTTGCCACTCTCACATCGGCATAAGCTTTTGAACGATCCGTGGGGAGCTTGCGGAATAGCAGCACATATTCGGGACATCCAACGCCCATTTTTGTACCGTCTTTGCACTGTTCAGTCCAGCCCAGACGGTATGTCTGGTTATTTTCTCGGACAACGTCGGTGGTAATTGTGATCATCCCAAAGTAGGCAAAACCATGCTTCATATAATGGGAAATGCACAGCGCATGGAACGGCTCCATGGTGGGCATTCCGGTACCCGTAACATTACCAAAGAGGACACGATCTTTGACATGGATGGCAGCAACACGTCCAGGCTGAAGAATCCGCAACAGTTCAGGCGTCAGATAATCCATCTGTTCAAAGAATCTGGCGGTATCCTCGTTATGACCAAAGTCGTTATAACTAGGGGTATATTCGTAATGATTGCTGAAGGGAATTGAGGTATGGATCAGGCCCACGGAATTGTCGGGCATCCTCCGAACCTCTTCCACGCAGTCGTTATTAACCAGCGTCCAGTTTTCTCCTTTGATTTCCACTCTCTCAACTCCTATGCTTCTGGCCATCCGCTCCGCTTGGATCTGAGACAGCAGACCGGATTCCTTCACGATGCGGCGCATGTTCTCCTGAAGCTTGTTGTGGTTCTTCCACTTTTCCAAAAGCACCCGCCAAATCTGTTCCTCCGCTTCGGTGTAGATCACATCGATTATGACCTGCTCCGTCTGCAGGAATCGGTAAATGCGGTGGATAGCCTGAATGAAATCATTAAATTCATAATCAATGCCAACAAAAATGGCCCTATGACAGTGCCGCTGGAAGTTGCAACCAGAACCGGAAAGGCTCTTCTTCGTGGCAAACAGCCGGCATTGTCCTTCTGCGAAATCAATCACACGGCGTTCCCGTTCGTCATAGTCCATGGAACCATAGATATCGACGGCACCTGGAATCTGTTTCAGGATGGTTTCCCGTTCGTATTCCAGATCGTGCCAGAGGATGAAATGGGCCTCAGGGTCACTGTCCACGATTTCCTTTGCCATAGCCACACGGGCCACAACGGATTCTCGTTTTTCCTTGGCAGCATCTTGAAGGTTCACTGCCGCATCTCGCATCAGCTTTATTTGCCCATCTTTGTCCACAACATCACCAATACTAGTATTTATCATGTGTGTTCGCACATCCAGAGGGGGCAGATCGTAGCCGGTGGCATCGTAACCCAGGTCTTCAGGACTGCTGAGAAACAGTGCCCAGCTGCTAACCCAGAGCCAGAATTCCTCTTCCTTGTGCGGGTAGAGGGTCAGATTGTTGGCCTTGGTGCTGTCCCGCTGAAAAAACCGGGTCAAGGCCTGCCCAGTGTCCATGACTTCCAGATACCCGGCATAGTGAATCAGTTCCTTGTAGCGGTTCGGGGATGGTGTCGCTGTAGCTACCAGCTTATAGGCAACACCCTTGAAAAATTCCATAAACGTCTGGAATGTCTTGGAACCATAAGACCGCAACACAGATGCTTCGTCCAGGGCCGCGGCGGTGAAATGCTTCGGATCAATATCGCCATCCCGTACCCGCTCATAGTTGGTCATCAGGATTTTGGCATCAGTGGAACGGACTTCCTCCATGGTGCGGACATATACCGGAGGCTCGATGCCCAGAAGCTGCACCGCATCTCTGGTGAACTCTTGACGGACACCTAGAGGGAGGACGATAATGGCCTGCCCGCCCATATGGTCAGTGATCAGGCGGCACCATTCCAACTCCTGCGCAGTCTTGCCTAGGCCGAAGGATTCGAACAGCGCACGCCTGCCGCCTTTAAGCGCCCAGATCACTGCATCTCGTTGATGTGGTTTTAGTGCGGGGTTCACATCTTCCGGCCGGACATTGAAACCGCTTGCAGGTGCGACCTCAATTTTGCTTTGTAAAAATTCTTTATAGTCCATTTCTTCACCTAAACTAACTTGAGTCATATCCCCCTACTTTCTAACTTTCGGCATTTTTTAGAATTTCAGATATTTTCTCATCCATACGAATTGCCAGTTTGTAGCAGTTGCCATGGGATATGTGATTCTTCCAGGCACCATACGATGTCTGAAACTTCTCCATCGGCAGTTCCCCAACAGCCACCAGCTTTGCCATCCGAAGGAATTTTCTTTTAGCGTTGCGCTTGTTCTGGTTCTTGAGCTTCCGGATTGCCTTGCTTTCGGCAGTGATGTAGGTATGAAAGCCCAGGTAACTGACACCGTTCTTGAAGGGGAAAATCTGAGTTTTTCCATTTAGGGTCAGATCAAGGGTTTCCAGATATGCAGTGATGACTTCCAGACAGTATTTTAGATACTCCTTACTTGGATGAATCAGGTAGAAGTCATCCATGTATCGGCCGTAATATTCGATTCCCAGTTCCCATTTGATCAGCTTGTCCATTCCATCCAGGTAGAGCAGTGCGAATCCCTGGTTGATTTGGTTACCCAGCGGAATACCCTTACCCTCTGTACTGTCGATGAACAGGTTGCAGAGCCAGCACACATCCGGGTCATATCCGAAATGATATTCCACGATATCCTTTAGCTGGTCATGGGAGATGTTATAGAAGAACTTCGTGATATCACACTTGAGGATGTACCCACCGAAGCCATATTTGCTATGAAACTGCTGCATCTGTTGGGTCAGCCGATCCAGGCCAAACAGAGTTCCCTTCCCCTTCTGGCCGGCACAATTGTCGTGAATGAACACACGCTGCAGCCTGGGCATGATCACATTGTCACAAAGACTGTGCTGTATGACCTTATCTTTGAAAGAGGTTGTTTGTATGATACGCTCCTTCGGCTCGTAGACCTTGAATTCGCTATAATCGGATACCCGGTAGGTCTTATTCTGAAGCTGGGAAATAAGGGTATGAACACCGTCCAGAGCAGACAGATTGAACCGTGCCGAGCTCTTCTTATATCCTTTTCCGCACTTGGCCCGGCGGAACGCTCTATACATATTTTGAAAGTCAATCACTTTCTCGAAATCAGTCATACAGCATAGTCCCCTTCTGTTTATCCTTTCGGAAAGGTTGTGCGTTCTTTTGATATTGTGTGTGGATTTCGGCTGTTGCCTACTCTGTCGAACAGTTTATCAGTACGGGCGCACGCCGTTGTAGTTGTTGTTGTAGTTGTTGTTGTTGATGTAGCCGGACGGCGAAACGCAAAGAAAAATACAACGCACAGCCCAGTGGTCTTACTGTCGCTCCTTAGTCCTCCAGGCGATGGACATATACTTCACGTCCTGAACCATCTTTGACCAGTATTCTGCCGTCTTATTATTCAGCAGTTCCAGGTTCATGGACAGTTCGATGTAAAAGAGCAGTTCATCGCAGAGGGTGATCGCTCTCGTGATGGCCTCGCACCGCTGCTGCTTCTGGATTCTGTTATTAATCCGGTTTGCTTCCAGTAGCATTTCGTATAGATCCATGCTTCTGATCTGGATGCGGTCCACCAGAGAATGGCGATACTTCTTTGGAAAGCGGTTGCAGTTGGATGTAAGCTTGAAAGAATGAACGGCCAGTTCCTTGGCCTTGACGATTACCTTCAGGTCATTCTCAGCCATCGTTACTCCTCGGGAGATTCAAAGATAGAAGATTTGAAGATACAAAACGGGCGCACGCCGATGAAGTCGCTGCGGTAGTTGCTGAAGTTGACGCAGCCGGACGGCGAAACGCAAAGAATCCAGTCCGGAGCATCATGGGGCTTTGCAGATTCAGGGGTAGCAAGCCACCACCAGGAGCTTGGCTTGTACTTGTCGAAGATGCTAACGTTGTCGCGGTAGAAGTCCAAGGTGGGCAGGCTGATGAGGGATTCCATGGTGCCGTATGGAGTCAGACCGTCCAGGGTAGTCAGGTCGGTTTTGATGGTACAGAGGTTTTCACAGCCCACAGCTTCGATAATCTTGGGTAAGATCTCTGCCTCCATTTTCCGCAGTACATCGCTGCTCCGCAGATCGTTGTTGTTACCGAATCGGGAACGGAATGCGATGTCCTTCATAACGACAGGGATCTGACCGTCTGCACTGGGGAACTTGATGAACTCCATATTGCCGATCTTGAAGGTCTCCCCGTCCTTGACGCCGGGGAAAATAGGTGTCTTGTTTTCGATGGTGCTCATGATGTTTTCTCCTTTCACTTAGATACAAAGATATTAGATTTTAAGATGCAAAACGGGCGCACGCCGAGGTAGCCGTCGCTGTAGCCGTAGTAGTAGATGAAGCCGGACGGCGAAACGCATTTGATCCAGGAATCATTTCCGTGTCTTTTAGTGCTGTAAGGTGTCGCAAGCCACCACCAGCTGTCAGGCTTGAATTTATCCAGGACTTCGACATATCTACGGTAGAGATCGGCAGTAAGCAGTGACGCACCGCGTTCGATGGTTCCGTAGTCCTTCAGTCCATCATCAGAGGTAAGATCCACCACGTGAGACACGATATTGTCCTCACCTACAGAGTCAGCAATTGCTCCAGAGAAGCTGTTGCAGATCTCGTCCACATAAGACCCATCATAGTTATTGTTCTCGCCATACTGTGAAGGCTCGCCGATCAAATCCTTGCAGATAACAGAGGTAGATTCACCCATCTGTTCCAGAATAATTAGCTCATAGCCGCCGATCTTGACCAGTGTGCCCTCCGGCATATCTGCCAGTCTAGTTTTCTCCTCCGATCGTGCATCAATGATCTGCCTGACCTGATCCTCTGTCAGCTCGATTCGCTGGCCATTGATGACAATGTAATGATTCATTTGTTTTCCTCCTTAATTTTGAATAATGAAACTTTTGGAGCATCGGTTCTTCGATGCTCCATTGTTTTTTTGCCCCCGGTGTCCCCTCCAACACCGTCCGCTGCGCCGCTGCTGCGGCCCGCTCCCAGGCTGCCAAAGCAGCCGCTCCTCACTTTTGTGCCTGCCGGAGTTTCACCGGGTAACCAAAGCCTGAGAAACACGCAAAGCCAGGCGTTGGCGAGCCGCTGCTTACGGCGCGGCTTGCTGAAAGGATGCTCCGCTGTCCAGACGGAGCTGGTGGGACAGATGGGATTCGAACCCACGGCCTCCTGATCCCAAATCAGGCGCTCATACCTGCTGAGCTACTGCCCCATAAAAACCCGGCCCGGATTGGGCCGGGTTGCACGATAACGATTAGAGTGAAAAGCCTATATTTGAATTGTGGTGTTATGTAGTTGTTATGTTGTTGAAAAAATATAGTGAACGGTTTCACTTGTGGAAGAAGGTGATTTCAGTTCTGGCCCGGTACACTACTTGAATCCGCTGGTATACCGTTTCTTCATGTATAGGCCTCCTTTCCTTCGGAATTTGAGAAATTATCGTCCCTTCCGGGATGGCGGAACAGGTGGGATTCGAACCCACGGACGGATTTCTCCGCCTGGCAGTTTTCAGGACTGTTCCCTTACGGCCGCTCGGGCACTGTTCCAAATGTTGCACCGGAGGGTATGGCGACCTCCGGTGCGGCCCTTTCGGGCATGAGGAGGTATTCGCGGCTACTGCACACCGCTGGAGCCAGCAACGGGACTCGAACCCGCACTCTCAGTTTGGAAGACTGATGTCCTGCCCTTAGACGATGCTGACGTGATGCCCTCACCGGATGGTGGCTGACTTTCAAGGGCCGTCAGCTGATCAAAAGAGAGAAGAGGAGAAAACAGCAGTATGAAGTCCTGCCGCTGGAGGGCAAGGCGGGATTCGAACCCGCAACCTCCCATTGTGCTATGGTTGCGCTTCCTCAAGCGCCTCTCGCCCATGGGTGCCGCCACCGGAGCGGCGGCAGATTCTCCCAAACGTCTGGTAATTCAGTAACTTTCCCAGGGCTTAAAACCCTGCCGGATGGTGATCTTGTCCTCGTCTTTCCCGGGTTCAAAAGTCATCTCATCCCCAGTCTTGTGGACCTTCAGGAAGATCACTTCCTTCGTGCGGCCAGTCACCACCACGGATACCTTACTCAGATCGATACCATTGCGTTCTATGATCCGTCTCTCTTCTTCATCGGGATTGCGATGCTTGTCCATTGCCATGGCCTTACCTCCGGGCGAAGATGTAGGCCCAGAGGAAGCACACAGCAGCGCAGGCAATCCCGAAGGCCGGTTCCGTCCATCCCCGGGTGATGGCGCCGATGAACACCAGACCCATACTTGCCCGGCCCGCCACACCGCTGGCCAGCTTCAGCACCTGCACCCGCTTCATGGCGGCATCTTCGATGGTCACGTAATCGGCATACTCGTCATCGATGATCCGCTGCTCTTCCTCCCGTGCCCGGCGGCTGCGCTCGTTGCACATGGTGATCACTTCCTGATCCTGGATATCGTATTTACTCATTTTTCTCTGTCTCCTTTTCTCTATTCCAGGCCAATCAGCCTGGCCAGCTTCGTTGCGGGACATCTTTCGCAGATGGCCTCAAATTCTTCCGGTGTCTTGTATCCAATCGGATGGGTGCAGCAGTAATCGCAGATCTCGCCGATCAGCTCCTCACTCCGGTGCTCAATGGTTCCCAGCTTCTCCACCAGCTCCTGCCGGCTTCCCTGACTTCCGTATTTGAAGTTTCCGGGATGCTTTCGCTCAAAGGTCAGCTTCTTCATAGCGTTTCCTCCTCTCAGGCGGTCAGTTCTCCGGCCTTGTACTTGATCAGTAGGCCGACGTTGACCCGGTAACGGTAGCGGCCGGTCATGAACTCAGCTGTGCAGAAGGGACAGATGCCGTTCTGCGCCTTGACTCTGATTTCCTGTGCCGTGGTCCCGTTCTGCAGGAACCGGGCGGCATGATCCACGCGGATCTTGGGCAGTGCGAGCAGCTCGCTTTCAGTCAGCGGCGGCTCGCAGGTGCCGGTTTTAGGTTTTGCCATACGATACGCCTCCCCTTGTTACGCACTTGCAATCTCTTTATCAGAGCACTTATTGTGCTCGGTTCCGTTAAAAAAAAGAAACAGAACAGACACACCGTAATAATCCGCAATTCGGATTTTCACTTCGTCACGGGGTACTCTTTCGTCCCTTTCATACATGGCAAGAGCGGATTTCGTAATACCAATGCCTGCTGCAGCTTCCTGTTGGGTCTTATCTCCCCGAAGTTCCTTCAGTTTTGCGCCTGTACTCATCGTCCATCCTCCTTTCTTTTGTGCACTATTCGTGCTCGCATATTCAAGATACACCAAACGTGCTCAAATGTCAACATTCTAAAGTCACAAAAAGTGCACAAAATATACGAGCACTTTTTGTGCATTCATCCCGATTGAATCAAGTGCACAAATTGTGTATTATTTAATTAAGCTACTTCAGAAATTGGAGGAAACATTATGGCTAAGTTTTCAGAACGTCTCCGGCAGCTTCGAACCGCTCGCGATTTATCCCAGTTTGAATTTTCCAAACTGATTGGTATTTCCAAAAGTAGTGTTAATATGTACGAGCGTGGAGAACGCGAGCCCGGACTCGAAACGTTGGAGAGAATTGCTGACTACTTCAATGTCGACATGGATTATCTACTAGGTAAGTCCGATGTTGTAAATAAGAGCAACTGGTCCTTTATTGCATCCAACATAATCCCCATGCCAATTATGAACAAAGTCCCCCTGATTGGCTCCATCGCCTGTGGTGCTCCCATTTTTGCCGAGGAACATATCGAGGACTATGTTGATATCCCTTGCCACGTCAAGGCAGACTTTGCGCTTACCTGCAAGGGTGACTCCATGATCAATGCCCGTATCTTCGACGGCGATGTGGTTTATATCCGCCAGCAGGATACCGTAGAAAACGGCCAGATCGCTGCCGTCCTGATCGATGGCGAGGCTACCTTGAAGCGGTTTAAGCTTCTGCCGGATCGGATCATCCTCGAACCGGAGAATCCTTTGTATGATCCTCTGGTCTATCGGAATGAGGAAATGAACAATGTTCATGTCTTAGGAAGAGCTGTCGCCTTTACAAGCGCGGTCAGATAAATTGAAGAAAGAAGGAATATGAATGAACTGGCTGATTATTGCTGGCATTATCTTCCTAATCGGAGGTATTGCAAACCTTTCATCAAGCATCGGAACATTTATCTTTGGAGTCATTCTTGGAGCTGGTCTTTTGTATCTAGGTATCAGAAAGCGCAAGAAAAAACCTGTTAAAGTCTCAAACCGTGAATTGCAGACTGAAACCTTTAATGTCGTAGGAGTTACCTATTACCTTGATAATATCCATAAGCTTGCGTGTGGTAATCCTGACTGGAAATGTACTGCTGCCCAAATAATCAGCAAGGGCAAAACCGATGAACGTATCTTCAGATACAACTTCATTCACAAGCCTGTAAAGCTCATTCCTGAACCGGATAATAAGCATGATAAAAATGCCGTTGCGGTTCATATTGCCGGAGAGTTAGTTGGATATATCAGCCGTGAAGAAAACCAACATGTGCTTGATATCTTGAGAAACCATGAAATCAAGTATATCTCTGGTTTCGTCGGTGGCGGTGAATATAAAATTATCCGCGAAAATAAGGAAATCCATCGATTCGAGGACGATATTTCTATTAGAATTAAAATTGGTCATGTAAAATAAACCGTCCCAGTGTTGGCGCACTGAAGCAGCAAAAATAAAAAAATGCCCTCTCGGTGTTGGCGCACCGAAAGGGCGTGTAGAAAACCACCATCTCTCACAATAGGGGCAGTCTACCCTTTTATACTATCAGATTTGCCCCGGAAAGGCAAGGAAAATATGGCTAAACGCGAAAACGGCAGCGGAACCATCATCCGAAGGAAATATGCCCACAGCACCAAATATGTGGCCTGGACTCCCGCCACATATTCGACTGACGAAGCCGGCAATATGGTCACTCACCGGATCAAGCTCGGCACCTTCCTGTCCCGGAAAGAAGCCCGTGAAGCCCTTGATCTTTACAACCGCCACCCAACCACCAAATTCAACTTTACCCTCCGGGATACATACGAGGACTGGAAGAAAATCGCCTTCAGCGATATCAGCAAGCAGACACAAACGTCCTGGACCACCAGTTGGGAGAAGGTCTGCAGCTGCACCGCTCCGGCCATCGCCGATCGGTACGTGCGAGAAATTACCACCGGCGACATCCGCCAGCTTTTGGACTACTACGCCAACGAGCGAATGGAGGTCAATAATGCCGGCGAGCTGGTCACAATTCCTCCCTTGTCCAAAAGCTATGTGACAAAGATCAAGGCCCTCATGACACAGCTCTGCGACCATGCCGTTGAGAACAATATCGTAGATCGAAACTACGCTGCGCTGGTGAAGCTCCCGAAGATGGAAGCCGGAAAGCGCAGATCTATGACGGATCTGGAATTTGCCAAACTGGAAAAAGGATGGGCATCCGCTCCAGGCGGCGATGCTTGTCTGGTTCTCTGCTATACCGGATTCCGCGTGTCTGAATTCTGCGAGCTGACGAAGTTCTCCTATGATCCGGTGAACAAGACCCTCACCGGAGGCATGAAGACCGAAGCAGGTACCGACCGTGTGGTCCCGGTTCATCGGAAGATCCTCCCGATCGTGGAGCGTTGGTACAGCGAATGCCGTGGCCCGCTCTATGCCCGGCCTGATGGAAAAGCCTATAACAAAGACACCTTCAAAAATGGTGTATGGACTCCATGCATGAAATCCCTCGGTCTTCCTGCAGATCTGACGCCACACTCCGCCCGCCACACATTCGGCACCAGAATGGCCGCCGCGGGCGCCCGGCCAGAGGACATCCAGAAGATTCTTGGCCACGCAGATTACAGCATGACCGCAAATACCTACATCTCACAGGACACCGCCACGCTGAAAAGCGCGGTTGAATTATTGGCCTAATAGGTATCAACCGAGTATCAATCCCGTATCAACGACTGAGAAAACCCATATCGCCCCAAAACTTCACAAAAGAAAAAAGACCAGAAACTGTTCGTTTCTGGTCTTTTTGGTCCGAGTTACTGGATTCGAACCAGCGGCCTCTTGAACCCCATTCAAGCTAACATGGTCTAAAACCGCTTTATAGAGTCATTTTCGGTCATTTTTGATGCTATACGTATCAACTAAGTATCAATTTATAAAACGTACCATGTCAGAACCCTCCCCAGATCAGCTCCGGGGAGGGTTCATCTTTACTCTTCGGTTTCAGGCAGCTTCGCAAAGCCTTCTACATGGTTTTCATCCTGGTCCGGATGCACCACTGCATCACCGGCGTGCTCCACCAGATCGGCGCTGGCCTTCAGCAGCTGCACCAGCCAGCCGGGGATTTTCGCGCCCATTTTCACTGCGTTCTCCAGGATGGAGCCCAGCTCCGTAATGATGTACCATGCCAGCACCAGCGGCATCAAAATACCGGGCCACTGGATGCCGATGGGTACATACTCTGCAATCATCACCATCACCGCGTCTGTGATGGCCGCTACCAGTACCACCAGGATCATGCCGCCCTTGTGCCACAGGCCCTCTCTAGCTACGGCGCTGCACCAGCTTCCGTCCTTCAGGGCAGCAGCGGTACCGGACAGGTAATCCACGGCCATCACTCCCACCCAGGCCAGCAGCATCACTCCCTTCCAGCCCAGGAACGCTCCCAGCGCGGTGAAGAAAGCCACGATCGCGGTCTTGATCGTCATCATGTTCTCATTCATATTTTTGTCCTCCTTAGATTTTCTTCAGATAGCTCTTGTGGCAGTAGCCGTACCGGTGGTTCTCGCTGACCACAAGCAGCCACTTTCCGGTGTATTCGCCCTGGCAGTACACCCGCTGGCCGGACTTCATGGCCTCCACCAGGGTCTTCTTGGAGCCTGCACCGCTGCGCAGATTCAGGATGCCGTCATCGCTCTGGATCAGATATGTACCGGCGTAGGCTTTGTTGAAGCTCTCCGCCTCATCGATATTCACGGCCTTAATCTCCGGCACAGGCTCGGGTTCCGGAGCGGAGCCGCTGCCGGAGCTTCCGGTATCCTCAGTGGGCAGATCGAACCACTGCGCCCAGGCCTTCGCCTTGGCTTTTGCCAGACGTTTCAGATTTTCGTCCTGGAGCAGCCACTTGGCCGCCCGGGTATTGGTGTGGAAGCTGTGTTCCAGGATAAAGCCAGGGGTTTTCACCTCGTGAGCGCCCTTCAGAACGCCGTAGTATTCATCGTCCAGCCGTCCATCCTTATCCCGGTCAAAGTCGGCGGCCCGGCTGTAAATCTTCACCGGGTCATTGGTCTGCATGACTTCTGCCACGGTCTGGGCCATCAGCGTGGCCAGCTCCCGGCTCGCTTCATCTGCAGCTCCGCAGTCATCATCCACGAAACAGATACCGCACACCCGGTCAACCTTCTCGCTGTTGCAGGCATTGGAATGGTTACTGCCGAATCCGTCCACATCAGCGGCCATTCTGCCCCGCTCGGACAGGCCGGGGTTGTCGTCGATGTTTCTCCGGGTCAGCCAGACCTCAATGCCGTAGCGCTCCAGCTCAGCCTTTTCGTAGGCCGTCAGCCGCCACATGGCCTCAGATTCGTAGTAATCCTCCACCACGGGACTGTGATTGTACTTCTTGCCATAGTGGCCAGCGTCCAGGCACACAATAGGGTGGGTGTGACCCGCCTTAACATTTTTCATGTTTGGTTTCCTCCTTAGGAATTGGTTTACAGAGGGAGCCGCCGCAGTACGGCACCATCCCTCCCTTGATCAGCGTCAAACAGCGTCAAACAGCGGCCAACGTTGCCGCATTTGGTGCAGTCCATATCAGTCGAAAGCGCCCTTGAGGCGCTCTTTCAGCTCCTCGCTGGGCAGTTTGAAGGTGGGAAGCTTGATGGGATGATCCTTAAACCACTTATCCCAGAAGCTGTCGGGGATGTCGATCTCGATCTTGATGTCATCGGAGATGTTGGGAATCTCCGGCATGTCAGGAAATTCGTACTTGGGAGTGACAGCGTAGGCGGGTACGGCCATGGCCACAATCAGCAGCACAGCCAGAATCAGAGCGAGAATCTTTTTCATGTTCTTAACCTCCCACGTTGACAGCGTAGTTTTCCCACTTCTTGTAGGCATCGACGTACAGTTCCTTCTTGTTACCGTTGAAGGTCAGCTCGTAGTACATTCCATCAAACAGGGTGGTGCTGGCCAGGGCCTTGTTGTTCTGCAGCGTCTTGCACATCCAGACAATGAACACATCGTCCTCGGTGATCTGCTTGCCGTCGGACTTGTCGAGATGGTTGTTTGCATACTCTGCAACAGTCTTCTTGCACAGAGATACAAATTCCTTTTCGTTCATGATAATTTCCTCCTTTGTGGTGGTGGGCCGGTTTCCCGGCCCTGGGTTGGTTAACATACGGGTAAGGTAAAAATATTTGCCGGGGTCTGCGTACCCAAACCCATTGCTATACAAGACTACGCATGATAAAATGAGCCTGGAGGTGATTGCTCATGCCGAGAGCAAAGACCGACCCATCGACACATCACAAGCCCCAGCAGGTTTCCATGCCTCCAGCTCTGCTCGAACGGATCATCAAATACTGTCAGGCAGAGGAACGGAGCATCAGCTGGGTCGTGCAAAAAGCTGTCGATGTTTGGCTCAAAGAGAGGGGTTTTTAAGCCCCTCTTTTTGTTTTCTTGTGTAGTCTTATGTAGTCATAAGTAAGGTTTCGGGTAAGGATTAAGAGAATTCCACAGTTACGGTGTCAGGAACGCTGGTAATCGGCTCAGTTCCCGCCGTTCCGTACTTGAGGTTGATAAGCACGGCTTGAGCATCAGCATCTGTGAACACATAAGTGCTTCCGTCCAAAGCCTGCCAGCCGGGATCGGAAATTCTTACCCAATTATCGTCGGACAATTTCAGCGGAGCCACACCCCATGTATAACCGGGACAAGTGACTGTGACTTTCGTACATCCAGCAGGAATGAGAACCGGATAATACGGAGTGACCGTATAGTTTCCGGTATTATCGACAACCTGTAAGGGAACAGTGCCTTCATTAGCCACATACGTTGCTCGTCCCGTCGAACCAGAGTTATTGAAAAGTATTGCGGTTGTATTACCACCAGACCTGATGCTGCCCGTGGTTCCGGCCAGCCAAAGCGTAGTTTGCTCTACAATAGGCCCGTCATTTCCGCCAGAATCTCCACCGCCGCTATCCGTTGCCCTGACTGTTACTGCAATATCGTGGACAGCACCCGCAGCAGTAAACAGCCGGACATTTGCAGAGCCAGCCGCTTTAGCTGTCACAGTTACATTGATGTTCTGCCCGAACGTGGTCTGCTGTACCACCGCAACAGCAGGATTGTCAGAATACGCATAAACGTATCCAGCTATGCCGTTTACATCACTATTTGCGGAAACAGCACTGTTTGTCCCGACTTCCATCGTCAGCGTATCGTCTGCGGTAATCGTGCAAGGCGTGTCATAATCAGCAGAAATTAGGTTAATAAAGTCAGAAACAGAAATGTTGTCGGAATCGTTCGCCATACCGCCATTCGCCACGCCTGCCCATACTGCATAGTTGGAAGTGGTACACCCAGAAAACAGGATCGGCACACCACAAGAAAGGGCGATATTTAGATATTGCTGTTTGTGGTTATTCGTAGATGCGTTAACATCTGCGAATACGGGATTGTCCACGCTATCCATGAGTGCTACCATTGCCGCATATTCAGTGGGGATAACTCTGATTGGAATATTCTTGTACTTTTTCAGCAATGTCGTTTCACCATTCGCCGCCACTGGGCTTGCGTAGGACAGTAAAACATAGTCCAGCATGCCAGAGGTAGCGGCGATCTGCATGATCTCAGTATTAGTCCCTGACTTTCTATCAAGGATAGCTTTGACTCCGTGTTTCCGCATCTCAGCGAAGGCGGCTTGCAATGTGCTGATTCTATACTGCCCATCGGAATCCCACGTATAATTCTTAATGTCTGCGTACCTTGCGTTTGCAATCGTAACCGATACTGCTATTCCGTTGCTATACAGAGTAATGTTTTCATCGTGTGCAAGTACATATACTCCGTCTGCGCATTTGCGGATATCCAACTCTACCCACGGGAATCCACCGTCAGCCGCATCTTTAATAGACTGCAAAGAGTTTTGTGCGGCGGTCACATGGTAGCCCCGATGTGCAATTGCTTTGAAGTTCTGGTGTGTAAGATTCACATTTGTGGACGAACCCGAACCAGATCCCACAGGCAGTTTGACCGTTGCAGGCTGCACCGCAGGCATCCCCGCCTTGCTGGGCGTGAAAGCTACCTCCATGGTAGTGTCGGTGAGCTGCGTCACCTCCGGGATGTAGTAGCCGCCGTCTTCGCCATTCTGGCCATCTTGGCCGGTACCGTTACCGGTTCCCAGGGGTTCCCAAGTATACTTACCATCAGCTGCGCCGGTGCATTTGTAAAGGCTGCCATCATCGGTATCCATGTACAGAACACCGACTGCACCTACGGTGGTCTCCGCGGGTGCTCCGGATCCGGACTGGCTCACAGCCAGCACGTATTCCGTACCGTTGATAATCAATCGTCTGTAAAGCATTTATACACCTCCGATAACAATTGCGTCCCCCTCGGTATTCACCAGGAGGGACGTTGTAATAACCAGGGCATCGTCTTCCGCTTCCACGGATATGGACCCCCCACCATTCTGCTTCAGGCTCTCGATCTCCTTCTGCAGCTGCGCCCAGATCGGGAGCTCCGGATCGGCGGACGCATCTCCGGAAGGATCTGCCGCATCACGAACAATACCCAAATCCGCCCAGAGTGTTGGAATTGCAAGATTCCCCGCCGCGTCAGTTCCATAGACACCTACCTGAAGCAGTATGCGGGGCTTTGATACCACATCAGCCGGGACGGTGACAGATACACCAGCGTCCAGGACATCCCGCGTAACAGCGCCCCGGAATACTACGGTCTTTTGGAGGTTATCCCATAATGGATCAGTATACTCAAGCGAAACTGTTGCGCCCACGATGCCCATAGGGATGGTCCTTCTCTCAA
Organism: Candidatus Avilachnospira sp.; assembly: GCA_045589035.1. GTDB lineage: Bacteria > Bacillota > Clostridia > Oscillospirales > Oscillospiraceae > Avoscillospira. The sequence continues at coordinate 1,467 of JAZNFJ010000137.1, read as the reverse complement.
CAGCTTTCGCTTCCACTCCACTGATTCTCACCTTAGCGATCTGCATACTCATTCCCCCAGCTGCTTGTGGTATTCATACCAGAATCCATCGGTATGCTCTCCGTTGTCGGGATAGGCATCTCTGCTCGGATCCGCAATCAAACCAACCTTTTCACCACCGGCAGCCAGCACAACAAGCGGCGAAACATAATAGGTATTTGTGCTTAACACTGTACGGGCTCCCGCAGTAGCATTTTCAGGAACAAAGCAATATGCACTTTGTCTTGGTGCGTAGATGTATTTTCCCAAAATTGCAGCTTCCAGCGCATCATCGCTTGTTGCTTTGACAGTTTTGGGGTTTACCAGCGAAATGACGCCATCCACAACGCTAATTTCATCCGCATACTCAAGGTTTGCGTTTGCATTTACAACAGAAGTACTGTCAACTCCTGTTTTTGTGGTTTCAGTCATAGCCGGATTCGCAGTGTATTTTTTCCAGATATGAAGATTGATCAAGTCAACCAATTCATATGCCGTTCCAGCTGCAGTCGCCCGAATAAAAAAACCGGCCTGATTCACAGTCGGAATCGGAACGCCCTGGGAATTGTTATTCAGAGAATTATCCACCGACTCGAGCCGACTTTCGATTTCCTTTTCCAGTCTACTAAGGAGCGATTTTACCTGTGAATTGATTGCGCTTGTATCGATACTGGTGACAGAATCTGCCATCAGACCGCAATATTTGGAGTCCAACCGCAGATCCGTGATATCTGCTGCCGTGACTGCTGTTGCCCCAGGTTCCCGTCTGATATGAAATAAATGCAATTCATACAAAGATGCTGACGTGTTTCTCGATGTCGCGACCGGTGAACTCGCAGCGGTTCCCGCTCTAATTCCAATGGACGATTTATTTGTGGACGCATTGAAAAGGAGAACAACCGTGTCGATTCTCGGGTATGTGGCATCCGGTACATTTAGGGATAAATTAAGATTTGACTTTAGTGCAACCACCTTGCCGGAAAAATCCGAGTTGCGAATCCATGCGATACCCGGCCCGATCGTTATGGTATTGTTTGTTCCGGTACAGGTGCATTTAAACGCATCCTTCGCATAGACACCGCTGGACCTGGTACAGTGGAACAGTTCAGCATCTTCCGCAGTATAGTCGATATCGTTCAACGGATAAGTGATAAGCGACATTAGATCACCTCGTTATAGTAATACTTCCGACCTCGATCGTGGTTGAGGTCTTATTTTTTTGTGTTTTCTGGGTAAACCGTGTCACCCTGGCTTTTAGAGCGATTCCATAATCATACAGATATACTTTTAGGATATCGCCCAGATCGTATCTGGTGCCGAAGTCACTGGCCAGCGGAAGGAACGCACACTCCCATGTTTTCTGACATTCCAACAGCTTCTCGATGCCTCTGGCAGTCAGACGCAGGCGGTAATTTTCTTCTGTTTCCCCTTCCTCCATCGACAGATCTC
>JAZNFJ010000136.1:0-5845 GCA_045589035.1 Candidatus Avilachnospira sp. | reverse complement strand
TATCCGCGGTTCCACCGGCAAGATGTCCGGTTCCACCGGTCTGAACCTGACACCCGACACCCTGCTGAAGCTGTATCAGCCGGAAGTCATTCTGTGGCTGTACTCCAAGACCGAGCCTACCCGTGCGTTCGACTTCTGCTTCGACGATGGCATTCTGAAGCAGTATTTCGAATTTGACCGCATGCTGGATGCCTGCAGAAACGGCAAGGCCGACGAGCAGATGCAGTCCGTCATGTACAATACCACCGTGGAAGGCCGTGAGGTCAACACCGTTCCCATGGGGCTGCTGGTCCAGATGGGTTCTGTGGTGGACTTCAATGTTCCCATGCTGGAAACTGTTTTTGAAAAGATCGGCACCCCCTTCAAGGAAGCCGACTTTGCCGACCGTCTGGAGCGGGCAAAGTTCTGGCTGGAGCAGTGCGCTCCCGATCAGGTCAACCGCCTGCGCACCGGCCGTAACTGGGATGTTTACAACGAACTGTCCGAGCAGGAGAAGCAGGAGATCGCTGATCTGCATGCCTATCTGTCCAAGGGCGGCTACACGCTGGAGGAACTGAACACCGCCATCTATGCCATTCCTGCCAAGACCCGCGGTCTGGAGCAGGGCAGCAAGGAACTGAAGGCTGCCCAGGGCGAGTTCTTCAAGACCGTCTACAAGCTGCTTATTGATAAGGAAAGAGGTCCCCGCCTGTACCTGTTCCTCTATGCCATTGAAACCGAGCGCTATCTGAAGCTGCTGGACTTCTCCACTCCCATGACCGAGGAAGAGGCTAAGAAGCCTGAGATCGTGGAAGAAGTGGTGGAAGAAAAGGTCTATGGTGATCCCGATCCCGTGGAGCCTATCAAGGATGAGATCGATATCGACTACTTCGGCGGTCTGGACCTGCGTGTGTGCAAGATCGTCAAGGCTACAGAGATTCGCAAGAGCGCCAACTGCCTGAAGCTGACGCTGGATGACGGCATCGGCGAGCGTGTCATCGTGTCCTCCATCAAGCACGACTACAAGTGCGAGGAACTGATCGGCAAGAAGATCATCGTGGTGGCAAACCTGAAGCCCCACCGCATTACTGGTGTTACTTCTCAGGGTATGCTGCTGGCCGGCACCAACAATGCCTGCGGCTGCAAGGTCATCTTCGTGGATGACATGATCCCCTGCGGCACCCAGATCAAGTAAAAAAACAAACAAAAATGCTCCCTCATTTGAGGGAGCATTTTTGTTTGAGAAATCAGAACTTCACGACGCAGGTCTCGTCGTTGGAGCGGTAAGCAGCTTCCATGACCTTCTGGACCTGGATGGCATCGGAAGCGGGGACTTCCACAGGAGCGCCGGTGAGGATGGAGTTGGAGAAGGAAGCGATTTCACGGGCGTACATGTTGCCGAATTCCACTTCGATGTTGGAACGCTCGCCGTCCTTCTTGTCCTGTTGGGCATCGTATGCACCCTGTGCGCCCAGGAACATGGCATCCAGAGAACCACCGTCCACCTGGCCGATGACGGTATCGCCGATGAGGCGGCCTTCGTCACCGAAGATCTCGATACGCCACTTGGCGGCATCATCGGGAATGTTGAAGTTGGACTGGACCACGCACTGTGCGCCGTTTTCCAGACGCATCAGAACGGTGGAGGAGTCTTCCACTTCGTACTTAAAGGTGAGGGTATCGTGGAAAGCAGCCACATCCTTGGCTTTGGAGCCCAGAATGTACTGCAGCAGGTCGATGCAGTGGACGCCCATGTCCATCATGGCGCCGCCGCCGCCGTTCTTCTTGCTCTGGCGCCAGTTGCCGGGCATATCGGGATACCAGCAGGTGAACTGAGCATAAGCGGAAACGGGCTTGCCAATCTTGCCTTCGGCAACAGCCTTCTTCATAGCCTGAACGTAGGCACCGAAGCGCATCATCAGACCGGCAGCGATCTTGACGCCCTTGCTCTCGCAGTATTCCACGACCTTCTGGCCTTCTTCAGAGGTCATAGCCAGGGGCTTTTCAATGAGGATATGCTTGCCGGCATCGGCAGCAGCCATGGCCTGCTTTGCGTGCAGGACGACGGGAGTTGCGATGTACACGGCGTCGATCTCGGGATCGGCCAGCAGATCTGCTTCGTTGTCATAGGCCTTCTTGCAGCCCCATTTTGCGCGGCACTTTTCAGCCAGTTCCATGTTGATCTCCATGACGGCGACCAGCTCGGCATTGTCGCACAGCATCATGCCGGGAATGGTGCGGCGGTCAGCGATACCGCCGGCGCCGATGACGCCCCAACGAACTTTCTTGCTCATAGTGTAATCCTCCTAAAATGTTAAATTATGGTTCTGCCTTTAGTCGGGCAGCAGGTTCTTGGTGCTGTATCTGGGGTAGACATTGTAGGGGCGGAAGCCTTCTGCATAAGGCACGCCGCACTGATAGCCGCGGTACTTGGAGCAGGTGCGGACCATATCAGCAAAGTCGATGTTGTCGTGCTCCAGCATCCACTTCAGCTGGGACTCGTGGCACTCCAGAGCCTTGATCTTGGTGTCCATCTGGTCGGTAACATTGACATAATGGGTGGGCTGGAAGTTGACGCCTGCCAGGGTGTCCATAAAGAACACGGGAATAAAGCTGGAGAAGGCATCATACTGTCTGGCGCGGTGGCTCAGACCGGAGCAGAAGCTGCCGTTGGTGGCGATTCTGCTGGTTTCGGTGTGATCCAGCATGTAGTCGTCATCGTTGTGGGTGATGATGACATCGGGACGGACAAAGCGGACAATATCTGCCATGGCATCCATGACAGCAGGATCGTGGCTGTTGACTTCCATGTCGTGGACATTCAGATTAAACACTTCCTTGGCGCCGATGATCTTACCGGCGTTTTCGGCTTCGATGGTACGGATCGCAGCCAGGGGTTCCGGTTCAATGACCACATGACCCTGGTCACCGTTGGCCACATGGCACATATAGACTTCAGCGCCCTGTTCCACATACTTGCGCAGAGTACCGCCGCAGGCGATCTCCAGATCATCGGGATGGCAGCCGACACCTAAAACTCTCATAAACACTCCTCCTTAATGTAATTCTTTTAGATTCTTAAAAAAGTCGCTATTTACAAAATAAGAAATTGAAGCTATACTTATGATAAAGCATAAATCTATTTTTTTCTTTATGATATCAGTCGTACCTTTTATATAATCAGACAAATTTTTGGAGAGAAATCCCAATGAAACAGTATCAAATACACAAACTGCATACCTCGGTATCGGTGACGGGGCTGGTCAATGTGGCTTATTACAAGCTGCCGAAGAATTATGACCAGCCAGGGGAGAGCCATGACTTCTGGGAACTGGTGTATGTGGACAAGGGGGCGCTGATTGCCACCGCCGGCGGTGACTGCTGTTTGCTGAAAGCTGGAGAGTTGATGTTCCACTGCCCCAATGAGTTTCATGCCCTGCACATGTACGAGCAGAAGCCTGCCAATGTGATTATCATCTCTTTTTGCTGCGAAAGCCCTGTGATGAAGGGTCTGGAACATAAAATTCTCTTTCTTGGGCAGCAGGAAAAGGAGTGTTTGTCCAATATTGTAAAGGAAGCGGAGCATGCGTACGTCCATTTTGACAACGTTGCGCCCCAGGTGGATTTGCAGCTTCGGACAGATGCGCCCTTTGCCTGCGAGCAGATGATCAAGAGTGCGTTGGAGCAGCTTCTGATCCTCATCAGCCGCCGGGATAACAGCATTCAATGCGACAGCCGTATCGTTCCCGTCAATCAGCTGCACCAGCATGCATGGATCGTGCGGCAGGTGCAGGAGTATCTCCATGAACATTTCCATGAGCATATTACCCTGGAAATGCTGGCTGCCCGGCAGAACATCTCCATCACCCTGCTGAAGCGGATTTTCCGGGAGCATACAGGCACCACCATCATTACCTATCTGACAAACTTCCGTATTGGAGAAGCCAAACGGCTGATACAGGAGGGCAATCTGAACTTTACCCAGATTGCCGAAGCGGTGGGCTATGATAATATCTACTACTTTTCGACGTTGTTCAAAAAACACACCGGTATGACCTTGACGGAGTATTCCAAATCCGTCCGCAGATAAAGGAGGAAGACCATGAAAGAATATACCATCACCAGAGTAAACGGCGCACCCGATTGGAGCAAGATCCCCACCCTGCAGGTGGATCACGCAAACTGGCTGCCGGCAGCGGATATTTCCACCACCGCCCAGATCTGTTACGATGAAAAGGGCATTTATGTCCATATGAAGTCCAGAGAAGCCCATGTCCGGGCAGAAGTAAATGCCCCCCTCGGTATGGTCTGCGATGACAGCTGTATGGAATTTTTCTTCCGCCCCGACGAAAATGACGGCAGATACTTCAATATTGAAATGAACCCTCTGGGCTTTACCTATCTTGGTATCGGCTTCGACCGGTATCAGACCTGCCGCCTGACTCCCGCCAACGAAGATGAACTGATGCAGAAAAAGACTGCCCGGACCGAAGACGGCTGGGAAGTGTTCTACACCATGCCCCTGTGGTTCATTCAGGTCTTTTTCCCCGGCTATGAACTGAAGCCCGGCAGAAAAATCTATGCCAATTGCTTCAAATGCGGCGAGCAGACCGTCCAGTCCCATTTCCACACCTGGAATCCCTGCACATCCGAAACACCCGATTTCCACCAGTCCCGTGATTTTGGTCTGATGGTTCTGGAATAAAAAGACAAAAGTGTTTGACAGGGCATTTTGAATATGCTATTGTCTAAATAGAGTAAATTTTTTGGCAGATTTCCATATCTGCCTGAATATGAAGGAGGATTTTTCCATGAACATGCTCGACACCCTGAAGGGCTCCTATTTCTCCGAAATCGTTCCGGAGGGCTGGGACATCAACAAGATTTATGAGTGCGTCAGCAACGATCCCGAAACTGTCTGCGACCGCCAGGATTTCTGGAATGACGGCTTCACCCCCATCAAGTGCACCAACCTGGAAGAGTTTGGCGCTTACATGGGCCATGAGATCGCTATGCAGATTAAGATGACCAAGGAAGAGGGCCGTAAGCTGATTATGATCCTGCCCGTTGGTCCTATGGGTATGTACAAGTGGGCTGTCTACTTCCTGAAGCAGTGGAATGTGGACTGCAAGCATGTCTATGGCTTCAATATGGACGAGTGGTCCGACAGCGAAGGCAACACCCTGCCCGCTTCTGATCCCGCTGCTTTCCAGAATGCTATGGTCAACGCTTTCTATGGCCCTCTCGGCGAACTGACCGTTCCCGAAAATCAGAGAAACTTCGCTACCAAGGAAAACCTGCCCACCTACATGGCTAAGATCGAAGCCCTGAAGGCTGAAGGCGCAAAGCAGGTTCTGGTCTACGGCATCGGCCGTATGTGCCACATCGCTTTCTGGGAGCCTCATTTTGCTACTGAATTCGACACCGTGGAAGAGTGGATGGATCAGTCCCATCGTATCGGCGCTCGCCTGCATCCTCTGACCATTGAGCAGAACGCCATCACTTCCTTCCGTTCCTCCTGGCCTCTGATCCCCTGCTTCGCCAACACCATCGGCCCCAAGGTCATCTTCAATTCCGACTACGCCATCGGCGGCGCTGACGGCATTGTTGGCCGCGGCATGCAGTGGCAGGGCATGAGCTTCTGGCTGACTCTCCGTCATGGTCCCCGCAAGGCCATCACCTCCAGCTTCATCCCCACTCTGCCCGGCAAGCTGTTCTTCATGGACGTGCTGGCAGGTCCCCTGGTTCCCGATACCAACTAATTCCTACATAAAAATAAAGGGGCATCTGCTCCCGGGTTTTTTTTAAGCAGAAAAAAAAGAAGGCCCATTGGGGTTTTCTTTTTTGGGTCTTTCTTCTGATGAGG
>JAZNFJ010000135.1:0-2756 GCA_045589035.1 Candidatus Avilachnospira sp. | reverse complement strand
GCATAAGGAAAACCCCTTAAGGGGTAGCCCGGAAAAGAAATGCGGTCGGCAAACTTTTCGGGGCCCCTTAAGGGGCAAATGCCTGAATAATGCCCTTCTAGGGCTTAATCAAGCCTCCGGCTTAGCCGGAGGTTTTGACTTGTGTTGTCTGGTCTTACGATAGAGCCATTGCACAGACAGCAATACGAAGATCGCGCACCCGACAAAGAAGATATAGGCAGGGATGTAGGAACCGCCAAAGCGGTCTGCGAGGGCACCGGGGAGGGAGGAGAACAACAAAGTGCCTGCGGCATATCCCAGTTGGAAGCGCCGTATATTTTCGTCGTATTGCTCCGGGGTGCTCAGGTCACCAGCCCAGGCGGTCAGACCGATGGAGGTCGTGGCAAGTCCGCCGCCATAGCAGCACATGGCTAAAATCAGAACCAAAACACTTCCGCCCATGGTACAGCACAGGACCAGTCCGAGCACCATGACAGAACCGAAAATCCAGTTGCATTTGTATGTGCCGATCCGATCGGACATCCAGCCGAACAGGAATTTGCCGATGGTCATCATGACTCCGGAAATGGTGATCGACAGGGCTGTAAGCTGCGGGTTAAAACCTTCCGCCGAAATCAGCACAGAAAGATGGCTGTAGCCAACGCTCATCATAGGACCCAGCGCAATCAGCATAAAGACGATCAAAATCCACTGCTTATTGGAGAGCGTTTCTTTTGCTGCAGGCTCTGCATGAGCCCGCTCGGTGGCTTTTGACTGAAAACCGTAGGGCTCCATACCCATTTTAGCAGGTGCGTCTTTGATGAGAAGAACTGCGATCGTAAGGAGAACTGCAATACAGGCGGTTTCTGTGAGAAAGGCCTTTCTCAGTCCGTGGGTTTCGATCAGCCAGGTGAGGGCGGAGGGGATACCCAATGTGGAAAGACCGGTAAATGCGGAACAGATGCCGATAGCAAAGTTGCGCTTACTGATAAACCAGTGCTCCAGCACGATTGCAACGGGGATCATGGTACCCAGTCCGAAACTCAGGCCGATCAATGCTGCGGAGAAGCAATAGGCGAGATAGGTGGTGGACATGCCGAAAGAGAAAAAACCCAATACCGTTAACGCGCCTGCGATGGCTATACCCAGACGAAGGGAAAAAATCTTGTAGTATTTTCCTGCGAATATCATGGCGAGGAAGGAAAACAGACTCCGTACCATGATGATATTGGAGGATTGGGCGTTGGAAAAAGCATTCTGACGAAGAATATAGGGTTGGTAAACTGTAAACGCATTGACAGTCAGGCCACTGGTGCAGAACAAAAGCAATGCGCAGCCGAAGCATACAAACCATCCGTAGTGTGTTTTCTTCATGGAATTACCTACTTGTCTTTTTGAAAAGCATCAGCCAGCAATCAGGGCTTGCGGATGAAAAGGTTTAAAACTAGTGCCATGCCAGTGAGAGCCAGCAGCATCAGGAAGGTGGTGGAATAGCCACCGGTGGCTTCCAGAACTTTGTTTGAAACGGTGGCAATGAGAGAGCCGCCCATACTGGTGAAGGTCATGAAGGCCATGTTGGTGGAAAAATATTTCATGCCGTAGAAAGAGGAGGTGAAAGCGGCGGTGATGGTGGGGCAGGCACCATAGGACATTCCGGTCAGACACAGACCTGCGATGCACAGGGGCAGAGAACCGATAGACACAGCCAGCAAGGTGACGGCAGCAGCGCAGATGGTGAGGATGTTGGCCCAGACCATGGTTTTGCGGCGACCGATGATGTCAAAGATCGCACCGGTGAGGATGCGACCAAGACCGTTGCAGACAGACAGAACACCAACCAGAGAAACGGCCAGAACTTCCGGCGCATGAACCGACAAAGCCAGATCCTTGGCGAAGCTGATGACGGAACTGCCCACAGCAGCTAGGAAAGAAATGCAGACGAAAGCCATCCAGAAGGAGGGACGGCAGAGCATTTGACCGGAGGCATAGTCCTGTCGGTCAAAACTTTCTGTTCCCGTGTTTTTTGCAGCTTTGGGCTGAGGTAGAACTGTGTCAGCATCGGGCTTTTTCAGAAGAAAAGCAGCCAGAACCAAGATCACGCAGATAGCAGTGCCCAGGAGTATATAGGTGGTACGCCAGCCCAGAGGACTGTGGAACATAGAGTTGGCTGCGTTGCCTAAAACCAGGGCAGAAGCACCAAAACCCATCATCAGACAGCCGGAACACAGTCCCTTTTTATCGGGGAACCATGCACTGACAGTGGCGATAACCACGTTGTAAGCAATACCGATGCCCAGACCGGCCAGAACACCGTAAGTAAGATACAGAACCCAGATAGAACTGCTGGACAGGGAAGCCGTCAGAACAAAACCCAGAGCCGCCACCATGCCGGCGGCAATCAATGTGATTTTGTGTCCGATGCGCTTGGACAGCTGGGCACCAAGCAAACCGCCGATACAGAAAAAACTCATTGCAATGGTGAAATTCAGGGCAAGCCCGGAAGCACTCCAGCCAAATTCACCGGACAGAGGTGATTTCAAAATGGACCATGCATACAGAACACCTGCAAACAGCATGGCGATGACACCGATTGCCAGATACCCCCAGCGCACACGAATGGTTTGATTGTTTTTGCTCATTGGTAAGACTCCTAACGTGATTGGGAATTATGTCATATTATAAAATGATTTGACGAAAAAGTAAAGAAAGGCATGTGCATGCCTTTCTTTATATTTTTTTCAAAACAGCGCTGGGAAGCTGGCCGGTGTGTTCTTTGA
>JAZNFJ010000134.1:0-15913 GCA_045589035.1 Candidatus Avilachnospira sp. | reverse complement strand
AGCACAGTTCCCTGTCGAAAAAAAGCAGTTGCAAAATATTTCGGGATATAGTATAAAGGAATCGAACTGAAAAACGATGTCTTCAGGGCAGGGTGCAATTCCCGACCGGCGGTAAAGTCCGCGAGCGCAAGCTGAACCGGTTTGATTCCGGTACCGACAGTACAGTCTGGATGGAAGAAGATGGTTTCCTCCGGGAAACGATTCACACTTGGAAGGCATAGGCTTTTCAGGTGTTTATCTTTTTCGGGAGGAAATATTATGCTTCAATTTTTACAGTCTGTCCGGGAAAATCTTTCATTTTTCCTCACCTGCCTTGCCATATTTGCCGGGCTGGCACTGATCGCAAAGCTGGCAGAAAAACTGATGCACATGCCCAGCCGTACGAACACTGCCAGAACTGTGTCCTACACCGCCATGTTCGGTGCCATTGCCGCTATACTAATGTATCTGGAGATCCCCCTGTTCTTTGCCCCTTCCTTCTATCAGCTGGATCTCAGCGAGGTACCGGTACTGATCTGCACCTTCTATCTGGGGCCTGTGTCCGGTGTGGTGTGTGAACTGCTGAAGATCCTGCTGAAGGTCATCATCAAGGGCACTTCCACCGCCTTTGTGGGCGATTTCGCCAATTTCTTTGTAGGCTGTGCACTGGTGCTGCCGGCTTCCATCTGTTATCACTTCAAAAAGAGCCGCAATAGCGCCATCTGGGGCATGGTCATCGGCACAACCGTCATGACGGTCTTCGGCAGCTTTTTCAATGCCATTTATCTGCTCCCCAAGTTCTCCCAGTTGTTCGGGCTGCCCCTGGATGCCATTATCGCCATGGGCTCTGAGGTCAACAAAGCCATTACCAATGTCACCACCCTGGTGCTGTTCGCCGTTGTGCCGTTCAACATTCTCAAGGGCATTGTGGTTTCCGTTCTGACACTGCTGCTCTACAAACGGGTGGAGAAAGTTTTCTTCCACAAATAACCTGCATGCGTCCCGGTTATGGGACGCATTTTTTATTATAAAAATATCGTCCTAAATTTGGCTGTTTTGCCAATAGCTTTTCACGGCAGAATCCTATATATTGTGTAAGGTTTTGCGTTTTTCAAAAAATAACCACAATATTTTCCCATTTTATGACAATTTGTAATTGACAGTTGTCAATATTTTATGCATAATAGGATTATAAGCACAAGATATAGTTATTAGGCAATTCTAACCGACACGAAATATAGTTTCATTTCCACAAAGGAAGGGAGTCCCACCATGAAGATTATCAAGAGAAACGGCTCTGAGGTGGTCTTTGACATCACCAAGATTGAAAATGCTATTTCCAAAGCCAATGATGTGGTCAGCGAGTCCGAACGCATGACCCCCACCCAGATCAAGCGCATTGCTGAGCGGGTGGAACTGGCCTGCGAAGAAATGAACCGCAGCCCCAGCGTGGAGGAAATTCAGGATCTGGTGGAAAGCCAGATCATGGCTCACGGTGCATTCGAAGTAGCAAAGCGGTACATTACCTATCGCTACACCCGCAGCCTTGTCCGCCGCAGCAACACCACTGACGACAAGATTCTCAGCCTGATCGAATGCAACAACGAAGAAGCCAAGCAGGAAAACTCCAACAAGAATCCCATCGTCAACTCCACCCAGCGGGACTATATGGCAGGCGAAGTGAGCCGGGATATCACCGACCGCATTCTGCTGCCGCAGGATATTGTGGAAGCCCACAGAGAAGGCGTGATTCATTTCCATGATACGGACTATTTTGCTCAGCATATGCACAACTGCGATCTGGTCAATCTGGAAGACATGCTGCAGAACGGCACCGTCATCACCGGCACCATGATCGAAAAGCCCCACAGCTTTGCCACCGCCTGCAACATTGCCACCCAGATCGTGGCACAGGTTGCTTCCAACCAGTACGGCGGTCAGTCCATTTCCCTGACCCATCTGGCACCCTTTGTGCAGGTCAGCCGGGAAAAAATCCGCAAGAATGTGGCTGCCGAGATGGCAGAAGCCGGTGTGGAAGTTTCCGACGAAGTGATCGACCGCATGACCGAAAAGCGTCTGCGGGAAGAGATCAAGAGCGGTGTGCAGACCATCCAATATCAGGTGGTCACCCTGCTGACTACCAATGGTCAGGCACCTTTCGTCACCGTGTTCATGTATCTGGGCGAAACCAAGAACGAACAGGAAAAGAAGGATCTGGCTCTCATTATCGAGGAAGTGCTGCTCCAGCGTATCGAAGGCGTCAAGAACGAAAAGGGCGTCTGGGTCACCCCCGCCTTCCCCAAGCTCATCTATGTGCTGGAAGAGGACAATGTCCGCGAAGGCTCCGAATACTTCTATCTGACCAAACTGGCTGCCAAGTGCACCGCCAAGCGCATGGTCCCCGACTATATCTCCGAGAAGAAAATGAAGGAATACAAGGAAGGTAACTGCTTCCCCGTCATGGGCTGCCGTTCCAACCTGTCCCCCTGGAAGAACGAAAAGGGCGAATATCAGTTCTACGGCCGTTTCAATCAGGGTGTTGTCACCATCAATCTGGTGGATGTGGCCCTGTCCTCCGGTAGAGATATGACCAAGTTCTGGCAGATCTTTGACGAAAGACTGGAGCTGTGTTATCGTGCACTCATGTGCCGCCACGAACGGCTGAAGGGCACCCTCTCCGATGCTGCTCCCATCCTGTGGCAGCACGGTGCCTGCGCCCGTCTGGAAAAGGGTGAGCCCATCGACAAGCTGCTCTACGGCGGCTATTCCACCATTTCTCTGGGCTATGCAGGTCTGTATGAGTGCGTCAAGTACATGACCGGCAAGAGCCACACCGACCCCGATGCCACCGACTTCGCCCTGCAGGTCATGCAGCACATGAACGATGCCTGCAACCGCTGGAAGAAGGAAACCACCATCGGCTTCGGCATCTACGGCACACCTCTGGAAAGCACCACCTATAAGTTCGCCAAGTGCCTGCAGAAGCGTTTCGGCATTGTCCCCGGTGTGACGGACAAGAGCTATATCACCAATTCCTACCATGTCCATGTGTCTGAGGAGATCAATGCCTTTGACAAGCTGGCCTTTGAGGCCAAGTTCCAGCACCTTTCCACCGGCGGCGCCATCAGTTATGTGGAAGTGCCCAACATGCAGAACAATCTGGACGCCGTTCTGGAAGTCATGCAGTTCATCTACGACAACATTATGTATGCCGAACTGAACACCAAGTCTGACTTCTGCCAGGTCTGCGGCTTCGACGGCGAGATCGAGATCCGCGAGGACGAAGACGGCAAGCTGGTCTGGACCTGCCCCCAGTGCGGCAATCAGGATCAGAACAAAATGAATGTGGCACGCCGTACCTGCGGCTACATCGGCACCCAGTTCTGGAACCAGGGCCGTACCCAGGAGATCAAGGACAGAGTCCTGCATCTGTAAACCCCATCCGGCACTTCGTGCCACCTTCCCCAGAGGAGAAGGCATAAAAAGGCTGCCGAAAGGCAGCCTTTTTCCTTGTGAAAACCCATTTTCTTTGTTATACTGTTTGTTGAGGTTATGCTTATGAATTATGCCAACATCAAAACCCATGACATTGCCAACGGCCCCGGTGTCCGGGTGAGCCTGTTCGTTTCCGGCTGCACCCACCAATGCCCCGACTGCTTCAATCGGGAGGCATGGGATTTTAACTATGGAGAGCCCTTTGATCAGGCGGTCATGGACCGTATTTTGGAATATCTGAAGCCCGATTATATTAAGGGCATCACATACCTGGGCGGCGAGCCTTTGGACCCCAGAAATCAGCCGGGATTGCTGGAACTTTCCCGTCAGATCAAGGCGGCTTATCCCAACAAGACCATCTGGTGTTTCACCGGCTCTGTATGGGAGCACATTCCGCAAGTGGAGGGCGTCACAGAGGAACTGCTGCAGCATCTGCATGTGCTGGTGGACGGGCCGTTTGTTGCCGCAAAGAAAAACCTGAAGCTGCGCTTCCGCGGCTCTGAAAACCAGCGGCTCATTGATGTGCCGAAAACCCTGGAACAGGGCGAAGTTGTCCTGTGGGAGGACTGAATATGACCGATATTTCCGTAAAAAAGTTAAGACCCAATGCCAAGCTTCCTACCTACGGCTCGGAGTTTGCCGCCGGTGCGGATCTCTATGCCTGTCTGGAGGAAGCGGTGACCATTGAGCCCCAGCAGACCAGGCTGATCCCCACGGGCCTAGCCATGGAGATCCCTCTGGGCTGGGCGGGTCTGATCTATGCCAGAAGCGGTCTTGCCACCAAGCAGGGACTTGCCCCTGCCAACAAGGTTGGTGTGGTAGACCCGGACTATCGGGGTGAGATCATGGTCAGCCTTCATAACCACGGCACAGAAACCCAGACCGTTGAACATGGTGAGCGGATCGCACAGCTGGTACTGACCCCCTACCTCACCGCCTGTTTCCACGAAGCGGAAGAACTTTCCGAAACCGTCCGCGGTGCCGGCGGCTTCGGCTCTACCGGCACGAAATAAAAACAAGGCTCCCTTGTGTAAAGGGAGCTGGCATTTGCGAAGCAAATGACTGAGGGATTGTTTATGACCGACTTTTTACCCATTTCCAAAAAAGATATGAAGGCCCGCGGTTGGGAGCAGTGCGACTTTGTCTACATCATCGGTGATGCCTATGTGGATCACCCCTCCTTTGGCCATGCCATTATCAGCCGCGTGTTGGAATCCGCCGGTTACAAGGTGGGCATCATCGCCCAACCCGACTGGAAAGACCCCAACTCCATTTTGAAGCTGGGCGAACCCCGTTTGGGTTTCCTTGTCATGGGCGGCAATATGGATTCCATGGTCAACCACTACTCCGTTTCCAAAAAGCGGAGAAAGACCGATGCCTTTACCCCCGGCGGCATTATGGGCAAGCGGCCTGACTATGCCGTGACGGTCTACTGCAACCTCATCCGCCGCACCTTTCCAAAAAAGCCTATTCTCATCGGCGGTATAGAAGCCAGTCTGCGCAGACTTGGCCACTACGACTACTGGTCGGATAAGCTGAAGCGGTCGGTGCTGCTGGATTCTCAGGCAGACTTGCTGCTCTACGGCATGGGTGAGCGGAGCATTCTGGAGGCAGCCGATGCCCTCAACTCCGGCATGGATGTGAAGGACATTACATGGATCGACGGCACGGTTTTCGCCTGCAAAGCTGTGGACGATGCCATTCCCAAGATCGTTCTGCCCTCTTATGATGCCCTGTGCAAAGATAAGAAAAAATATGCCGAGAGCTTCTATCTCCAGTACCAGAACACCGATCCTTTCACCGCCAAGCGACTGGTGGAGCCTTACAGCGATTGCTTTGTGGTGCAAAATCCGCCCCAGAAGCCCCTTTCCCAGCAGGAAATGGACCGGGTCTATGCATTGCCCTATACCCGTAACTATCACCCCAGCTACGAAAAAGCCGGCGGTGTACCTGCCATTGCAGAAGTCAAGTTCAGTCTTATTTCCAACCGGGGCTGCTTCGGTGCCTGCTCCTTCTGCGCTCTGACCTTCCACCAGGGACGGATCATCCAGACCAGAAGTCATCCGTCCATTCTTTCCGAGGCCCAGAAGATGGTCTGGGAGCCGGATTTCAAGGGCTACATCCACGATGTAGGCGGCCCCACCGCCAACTTCCGTCAGCCTGCCTGCAAAAAGCAGCTGACCAAGGGCGCCTGCCAGAGCCGGCAGTGCCTGTTCCCCACTCCCTGCAAGAATATGATCGCCGACCACAGCGATTATCTCAGCCTTTTGCGGCAGCTGCGGCAGCTGCCCAATGTGAAAAAGGTCTTTATCCGCAGCGGTATCCGCTTTGACTATCTGCTGGCGGACAAGAACGATGCCTTTTTCAAGGAAATGGTCAAGCATCATGTGTCCGGCCAGCTGAAGGTGGCACCGGAGCACATCTCCGACACGGTGCTGGATCTCATGGGCAAGCCGAGAAATGCCGTCTATGAGCAGTTCCTCGCCAAGTACAAGCGGCTCAATGATCAGCTGGGTCTGAAGCAGTTTGTGGTGCCCTATCTCATGAGTTCCCACCCCGGCTCGACCCTGAAAGAAGCCGTAGCACTGGCGGAATATCTCCGGGATCTGGGCTACATGCCGGAACAGGTGCAGGACTTCTACCCCACCCCCTCCACCATTTCCACGGTCATGTATTACACCGGTCTGGACCCCAGAACCATGAAGAAGGTCTATGTCCCCACCAATCCCCACGAAAAGGCCATGCAAAGAGCATTGATCCAGTATCGCAATCCCAAGAACTATGCCCTGGTACACGAAGCGCTGGTCAAAGCCGGACGGACGGATCTCATCGGCTATGACAAGCGGTGTCTGATCAAGCCCGCTCCGGGGGACAAAGTCCGCAAGCCGGAAACAAAAAAGCCCGCTCCCCAAAGCAAAAAAGCCCCTGCCGGCAGAAAACCTGCCCCCAGAGGTAAGAAGAGAAGATAAACATGCAATTGCCGGGATTTTCTCCCGGCAATTGCTGTTTTTCCCAAACATACATCTTGCCATTTTCTATAAAATATAGTATTATATGCTGTATGATATTTTGAACCGAGGTGTCTGTATGAGCAAGGTGTTCATCCCCGAGGGTTACAAAGCCCCTCTGACCGTCTACGAACTGCAAAGAGCCATCGAATTCATCAAGAGCAATTTCCAGGTGAATCTGAGCAATGCGCTGAATTTGCGGCGTGTTTCCGCTCCTTTGTATGTGGATGAGAATTCCGGCTTGAACGACAACCTCAGCGGTGTGGAGCGGCCTGTCAGCTTTGACATTCCCGATGTGGGCGTCAATGCCCATGTGGTCCACTCCCTTGCAAAGTGGAAGCGTCTGGCGCTGAAGCGCTATGCCTTCCATCTGGACAAGGGTCTGTTCACTGATATGAATGCCATCCGCAGAGATGAAGAAGTGGATAACCTTCACTCCATCTACGTGGACCAGTGGGACTGGGAAAAGGTCATCTCTGAAGAAGACCGCAACGAAGCCTATCTGAAGCGAACTGTCCGCGGCATCGTCAATGCCATCTGCGAGACCGCCGATGCCCTCAATGTGGCATTCCCCAGCCTCAAGGTGAAGCTGAGCCGGGATGTGACCTTCATCACCACCCAGGAACTGGAAGACCGCTATCCCGATCTGACTCCCAAGGAACGGGAACACGCCATCTGCCGGGAGCACAAGACCGTTTTCCTCATGCAGATCGGCCGGAAGCTCCGCAGCGGCAAGCCCCATGACGGCCGCGCCCCCGACTATGACGACTGGGATCTCAACGGCGATATTCTGTTCTGGAACGACGTTCTGGGCTGCAGCTTTGAGATTTCCTCCATGGGCATCCGTGTCAGCCCCGAATCCTTAGACCGTCAGCTGACCGAAGCAAACTGCGATGACCGCAGAAAACTGCCCTTCCACAAGATGCTGCTGAACAACGAACTGCCCCTGACCATGGGCGGCGGTATCGGTCAGAGCCGTCTGTGCATGCTGCTCATCGGCACCTGCCATGTGGGCGAAGTCCAGTGCAGCCTGTGGGATGAAGAAACAAGAAAATGCTGCGAGGACGCAGGCGTCCTGCTGCTGTGATACAAAAAAAGGAGAAATATCATGGAACATCTGATTTCTATCCGTGAATTGTTTAAAAATACTGCCGAATATGCAGGCAAGGAAATCACCGTCGGCGGCTGGATCCGCAATCGCCGTCCCCAGAAGACCTATGGCTTCATCGTCCTGTCTGACGGCACTTACTTCAAGCCTCTGCAGGTGGTTTACGAAGACACCCTGGAGAACTTCCAGGCTGTGACCAAGTACAATGTGGGCGCTGCCCTCATCGTCAAGGGCACTCTGGTGGAAACCCCCGGTGCCAAGCAGCCCTTTGAGCTGAAGGCCACCGAGATCACCGTGGAAGGTGCTTCCACCCCCGATTATCCTCTGCAGCCCAAGGCACATTCCATGGAGTTCCTGCGGACCATCACCCATCTGCGTCCCAGAACCAACACCTTCCAGGCTGTGTTCCGTGTCCGTTCTCTGGCTGCCTACGCCATCCACAAGTTCTTCCAGGACCAGGACTTCGTCTATGTCCACACTCCCCTGATCACCGGCTCCGACTGCGAGGGCGCAGGCGAGATGTTCCAGGTCACCACCATGGATCTGACCAACATCCCCATGACGGAAGACGGCAAGGTGGATTTCTCCAAGGACTTCTTCAACAAGCCCACCAACCTGACCGTTTCCGGTCAGCTGAACGGTGAAACCTTCGCCATGGCTTTCCGCAACATCTATACCTTCGGTCCTACCTTCCGCGCCGAAAACTCCAACACCACCCGCCATGCGGCTGAGTTCTGGATGATCGAGCCGGAAATCGCCTTTGCCGATCTGGAAGACGATATGGAACTGGCTGAGGCCATGATCAAGTATGTCATCTCCTATGTTTTGGAGCATGCGCCCGAAGAAATGGAGTTCTTCAACCAGTTCATCGACAAGGGTCTGCTGGAACGACTGAACCATGTGGTCAACTCCGAGTTCGGCCATATCACCTACACCGACGCCATCAAGATTCTCGAAGAGCACAATGCTGAGTTTGAATATCCCGTCCATTGGGGCAGCGATCTGCAGACCGAGCATGAGCGCTATCTGACCGAAGTGGTCTTCAAGCGTCCCGTCTTCGTTACCGACTATCCCAAGGAGATCAAGGCTTTCTATATGAAGCTCAATCCCGATGGCAAGACCGTGGCTGCTATGGACTGTCTGGTGCCCGGCATCGGCGAGATCATCGGCGGCAGCCAGCGTGAGGATGATCTGGAGATCCTGACCAACCGCATGAATGAACTGGGCCTGAAGCCCGAAGACTACGGTTTCTATCTGGATCTGCGGAAGTACGGCTCTGCCCGTCATGCCGGCTACGGCCTGGGCTTTGAGGGCTGCGTCATGTATCTGACCGGCATCGGCAATATCCGCGACTCCATCCCCTTCACCAGAACCGTCTACAACTGCGAACTGTAAAATGCATAAAAAATCCGCATCCTTTGGGATGCACATTTTTGTTATTCTTAGTAGTTCTCGGCTCTCAGCTCGAAGTGGGCCTGGGGATGCGCACAGACGGGGCAGACTTCGGGAGCGGCAGGGCCAATATGGATATGACCGCAGTTGCGGCACTTCCATGCCACTTCGCCTTCGCGGAGGAAGACAACACCTTCCTGGATGTTCTGCAGCAGCTTGCGATAGCGCTCTTCATGCTCCTTTTCCACCTTGGCAACACCGTCAAACATGTTGGCGATGGTGTCGAAGCCTTCTTCTCTGGCTTCCTTGGCAAACTGGGCATACATATCGGTCCATTCGTAATTTTCGCCGGCAGCGGCATCGGCCAGGTTTGCCATGGTATCCGGCACACCGCCGTCATGGAGCAGCTTGAACCACAGCTTGGCATGTTCTTTTTCATTGCCGGCAGTTTCCTGGAAAATAGCGGCCATCTGCTCGTAGCCGTCCTTCTTGGCGCGGGACGCATAGTACTGATACTTGGTGTGTGCCTGTGCCTCGCCTGCGAAAGCGGCCATCAGGTTCATTTCGGTTTTGGTACCCTTCAGATTCATTTTTGTTTCCCCTTTCAAGTTATAAAATAGGAATTGTTCTTGTTTTTATTCTACCAGATATTTTCTGCCTGTCAAGAGATTTTTATACATTTCTTGCAGCATTTTCAATATCGCCCACCATGTACAAAGAGCCGTAGGCCAGCACCACACCATCCTTGCCCGCCAAAGCCTTGGCCTTGGCGACACCTTCCGCTGCATCTCTGCAGGCGGTGACGGGCTTGCCAAACTGCTCCAGATAGGTCTTCAGGTCTTCGGCAGACATGGCTCTGGGGTTATCAGGGGTAATGGTCACAAACTCAGATGCAAAGGGTGCCATATCCTTGTACATGGCATGGTAGTCCTTATCGCCCAGAACACCGGTGAGAATGGTCAGATGCTGACCGTTGAGATAGTCCCGGACATTGCTGACCAGCGCTTCGATACACTGGGGATTATGACCGCCGTCTACAATGAACAGGGGCTCTCTTGCCACCAGTTCAAACCGTCCCGGCCAGGAAACCGTTTCCAGACCCTTGCGGATATGGGCTTCGGTAATATTCCAGCCATTCTTCTGCAGGACCTTCATCAGCGTCAGCACCACAGCGGCATTCTTCAGCTGATGCTGACCAAGAAGCGGCAGGTGCAGTTCCTTCAGATCTGCCCAGTCAAAAATCTGGCCTTCCAGAGAAGCAGAACGAAGGTTGATGGTATCAAAGTCTGCTTTGGTCAGTTCTGCACCCACTTCGGCACAGCGAGCCTCAAAGACCGCCTCCACAGAAGCAGGTTCCCGATAGATGACCGTCTGACAGCCACGCTTAATGATCTTGGACTTGGTTTCCGCGATTTTCTCCAGAGTATCGCCCAGCAGTTCCACATGGTCCAGACCGATATTGGTCATGACCGCTGCTACGGGAGGAGCGATGACATTGGTGGAATCGAACTCACCGCCAAGACCTACTTCCAGACAGACAATGTCACACTTGCGGCGCTTGAAAAATTCAAAAGCCATACAGGTGACGAACTCAAATTCCGAAGGCTCGCTCTCCATGGACTGGGCCAGAGGCTTCAGTTCCTCCACCAGCCCAATGACTTCCTCATCGGTGATGCATTCGCCGCCCACCTGCATCCGCTCATTGAAGCGGAAGATGTAGGGAGAGGTATAAAGACCCACGGTGTAGCCTGCCTGCCGCAGAATGGATGCAGACATGGAAGCCGTGGAGCCCTTGCCGTTGGTACCGGCAATGTGGATAAATTTCAGATCCTTCTGGGGA
Source organism: Candidatus Avilachnospira sp. (assembly GCA_045589035.1). Classification (GTDB taxonomy): domain Bacteria; phylum Bacillota; class Clostridia; order Oscillospirales; family Oscillospiraceae; genus Avoscillospira. The sequence goes on along the minus strand of JAZNFJ010000134.1, from coordinate 5,091 downwards.
TTGCCCATTTTTTCCAGCAGTTCATAGGTTCTTCCCAGACCGAATGTACCACCATTCCAGTAGTTGCTGTGGATATATTCCAATGCTTGATCCAGAGTCATATGTATCCTTCTTTCAAAAACACAAGGGGCCTCCGGCCCCTGTGCAATTATTTGCTTTCTTTTTTCTTAGGCGGCCAGAAGCCAAGATGCTGGAAAATCTTCGCCTTGAACAGCAGGTTCAGAAGAACCACATCCACCACCATGGTAATGGCGAACTGGACAGACCGGGTGACAAAAAAGAACATAAAGCCCTTTCCGGACACATAGCCCAATGCCCAGCTCTGATACAAAACAGAGCCAAAAACCACAGCCGGCGCCACAGCGGCCAGCAGACGGAAGAAGGACACCTTCTTCATAAGCAGCGGTCTGAAAAGACCGGCAAAGGCACCGTAGAGAATGGGCGGCACACAGAAAAGAGGGTTATAGCCGTAGCCGGAAAACAGGCAGCCCACCAGATCTGACACAAAGCCTACCAGACCGCCTGCGATCGGCCCAAAAAGGATACCCGCAAGAACAGTGGGCACTGCCTCAATGGAAAAACGGGTAAACTCATTGGGCATAGGAATGATCAGCCGTGCCAGCACCACCTGCACAGCCGCCAGAAGGGCGCAGCAGGTCAGGGTTTTGGTGGTCATACCGGCAGTCTTTTTCTGTAAAATCGCTGCCGTTTGCATGTTTTTGGACATAAAAAAGCCTCCAATCGAATTTTGGAGGAGGTTAAAGAATATTCTCTTACATATCAGATTCCAAGATAAACGGAATCTCTTCCTTAGGCGGTTGCGAGATCAGCATCGCGGAACAAGTTCCTTCGCCCGGCGGCAACCTCCCATCCAACCGGTACTTGACGCGCTGATTTCTACTCCCTACGATATGTGCAACTTCATTGTATCGTATTTCTGCAAAAAATCAAGTATTTTTTTATCGAAAAGGCTGTCCCCCGAAAGGGACAGCCTTTTTTCTCTTAATTTCCGAAGCCGAAGGGATCGCCGAAGAAATACTCAAAGGGATCGATGGTCTGGGGCTGCTGAGTTTGGGGCTGCTGTTGCTGCTCCTCCTGCTGCTGTTTCTGGAATGCCTCGGTCTGGGCATCCAGTTCCTCCTGCCGGGGTCTTTCGTCCAGGGTCACAGTCAGCATCATCTCTTTACCGGCACGGTAAATTTCCAGTTCCACCGTTTCACCGGCCTTGCACTTTTTCAGCACAGCCAGCAGTTCCGGATGGGTTGCCGTTTCCTCGCCATTCAGAGAAATAATAATATCGCCAACCTGAATGCCGCCCTTCTGGGCACAGCTTCCGTCCGTCACAGCTTCGACACGGGGGCCCACAGGCAGTCCGTAATAGGATGCGGTCTTGGTATCCAGAGTGCTGACGGTCACGCCCAGATAGGCCTGATCGCGGACATAGCCATGCTCTGCCAGATCGTAGGCGACCTTCAAAGCCGTATTGATGGGAATGGCAAAACCCAGACCCTCAATGGTCGCACCGGAGGTGCTGGTGCCGGAATACTTGGCAGTGGTCACACCGATGACATTGCCGTTCATATCAAACAGCGGGCCGCCGGAATTGCCGGAGTTGATGGCGGCATTGGTCTGGAGCATATTCTGGGGATTGCCGTCCGTATTGATCTCCCGATCCAGTGCGGACAAAATGCCCGTGGTCATGGTAAAGGTCAATTCACCCAGCGGGTTGCCGATGGCAGCCACTTCTTCGCCCACCTTCAGGGTGTCGGAATCGCCCACGGTGACAGGAATCAGTCCCTCTGCCTCGATTTTCAGAACCGCGATGTCAAAAGAGGTATCGTAGCCCACCAGTTCCGCCTTGTAGCTTTCCTCGTTGAACAGTTCCACATAGATGGTATCGGCATTGTTCACCACATGGCTGTTGGTGATCACATAGCCATCTGCCGACAGGATAAAGCCGGAACCGGCACTGGCGGAAACTGCTTCCTGTCCAAAGACATTGGTGGTGGCTTCGGTCTTGATACCTACCACGGAGTTGACGGTCTGCTCGTAGATCTCCACAGGGGTCAGGCTCTTGCCCACATCGTTGCTGTTCAGCTGCTGGGGCAGCTGATGGACTGTAAGGGTATAGTCCTCCTGCTGCACCACTTCTGTGGAAGGTGCGGCTTCTTCGGTGATGTGATCCCCTTTCAGATCGCTGATAAAACCTGTCAGCAAAGCTCCGCCGACACTGCCCAAAACAGCAACCACTGCCACCAGTGCAAACAGCTTCAGGCCCTGCTTGTTCTTTTTCGGCTTCTTGTCCTTGGGATCGGGGACAGGATTGTAGGGCTTGTATTCATGGCCGTTGGGTTCTTCTTCCGGCTCACAGGAATAATTCATGGGATTGTATTCGTCCATAGGAATCGCTCCTTTTCTTATATATGCGTCTATGTTACAGCGAAAATATGTCGAAACTATGACCGCAAAACAAACAGAATTTGAATTATACGCCGTCGATCATATTTGCCACGCGGCGCAGGGACAATCTCCGCCGCATATAGGGATGGTAGCGGAAGCTCTTTGCCACAAATTCGGCATCTTTGCCGATTTCTCCGATGGTGGTCTTACAGCCGGCCTGCTTCATGGCAGCAAGGCATTCTTCATAGGAAGGGACACCGCGGATGATCTTCACGATCTCCGGCCACAACCGTTCCACATCTTTTGGATCAATGGGGTCGGTGATGGTGTCGGGGGTGTTGAGTTTGCGAACATCCTCTGCCAAAGCCCCATAGCTTTCGTAGATTTCCTGCCAGTTGTTGACCTCTTTGTGTGCGGTAACAGAAGCCTTCTCTGCCAGCTTGTTGTAGTATTCCAGCATCATCAGGGTGGCAACGCCCACATCTTCACCATGATAGTTGGGAATTTTGCCCTCCAGCAGTTCCATACACTCCCAATAGTGAGCCATGATATGCTCCGTACCGGAACCGGGGCGGGAAGTCAGGGTAAAGCTCATGGCAATACCGGTCAGAATCAGAGATTCAAACACCGCTCCTGCCGCTTCTTCATCCCGAAGGGTGATTTTATCCGCCATGGACATGAGCCGATCAGTAGCCATACGGGTCAGATCCGCCACCTTTTGGCAATAGTGTTCCCCGGTAAGCAGATGTGATACCTGCCAATCGATCAGGGCGATATATTTGCTGACCATGTCGCCAAATCCCGCAGCTTTCAAAGCAACAGGTGCTTCCGCCAAAATCTTCGTGTCGGCAATGATGACCTCCGGGCATTTGGCAGGATGGGTGGTCTTGAAATTGCCGTCCACAATGGGTGCAGAGTAGGACGCAAAGCCATCCATACTGGCAGCCGTACCGAACAGGCACAGAGGCTTGTTCATTCTGGCGCAGGCCATGCGGCAGGGGTCGTGGACAGAGCCTGTACCCACCGCCAGAACCGCATCCACACGGTCAAAATAGCTTTCCACCAACCGCACATCGTCCATGGTCGCCACACGGATGGTATCATAAATATGGGTGATGACAGAGAAGCCGTCCAGACTGTCCAGAATTCCCTCTGCAGCAGCCAGGGTATCCCGGTCTGCCACCACCAGAATGTTCTGTGGGAAACGGTTTTTCTTCAAAATCTCACCTACACGGTGTACCAGACCGCTGCCCACCTGAATATCCCAGACATCACAGCGATGTTCCACACCGCAGGTGCAGTTTTTATAAGAATCGATCAATTCACGAAAATTTATCATGGTATCATCTCCTTCCCATACTATATCATAAGGGCTATTGTTCGGCAAGAGGAAAGGATTCTGCAAGTTTATCATTCAAAAAATGCAAAACTGCGTCAATTTTATGGGATTTCTCTTGCATAATCGGATCTTTTTTGAAATTTCAAAAATTAGATGTTGCAATTTACCGCTTTATTGTGTAAAATAAACCGCAAGACCCCCATAAGGAGGATGACCATGAGTACCGTTTCTGAATACATGTACCGTCTGAAAGGCATTATGGCGGAGCAATATACACCCGATCGCAGTCAGCTGCAGGACCCTTCCATCCACAGCGGTCTGCGTAACCACGATGGCACCGGTGTGCTCATCGGCACCACCAACATCGGCTCTGTGCAGGGCTACTATATGGAAGACGGTCTTCGCAGACCCATGCCCGGCAAGCTGTACTATCGCGGTATCAGTCTGGAAGACATCGTAGAATCTCATCGCAAAAACGGCACCTTCGGTTTCACCGAAGTCTGTTTCTTGCTTTTGGTGGGTCGGCTGCCCAATGCAGAAGAACTGGCTGAGTTCAATGATCTGCTGTCCCAAGCCCGTCAGCTGCCCAGCGGTTTCGTAGAAGACACCATTCTTCGCAACCCCAGTCAGGACATTATGAACAAGCTGAGTCGAAGCGTTCTGACCCTCTACTCCTATGATGACCGTCCCGATGATCTTTCTGCCGAAAATCTCATGCGGCAGTCCATTGAACTGATTGCCCGCTTCCCCTCTATTGTTGCCAACGGCTATGCAGCCAAGCGGCACTACATTGATGGCAAGTCCCTCTACATTCACAATCCCAAGCCCAGGCTGTCCGTGGCAGAAGATTTCCTGCGGATGCTACGGCAGGATAAGAATTTCACTTCCGAAGAGGCCCATCTGCTGGATCTGATGCTGATGATTCATGCCGAACACGGCGGCGGCAACAACTCCACCTATGTCTGCCGCGCTATGTCCTCCAGCAACACCGACACCTACAGTGCCATTGCCGGTGCAGTGGGTTCTCTGAAGGGTCCCCTCCACGGCGGTGCCAATGCCAAGGTCATGCAGATGTTCCGCAACATTCAGGAGAATGTCCGAGATTATAAGGACGATGATGAAATCTCCGCTTACCTTGCCAAAATTCTCCGTGGTCAGGCCAACGACGGTTCCGGCAAGATCTACGGTCTGGGTCACGCGGTCTATACTATGTCCGATCCCCGCTGCGAACTGATCAAAAAATACTCCATGGAAGTGGCGGAAAAGAACGGTCACAGAGAAGAATTGGATCTGATGATGAAGATTGAGGAACTGGGTATTCCCATCATCACCAAGATGAAAAATCTCACCAC
>JAZNFJ010000133.1:0-30039 GCA_045589035.1 Candidatus Avilachnospira sp. | reverse complement strand
CATTGATCGTCGGACCTCTGATTTACATCAAATCCCCCGGACCGATCTTCTTCAAGCAGACCCGGGTGGGCAAAAACGGCAAGCTGTTCAAGATGTACAAGTTCCGCAGCATGTATCCCGATGCGGAAGCACGGAAAGCGGAACTGATGAAGGAAAACCGCATCAAAGACGGCATGATGTTCAAGCTGGACTTCGATCCCCGGATCATCGGCTGTGAAAGAAGGCCGGACGGGACCATCAAGAAGGGCATCGGCAATTTCATCCGGGACTGGAGTCTGGATGAGTTCCCGCAGTTTTTCAATGTGCTGAAGGGGGATCTTTCCCTGATTGGCACCCGCCCCCCCACGGTGGATGAATGGGAGAAATACGAACTGCACCATCGCGGAAGACTGGCCATCAAGCCCGGTATCACGGGCCTTTGGCAGGTCAGCGGCAGAAGCGAGATCACCGATTTTGAGCAGGTGGTGGAGCTGGATAAACAATATATCAGAGAATGGAGCATGGGCCTGGATCTTCGGATTTTGTGGCAGACAGTTAAGGTCGTTCTGGGCAAGAAAGGCTCCATGTAAAGGACATACTATGAAGATTGCGATGCTTGGACACAAACGTATCCCTTCCCGGGAAGGCGGCGTTGAAATCGTGGTGGAAGAACTTGCCACGCGAATGGCTGCGCTGGGACATCGTGTTACCTGCTTTGATCGGGCAGGAAGGCATGTCAGCGGATCGGAATATGACACCGCATCTTTGAAGGAATATAAGGGTGTGCGGATAAAAAAGGTGCTGACTCTGGATAAAAGAGGTTTGGCAGCCATGACCGCATCTGTCACGGGTGCCATAGCAGCGGCTTTTGGAAAATTCGATGTGGTGCACTTTCATGCGGAAGGACCCTGCGCCATGCTGTGGCTGCCGAAGCTGTTTGGTAAGCGGTGCATTGCCACCATCCACGGTCTGGATCACAGAAGAGCCAAGTGGGGAAAGATCGCCCGGACATATATCATGCTGGGGGAGAAATGTGCTGCCCGCTATGCAGATGAGATCATTGTTCTGAGTAAGGGTGTACAGCAGTATTTTCTGGATACCTACGGAAGAAAGACGGTTCTGATCCCCAATGGTGTGACCCGGTCGGAAAACCGGGAAGCAATGGAAATCACCCGGCAATTTGATTTGAAAAAAGATGATTATATCCTTTTCCTGGGGCGCCTTGTCCCGGAAAAAGGTGTGCACGATCTGATCGAAGCCTATCAGCAGCTGAACACCGACAAAAAACTGGTGATTGCAGGCGGCAGTTCCGATACGGAAGCATATACCGCACAGCTGAAGGCTTTGGCAGAAGGAAATGAACAGATTTGCTTTACGGGCTTTGTACAGGGCAGACTGCTGGAGGAACTTTACAGCAATGCCTATGTGTATGTGCTGCCTTCCCATCTGGAAGGCATGCCCCTGAGCCTGCTGGAAGCCATGAGCTACGGCAACTGCTGCCTTACCAGCGATATTGAAGAATGTACTGCCGTGACAGGGGGGAGGGGACTGTCCTTCTCCAAGGGCGATGCAGCTGCATTGGCGGCTGTGCTGCAGAAACTGTGCGATGCGCCGGAAACCGTGGCACAGTACAAAGAAACCGCCTGCGATTTCATCTGCGGCAAATACAACTGGGACGATGTAACAAAGAGAACATTGGAGCTGTATCAATGAAAATTTTGATGGTCAATAAATTCCTGTATCCCAACGGCGGATCGGAAACTTACATATTCAAGCTGGGCGAGTATCTGCAGTCCCGGGGCCATGAGGTGCAGTATTTCGGTATGGAGCATGAAGGCCGCGTGGTGGGCAACCGCGTAGATGCCTATACCTCCGACATGGATTTCCATGGCGGCTCCAAACTGGCGAAGCTGACCTATCCCATCAAGACGATTTATTCTGCCGAGGCCAGAAAAAAGATCCGTCTGGTACTGAATGATTTTCAGCCGGATGTGTGCCATCTGAACAATTTTAACTATCAGCTGACCCCCAGTGTGATTCTGGAGATCCGCAAGTGGGAAAAGCAGACAGGTCATACATGCAAGATCCTCTATACCGCCCATGACTATCAGCTGGTCTGCCCCAATCATATGTGTTACAACCCCGGCAGTCAGGCCGTCTGCGAAAAATGTCTGGGTGGACATTTCCTTCATTGCACAAAAGGAAAGTGTATTCACGGCTCCTTTGCAAAAAGTGCCATTGGCACTATGGAGGCAACCTTTTGGAAGTGGATGGGCGTCTATAAGCAAATCGATACGATCATCTGCTGCTCCAACTTTATGAAGACCAAGCTGGATGCCAATCCGGTTCTGGCGAAAAAGACGGTGGCGATGCACAACTTTGTGGATCCCGTGGAGCAGAAGGATGTGCAGAAGAAAGATTATGTGCTGTATTTCGGCAGATACTCCCAGGAAAAGGGCATTGAAACCCTTGTGCAGGCAGCAAAGGAACTGCCGGAGATCCCCTTCGTTTTTGCAGGTTCCGGTCCGTTGGAGCATCTGCTGGAGGGTGTACCCAATTTGAAGAATGTGGGTTTCCAAAAGGGAGAAGCATTGGAAAAGCTGATCCGGGAAGCCAGATTTACGGTTTATCCCTCCGAGTGGTATGAAAACTGCCCCTTCTCCGTCATGGAGAGCCAGATGTACGGCACACCGGTCCTGGGTGCAAATATCGGCGGCATTCCAGAACTGATCCGGGTGGAGCAGACGGGCGAACTATTCCAGAGCGGAAACAAACCGGAACTGAAAGAGAAGATAAGAAAGCTTTGGGTAAATATAGAACGTTTGCGGCAGTACACAGAAGGCTGCGAAGGGTCGGTATTTGCAGATATAGAAGCATATACGGAGAAATTGCTTCAGATCACGGATGGAAAAGGAAGAGAGTGTGAAACAGGTGATGAATAAACTGCGAATCGCTGTTGCAGGCACCGGATATGTGGGATTATCCATAGCTGTTCTCCTTTCCCAGTATCACGAAGTTTATGCCGTTGATATTGTTCCGGAGCGGGTAGAAACAATCAATCGTCGAACATCTCCCATTCGGGATGAATATATAGAAAAATATCTGAGCGAGAAAGAACTGGATCTGACTGCCACTCTGGATGCTGACGAAGCCTATAAAAGGGCGCAGTATATTGTGGTCGCAACCCCCACCAATTACGATGATGAGAAGAATTCTTTTGATACATCTGCGGTTGAAAAAGTGGTGGAACTTGCGGCAGCGGTCAATCCGGAAGCAGTGATCGTGATCAAGTCTACGGTTCCTGTTGGGTACACCCAGCGGCTTCGGGAGAAAACTGGAATCAAGAATTTACTGTTCAGCCCGGAGTTTTTACGGGAATCCAAGGCTTTGTACGATAACCTCTATCCCAGCCGAATTGTGATCGGAACGGATCTGGCTGATGAAGCGCTTGTGGCTGCAGCCCAAAGGTTTGCGGATCTGCTCCGGCAAGGCGCGCTGAAAGAAGAGGTAGATACCCTGCTGATGGGCTTTACAGAGGCTGAGGCAGTGAAGCTGTTTGCCAATACCTATCTGGCACTGCGGGTTTCCTACTTTAATGAACTGGACACCTATGCAGAGATCAAGGGTCTGAACACACAGCAGATTATTCAGGGTGTTTGTCTGGATCCGAGAATTGGCGCCCATTACAACAATCCGTCTTTTGGTTATGGCGGATATTGCCTGCCGAAGGATACCAAGCAGCTGCTGGCAAATTACAGAGATGTGCCGGAGAACCTGATCCAGGCCATTGTGGAAAGCAATCGTACCAGAAAGTCCTATGTGGCGGAAAGAGTTTGTGAGATTGCTGGGCAGAGAGCCGGAACCAACCAGATCGTGATCGGTGTGTACAGACTTGCCATGAAAAGCAACTCCGATAATTTCCGCCAGAGCTCTGTGCTGGGTGTTATGGAGCGAATCAAAGATAAGGGTGCGGAGGTCATTATTTATGAACCCACCCTCCCGGATGGTGACCGGTTCTGCGGATGTGAGATTGTCAATGATCTGGAAGCATTCAAGCAAAGATCGGCATCCATTCTTGCAAATCGAATTGACAGCGGCTTGTCCGATGTTTTGGACAAGGTGTATACCCGTGATGTTTTTCAGAGGGATTGATGTATGGTAAAGAAAAATGTAGCACTGTTTGACAGTTCCTATGAGGAAGCAGAAGACTTTATCAAAGGTCTGGAGGCCTCCACCGGCCTGCAGTGGCAGGCAGAGGTGCTGCGGTCCAATCAGGGAAGAAAGACGAAGATCCATAATCTCATCCGCTACATCAAGTATTTCTGTTTCCCCTTTGCAGTGTTCCTGCGTCGGAAGAAATATGACAATATTATTGGTTGGCAGGCATTTTACGGACTTCTCTTCGCCTTCTATTGCCGCTTGTTCCATACAAAGAAAGTCAATACCGTGATGGTGAAGAACTTGATCTATAAGCCCAAGAAAGGCCTGGTCGGCAAGATTTACTTTGCTTTTATGCGGTATGTGGTAAAGAGCAAATATGTGGATATTTTTATCTGCAGTTCTCAGAAATACTGCGATTACTGCGCGGAGATCTTTCAGGAGCCCAAGGAACGCTTTGTGTTCCAGCCTTTTGGCGTGAATGATTTCACCAAGGTCGTGAATATGGAGAAGCCTGCGACCAATGATTATATTCTGGCATTGGGACGCAGCAACCGGGACTGGAAATTTCTCATTGACAGTCTTGGGGAAACAAAATACTCGGTCCGCATTGTCTGCGATGAACTGGCTGCAGAGAATTTGCCGGAGAATATCCAGGTCTACAACAATGTGTGGCAGGAAGAATCCTATGAGTTTATCCGCAACTGCAAAATGATGGTGATCCCCATTATGGATGGAAAAATCGTTGCTGGAGAAACTGTTTTACTCCAGACCATGTCTTTTTCCAAACCGATTATTATTACCGAGCCCAGCTGCCTGGCAGATGACTATGTGACAAACGGTGTGACCGGTCTGGTCGTTCCGAAAGAAAAAGATGCACTGCTGGCTGCGGTGGAAACCCTTTATGATGACGAGGCCTTTTATCAGAATATTGCGGCAAACAGCCGAAAACTGTATGAAGACAAGCATTCTCTGTATAGTTTTGGTGTAGGTTTGGGCAATGCGCTTATGCACTATCTGTGCGTGGAACAGTAATGTTTGGCTTTCGTTACTTTTGAAAGAAAAGAGGCATTGCGGCTATGTCTAAAAAACTGAATGGCACTGTCATTGTCACCTATCGGTGCAATGCCCGGTGCAATATGTGTAATCGATACAAGGCACCCTCCAAGCCGGAGGAAGAAATCTCTGTGGAGACCATCCGCAGGCTGCCTCCGATGTACTTCACCAATATCACCGGCGGAGAGCCTTTCATTCGGGAGGATCTGAAGGAGATCGTTCGGGAACTGCATCAAAAGAGCGATCGAATCGTCATCTCTACCAACGGTTTCTTTACGGACCGAATTGTGGATTTGTGCAAGGAGTTTCCTAACATCGGCATTCGAATCTCCATTGAAGGACTGGAGCAGACCAACAATGAAATTCGAGGCTTGGAAGATGGCTTCAATCGGGGTTACACCACACTGAAGACTCTCCGAGAGATGGGCATGAAGGATGTTGGCTTTGGCATGACCGTGCAGGATAAGAATGCCGCTGATTTGGTGTCGCTCTACAAGATCTCCGATGAAATGGGCATGGAGTTTGCAACGGCTTCCCTGCACAACAGTTTCTACTTTGTGGAGGCAAAGAACATTATCCACGATCGTCCTATGGTGGCAAAGCATTTTGAAGATCTGATCAACGAACTGCTGAAGTCCAAAAGCCCCAAGAAATGGATGCGCGCTTATTTCAATCACGGTTTGATTAATTATATCTACGGCCAGAAGCGACTGCTTCCCTGTGATATGAGTTTTGATACCTTCTTTATCGACCCGTACGGCGATGTGATGCCCTGCAACGGCACCAAGGATAAGGAAGTCATGGGCAACCTCAATGAGCAGAGCTGGGATGAACTGTGGAACAGTGATGCTGCGGAAACGGTGCGGAAGAAAGTTCGCTGCTGTGACCGGGATTGCTGGATGATCGGCTCCGTATCTCCTGCTATGCACAAGTATATCTGGGTTCCCGGCTTCTGGGTGACATGGCATAAATTCAAGAGCTTGTTTACGAAGAAGCCCTACTCCATGTATGAAAGCAAGATCGTCCGGGATTACCGGGATGGAAAGGTCAGCAAGGAAGAATTGGACAAATGTTCTACCTGTGATTTGTGCGCTACGGTGAATGATGGTTTGTCTGAGATTTCTAAGGAACAGCTGAAGAATAGAAGCGGCGAAGAAATTGTGGATGCAGATATTGCCGGTCAGTATGCCGCAGAGTGATTGTAAAGAGTATGATGATAGAGAAGTTACGCTGACTGATTTGGATAAGAATAAAACATTAGGAAAAGAGTCGACAAGGAGATCGTGGGATGGAAAAAGGTTTAGTGTCTGTAGTTATCCCAATATATAATGTTGAGAAGTATCTGGATTGCTGCGTAACCAGCATTGTAAATCAGACCTATCAGAAACTGGAAATTATTTTGGTAGATGACGGATCTCCGGATAGTTGCCCTCAATTATGTGAGAAATGGGCCCAGAAGGATCCGCGGATCAAGGTTGTTCATAAGACAAACGAAGGCTTAGGAATGGCAAGAAATACGGGCATGGAGCATGCAACCGGTGAATACATATGTTTTTTTGACAGCGATGATTATGTTGCGTTGGATACCATAGAAAAAGCATACCGACAGATACGGGATCAAGAGGCAGAAATAGTAGTTTTCGGTAAACAATCAGTTGGAAAAGATGGAACGATCAGTAAATGCTTAACTCCCAAGGCTGATAAGCTGCGATTTGAAGGGGAAGAAGTACAAACTGTTTTTTTGCCGGATTTTATTGACAACCGACATCCTCGTTTGGCAGTCAAAGAGCTGTGTTTCAGTTCATGTACCTGCCTGTATTCCATGGACTTGATCGAGAGAACGGCATGGCGGTTTGTATCGGAGCGTCAGAATATTTCGGAAGATAGTTACTCTCTCATATGGCTTTATCAATATGTAAGGACGGTGACAATCTTACCGGAGGCACTGTATTTCTATCGCGAAAATGAAACTTCGCTTACGCGGACTTATCGCAAGGATCGATATGAAAAAATAAAGAAGTTTTATGAAGATTGTTTGCAGTTGGCCCAGCAGGCAAATTATTCGGAAAAAGTACAAAAGAGGATTTCGGGATTGTATTTGTCTTTGACTATTGCAGCGATGAAGCAAATTACAGCAGCACAGCTGCCTGTGGGGGAAAAGTATAGGTTGCTGAAGCAGATCGTTAAAGATGAAACCATGCAGCTTGTTATAGCCGCACAAGATATAAAAATGGAGCGTACAGCCAGAAAAATATTGCTTTTGGCCTTGCGATGCCGCGTGCTCTTGTTGGTGTTCCTGCTTGTGAAACTGCAATCCATAAAAAGAGCATAAATGTGCAGGTCGTGTGAGAATGACTTGCCTCGCCAACAAACGGTTATGAGAGGAGGTATGCAAAAAAAGTGAAAATTCGTTTCAGAAGAAAAACGCAGGGCGAATGGGTACTGTTGTTCGTGCTGGCAATGCCGCTTCTGTTTGCGTGTCTGATTGGCTTTTTGGGAATGCCCTCCTTCGTTAAATACACAGTAGATATAGGATGGCTTGCTTTGCTGCTTTTGTTGTTAAAACAGCAGATGAAAATTCCGAACAGCCAAACTAAGACGCTGGCAATGATTATTGGTCTGTTTTTTGTTTCAACATTGGTGGGCGCCATTGTCAACTATCAATCATTTGCCTACTATTTATGGGGAATTCGGAATAATGCAAGAATGTTCGTTTTCTTCTTTGCGTGCATATACTTTTTGAAGCAGCCAACGGTTTCCTCTGTTTTCAAATTTTTTGACCGACTCTTCTGGATCAATTTTTTGGTTGTTATGTATCAGTATTTTGTGCTTGGATACAGCCAGGATTATCTGGGAGGCATATTTGGTGTTGAAAAAGGCTGCAACGCTTACACCAATATCTTTATGGTCATTGTTGTGACGAGAGCATTGCTGCGTTATATGAGAAAAGAGCAGAAAATTTTCTCTGTGCTGCTTGTTTTGACGGCATCGTTAGTGGTTGCGGTTCTTTCGGAGTTGAAAGTTTTCTTTCTGGAGCTTGTTCTGATTGCAATCCTGGCCATGATGATGACCAAGTTTTCCTTCAGAAAAGTATGGATTATTGTTGGCGGCACTGTAGGCTTATTAGCGGCTTCGTATATGCTTGGTGTTTTGTTTCCGGAGTTTTACGGCTGGCTGTCTTTTGAGAGAATTATTGAAATTGCGACAAGAAAGAGCGGATATACAGGCCGGAATGATCTGAACCGCTTGACGGTGGCCGCGATCGTGTTTGATCGCTTTCTGCCGACTTTGTTTAGCAAATTCTTTGGCTTGGGCCTTGGAAATTGCGACTATGCGTCTTTCGCATTTTTAACAACTCCATTCTACGAAAACTACGGCAGACTGAATTATACATGGTTCTCCTCGGCGTTTTTGCTGTTGGAAACCGGCGTAATCGGATTTGTTTTGTACTGTGTCTTTTTCATTTCTGTTTTCTTTGGTGCAAACAAAATGCAAACCAGTGGAAGAGGGGATGTGTTGTATTGTCAGCTTGCTAAGATAATGGCAGTCATGTCGATTGTATTTGTGATCTACAATGCATCCATGCGAACAGAAGCGGGATATATGGTTTACTTTGTTTTATCACTTCCATTTTTAAGGGATGAAAAACAAAACAACGATGCACCTGCGCAGATCGATGCGGGAAAGGTGCTATAAAGAAGGTTGGGATAGAAAAATGAACAATCGCAGTATTTCGTTCTGGCGCTGCCCCTTATGCGCTGCGAAAATAAAAGTGTTCAACAAACAAGTGTGATAGAAGGAGGTTGAGAGCAGTGAGCAATTGTGAAACTTCCGGAAGTGCTTTCCGGCGGTGTTTGTGTGTGGTTCTTGCGCTGGTGCTGGTTTTGGGCATGACAGCCTGCGGCAGCCAAAAGCAGGAGCCTCTGCGGGCACCGACCATGGATAGTATCAAGACGGATCCTGTGGAAACCGTCTACGGTGATCTGGCATTTCCGGAAGACCTGTACGAACATCTGCGCCATATGGAAGTGACTGAAGGCGACATCGTCATGGAGATTTTCTATATGGTCACGGAAGCAGGGGAGAAGGAACTGTTCCGGATCTACTACGCAGATCCTCAGGTGGGCACCCATTTGGGCTATCTGACAACGGAAACCGGTGAAATTCCCGTATCCTATTCCCTGTGTGAGTACGCAGATGAGGACTTTGCGGACGAGGAAGAGCGGAAACTCTTCCACAGCATGATGGATGCCTTTAGTGTGGTGGTAAATTCCATCTATGCCGATGAGCGTTTCAGCGAAACCAGAGCCATGGAAACGGTTGGCGAGCAGGAAGCCAAGCTGCGTTACTGGGATGTGACGCTGCCGGATAATGTTTCCTTTACCGAAACAGAGGAAGGCGGCAACTACCGGGCAGACTTCTACGGAGAAGTCAGCGGCGAGCGAATTGACCTGTATGCCATCATCCTTGGCAATGTGGAATCAGAGTCCATATTGGGCTTCTACACCGTGAATGGAGAGCAGAAGCCTGTTGTGGTGGAAACCTACGATATGGGCGAATATGATGTCTGGCCTGCGGAAGAGCGGACTGCCATCTACCAGATGATGGAATCTCTCAACACCGTGATTCAGGCCATTATGGCGGACAAAAACTTTACGGAGTTCGTGCCCGGCGCGTAAATCGGCTGGAAATTCATTGCGTCAAGCAATTTTTACATAGTGTTTTAAAATGTTTATAAATACCATCATCTAAGGAGGAAAAAACAATGCCATCAGCAATGAAGCGGTTCTTATCTCTCCTGCTGGTCGTGGTTATGGTCTTCTCTATGGTACCCGGACAGGTACTGGCCGACGAGATCGATAACTACAACGGTGATCTGCTCACCGAGCAGTGGGGCGAAGAACTCGAAACCCCTGTGGATCCCCTGTACGAAGGCGATCGCCTGAACGGGGAATATACACAGGTTGAAGAGCAAATTCAGACCGGAGAAATCTGGCCTGAGGAAGAAGTTGTTCAGCAGCCTGCTGAAGCTTCTGCAACTGCGATCGATCTGGTAAACCGGATCAATGCCGTTCTGTATCTCTATGGCATTACCGCAGATATGACCGATGATCAGATCGGAACTGCCATTTGCGCGCAGCCCTGGTCTGTCAACAAGCCCACCATTTCTGAAATTGCCCAGATCGAGGAAATGGCAGAAATGGCACCCGAAAGCGACGCAGCTTATGTGCTGGCCAATGCTGATGTGGTGACCTTTGTCCGCTTCAAGGACATCTTCAAGCCCATGTTTGCAATAGCCATGGCTGCTGCGTCCGGCAACCACAAGCCTGTCGAAGGTGTGTCCGTTGGCGTTTCCGGTGCCACCGATAACAGCATGTCCAGCGGTTCGATCACCGTTACCGCAAAGGGCAGCGGCGGTATCTTGGGCTTCGGTGCAAGTGCCAAGACTGCCACCATTACGGTCGCAAATGACAGCGGCAGCAAGGCGAAGCTGTCCTTCAACTGGACTGCTACCTCTGTTAACCAGCTGAAGATCGATGGTACTCAGTATACCGGCGGTTCCGGCTCCTTTGAAAAGATTATGGACAGCGGTACATCTTTCACCATCACCATCACCACTGCCAAGAATAGCACCGTTAACAAGCTGGTGATGAACAACTTTGCCATTGTGGCTGTCAAGGAATCCTCCAATGTTACTTTCCTGTACGACAGCGCTCTGGGCAGTGTGACTGCAGCCGGTGAAGCTGTCAGTGACGGCGAACTGCTGGAAGTCAGTATGGAAGGCACAGAACTGGTTGCCACCGCCAACAGCGGTGCGACCCTCCTGGGTTGGATCGATGGAACCACCCATAAGATCCTCTCCAAGGATGCTGCTTATACACTGACTCCTGCGGACGATATGACTGTGCAGGCTGTCTTTGCCAGCACCTCTCCCTGGTTCCTGGTCAATGGCGACTGTCTGTATGAAGGTCTGAACGCAGCGGTGGAAGCTGTACAGTCTGTCAGCAATAAGATCATCGTTCTGGCGAACAATGGCACCCTGCCCGCCGGTGACTACACCATTCCCGCCGGCGTGACCCTGCTGCTTCCCTTTGATGCAGCCAACACCCTGTGCACCACGGCTCCTGTTTGCAGGAAATTGGTAGAAGATCCCCGAGAATACTATAAGGTTCCGACTGCCTACCGTACTCTGACCATGGAAACCGGAGCCAATTTGTGCATCGAAGGTGCCATGAGCCTTTCCGGCACTCAGCTCTCCGGTGGTACCAATGCCGGTGTGCCGTTGGATGCGGTTCCCTTTGTGAAGATGGAAGAAGGCAGCACCATTACTGTTGCAAGCGGTGCGAACCTCTATGTCTGGGGCTACATTATCGGTTCCGGTTCCGTTGTTGTCAAGAATGGCGGTACCGTCTACGAGGACTTCCAGGTCACCAACTGGCGCGGCGGTACCAATACATCCAATATGGTGGATAACGACAATCGCGTGTTCCCCATGTCCCAGTATTACATCCAGAATGTGGAAGTTCCCATGACCCTGGAAGCCGGCGCTGTGGAAAACGGCTATATGTCTGTGGCCATTTCGGTGATTGGCATTCAGAGCTCCGCAGTGCCCTTTGTTGGCCCAAACGGCATGTTTAATATTACCGCAGGCTCTATTACCAAGGATTACATTGAGAGCGAAGACCGTCTGGAGATCAACATCAATGGCAATCTTACCATGCAGAGCCTGTCTATCAGCATGAAGCTGGGCCTGCTGGGTACCAAAACGATCAATTCTTCCAAGTATGAACTGCCTGTCAACAGCAACATCACTGTCCGCGTCAACAGCGGCAGCAACATGACGGTCACGCAGAATATCGCCATGCTGCCCGGCACGCAGATGTATGTTGCCGATGGGGCCAACATCACCTTGGGCAACGGAATCAAGCTGTATCTCTACGATGCTGATGAGTGGGTTGGCAAGGGATATCCCCAGCCGCAAAAGGATGTTTGCCCTCTGCCCTATGCACCCGGTAAGCCTGCCAGTGTTGCATGGCATACTGCCGATGAAGATGCCTATGTCTATGTGGAAGGCACACTGGATGCCTCCAATGGCTATGTCTATACCACTGCCGGCGGTGCCAACATCACTGCAGCAGAGGGTGCAAAGGTCATCCTGAAGCCCGGCATCCAGACCACAACCAGTCAGGCCTATCAGACCGGCACCGATGGCAAGACGATTGAATATGATGCAATCCCCATTACCCCTGCCAAGCTGAAGAATGCCGATGGTGGCTATACCGAAACGGCTGCACTGCCTTATGCAGAGTATGCCTATACCAACGGCACATGGGTCGGCAACTGCCTCCATGTGATCACGGAAGCAGTGACCGCGCAAGCCACCTGTACGGTTGACGGTGTCAAGACCTTCTCCTGTAAGTGCGGCCACAACTATACCGAAGCCATTCCTGCAACCGGTCATAAGACTGTGACCGATGCAGCGGTGGCGCCCACCTGCACCCAGACCGGTCTGACCGAAGGTTCTCATTGCGAAACCTGCGGCGAAGTATTCGTGGCACAGGAAGAAATCCCTGCCAACGGCCATGGCGAAGGTGTCCCCGGCGGCGATGCTGTCGCTCCCACCTGTACCGCTGAAGGCTGGACGGAAAGCACCCTTTGCTCCGTCTGCGGCGCAACCATCGTTCCCCGTGCAGCGATCCCTGCTCTGGGTCATACTGCCGGTGGAGAAGCTACCTGTACCACTGCCCAGACCTGTGTGACCTGCGGCGCTGAACTGGTTGCAGCTCTGGGTCATAAGCCCGGCGCAGAAGCCACCTGTACCGCCGATCAGGTCTGTACGGTCTGCGGCGATGTGCTGGTTGCTGCCAAGGGCCATACCCCTGAGGATGTGCCTGCCAAGGCACCTACCTGTGAAGATTACGGTCTGACCGCCGGTGTCAAGTGTACCACCTGCGGAGTGATGACCACCGTTCAGGCTGTGCTCGATCCTCTGGGTCATACCCCCGGCGCAGAAGCCACCTGTACGGTTGATCAGACCTGTACGGTTTGCGGCAAGACTCTGGTTGCTGCCAAGGGTCATATCGGTGTGGTTGACGATGCTGTGAAGCCCACCTGTACCACTACCGGTCTGACGCAGGGCACCCACTGCGATATCTGCGGCGAAACCCTGATTGCTCAGGAAGAAGTTCCCGCTCTGGGTCACAGCTGGGATAACGGTGTTGTGACCACCGAGCCTACCGAGGAAGCCACCGGTGTCAAGACCTACACCTGCGGTACCTGCGGCGATACCAAGACCGAAGAAATTCCCAGACTGGACCATGTCCATAAGCATAATGCAGTTGTGACTGCACCTACCTGCACGGCAGAGGGTTACACCACCTATACCTGCCGCTGCGGCGATACTTATACCGCTGATGCGGTTGCTGCTCTGGGTCATAGCTCTGTGACCGATGCAGCGGTTGCTCCCACCTGTACGGAAACCGGTCTGACCGAAGGTTCCCACTGCGGTACCTGCGGTGAAGTGCTGGCTGCACAGGAAGAAGTTGCAGCAGCCGGTCATACCCCCGGCGCAGAAGCCACCTGTACCACTGCACAGGAGTGTATGGTCTGCGGCGCGGAACTGGTTGCAGCCAAGGGCCACAACGGTGTGCCCGGCGGTGATGCTGTCGCTCCTACCTGTACCGCTGAGGGCTGGACGGAAAGCACCGTCTGCTCTGTCTGCGGCGTCACTCTGGTTGCCCGCGAAGCCATTGCTGCTCTGGGCCACACTGCCGGTGCAGAAGCTACCTGTACCGAAGCACAGGTTTGTACCGTCTGCGATGCAGAACTGGTTGCTGCTCTGGGCCACAGCTCCGTGACTGACGCAGCCGTTGCTCCCACTTGCACCGAAACCGGTCTGACCGAAGGTTCCCATTGCGAAACCTGCGGCGAAGTGCTGGTTGCACAGGAAGAAGTTGCTGCCTCTGGCCACACTGCCGGTGAAGAAGCCACCTGTACCGAAGCACAGGTCTGTACCATCTGCGGCGCAGAACTGGCAACTGCCCTGGGTCATAAGACTGTGACCGATGCAGCTGTGGCACCCACTTGCACCGAAACCGGTCTGACCGAAGGTTCTCACTGCGAAACCTGCGGCGAAGTGTTCGCTGCACAGGAAGAAGTTGCTGCTCTGGGCCACACTGCCGGTGCAGAAGCTACTTGTACCACCGCACAGGTCTGTACCGTCTGCGGTGCGGAACTGGTTGCTGCTCTGGGCCACGGTGAACTGGAGTACGAAGAAGAGCTGCCTCCTCTGTGTGAGGAAGATGGCCACGAAGAAGGCCTGAAGTGCACCGTCTGCGGCGAATTTGCAGAAGGCGGCGCAGTGAAGGAAGCTACCGGCCATAATCTGGAACAGTTTGAGGAGAAGATCCCCACTTACACCCGTCCCGGCTATGCTGCCTTTGAAAAGTGCACCCAGTGTGCATATACCACCTATGAGGAAATCAAACAGCTGGAAGTTCCTCATATCAGCGATTACGAAACCTTTATCACCAACCTCTATGTTCTGGAAATGGCTGCCGGCGAATATGTGGCGGATCGTCCCAGACTGGATCCTCTGGACCTGGTCATCAAGTACATCCGTACCGGTGTTGAGCGCTACAATTCCGGCTCCTGGAACATTATGGCTGGTTACGAAGATGCAGATTTCCGCAAATTCATCGAAGATTATGAAGATGCATGGAACTGCGAACAGGGCGAAGACAACAAGGAAAACTGGATGGCTCTCAGCGCTCTGAAGTACCTGGATGAATTCACCCTGCCCAATGGCGATCTGGTGGACTTTGGTCATATGTTCGGCACCATGGATATCACCTACCACAACAACTGCGGCGTGGATCATGCCGACGTTGGCGGCTGGTCCGGTGACCTGGTCGACCTGCTGACCACCACTTCCAATCACATTGGTGAAAATTACACCTCCGATCTGGAAACTCTGGTTGCCTTCATCAAGGAAAACTATCTGTTCAAGATGGTCAATACCGATGATAAGTTCAGCGCAACCGACTGGTATGGCGATGCTGATGGCTTCTATGTCATGCAGAACCTGAACAAGGCCACTTATCAGGCCGGTGATATGGCAATGCTGATGCAGAGCTACTTCACCGAGGAACTGAACGATGTGGACCGTGCGGACTATCTGGTCATCAACCGTTTCGGCGGCCTCAGCACCAGACAGGATCTGCGTACGGCTGTCTACAATGCCTACACCGGCAACAAGACCATTTCTACATTGGAAGCTACCCGCGATTTCAACCATTCCGGTACAGAACTGACCCTGATGCGTAAGGCTGTCTGCTATGCATTTGCAGATTACCTGTGCCAGACTGCCGGTGACTATGTGGATGTTATCGAAAATCCCTACTACGAAGTTTTCGACTCCAAGTCCGCTGAACTGGCTCCCGGCATTACCCAGCAGCTGAACTTCGCTACCTCTGCTGACGGCAAGCAGATGGCTTACTATATCGCCACTGCCGACCTGCGTAATCCCCAGGTCCATGTTTACGCAAACTACGCAAGCAGAGATCCTCAGCATTGGGAAATGGCCCGTGTTCTGGATCAAGCAAACACCATGCAGGCCCTGTATGGCGATCCTGCAAGCGAAGAATACGTTGAAAACTTCAACGTCATCGCATCCATCAATGCCGGTGGCTTTGATATGTCTGACGGTGATCCCGGCGGTCTGCTGGTGATGCATGGACAGACCTATAAGCCCATCGGTTCCGGCGGTTTCTTCGCTATCACCAAGGAAGGCAAGGCCATTCTGGGCGCTACTTCCGAATGGGATCAGTATAAAGACCAGGTGGAAGAAGCCATCGGCGGCTTCGGTACTCTGCTGGTGAAGGATGGCGAAATTGCCATTACCGCTAACAGCAATTACTATAACGATCGCGCTCCCCGTTCTGCTGTTGGTATCACTGCCACCGGCAAGGTCGTCTTCATGGTTCTGGACGGCCGTCAGGAGCCTATTTCCTGCGGCGGCAGCATGATCGAAATTGCTCAGATCATGTTTGAGGCTGGTTGTGTCAACGCGATCAACCTGGACGGCGGCGGTTCCTCCACCTTTGTTGCAAAGCAGCCCGGTGATGAAACTCTGAGCATCATGAACCGGCCTTCCGATGGTACTCCCAGAAGCGTTTCCACCTCTCTGGTTATGGCTTCTACCGCTCCCAGCTCCACAGCATTTGATCATGCTAATTTGGTGAGCGCTACCAGCCAGGTGACCAAGGGTACCTCCCTGCAGATCACTGCGGAAGGTATCAGCGCTACCGGCAATGCTGCCGAACTGCCCGAGGGTACAACATGGGAAATCGACAGCGACTATGCAAACTGGGCTGCCATTGATGAAAACGGTCTGTTTACCGCAAAGGACAGACTGGGCGACGTGGAAGTCAAGCTGATGCTGGACGGCACCATTGTTGGTCGTACGACCATCTCCATTGTGGATCCCGATCAGATCTACTTCGAAAAGGCTGCTCTGAGCGCTGTCTTTGGCCAGACCATTCAGCTGCCTGTAAAGGTGCTGTATGAGGGTAAGGAAGTTACGGTCCGTCCTGAGGACATTGCATTCCAGATGAATGCCGCTGCCGGCACTATTTCCGGCTTCGAATTCACCGCCAAGGAAGGCAATGTCAAGAATGTCCGCATCACCGCAACCCTGGTCAACAATACCGAAGCTGCTCCCGCCAATGTGACAGTCAACCTGTATAAACAGGGCGAAAACTCCTTCGACTTCGATCAGGCTACGGCCGGTGATCGTACGCTGGCATGGCTCCGTACGGTTTCCAACTCCACCACAGATGACGATGTGACCTATACCGTTCTGGATCCTGACAAGGATATGGTCACCTCTTATGTGCTGGCAATGGATATGAGTCAGATTCCCGTTCCCCCGGTTCTGGAGGATCTGATCTACATGCTGCCCGGCGCAGATCTGGAAGATGCCAGTGCCTGGGGCTTCCTGATGCAGCTGGCAGAACGTGTCAGCCCCATGACCACCGTTACCCCCAAGATCGTCTTCGACAAGAATGTGGATGTGGATCTCAGCGAAATGAAGCTGCTGAACGACTACTTCACCATCACGGACTATGTCTTTGACGAAACGACCAATACGTTGTCCCTGGTTCTGAACTGGATCGACCAGACCAAGGCCATTGATCCTGCAACAGCCAATCCTCTGTGCATGGTCACCGGCATTAAAGTCACCCCCAAGGCCGATGCAGACTGGGGCAGCAAGGAAATGCTGAACATTGTCCACGAAGGCGATATCAGCTACGATATCTACCTGCGTGCCAGCGGCTTGTACAGCTTTGCATCCAAGCCTGAGAACCAGCAGACCTTTGGCTTGTACAGCTACACCAACCCCGATGATGCAAAGGATCGCGGCGGTCACTTCATGTCCACCTACGCACAGTTCAAGGACACCTACACCCTGGTCAGAACGGCCAAGGAAGGCTGGGTCAACGAAGCAGGCGGCTTCGCCTACTATGTTGACGGACAGCGGCTGACCGGTGTCCAGGAAATCGAGGGCGTGCTTTACGACTTCGGCGAAAACGGCATCAATGTGGGTCAGAACAAGTTTACGGGCCTGTTCTACGATGAAGAAGCCAAGGTCTACCGCTACTCCTATATCGGTGTGCTGACCTCCGGTTGGCAGATGATCGAAAAAGAGTGGTACTATTTCGATAGCGCCACCATGGCAGCTGCTACTGGCAAGCGTACTATCAGCCATGTCCCCTACGAATTTGAGGAAAATGGCAGACTGGTGTCCGGCGTCTGGATGAATGTGTTCGTCGGCTACCGTTACTACTACGGTCCTGACTATGTCCGCAAGGGCTGGTATGAGATCGATGGTGAGATGTACTACTTCCTCGATGCCTTTGCTGTCAGCGGCGACAAGAAGGTTGCTTCTCAGGAGATCTCTACCACCAAGCGCTGGTATCATTTCGGTGAGAAGGGCGCCTGCGAAGGCCTGCTGACCGGTATCGTTGAAAACAACGGTAAGTTGTACTATGTCGAAAACGGTAAGGAAACCGAGAAGGGCTTGTTCAAGTTTGGCGATTACCACTACAATGCCCAGTACGACGGCTCTCTGATCGTCAACCAGAAGTACTATGTCTGGAAGCTGGATCCGACCGCAGAACTGCCCAAGGGTCACTATGAGTTTGACGAACAGGGCAGACTCCTGGGTGCAGAAGTTAGTGAAGACGGCGGCGTCAGCGGTATTGTTGAAAAGGACGGCGTTCTGTACTACTACGAGAACGGCAAGCCCACCGAAAAGGGTCTGTTCAAGTACAACGGCTACTACTACAATGCCCAGTATGACGGTTCTCTGATCACAAACCA
Organism: Candidatus Avilachnospira sp.; assembly: GCA_045589035.1. Lineage (GTDB taxonomy): Bacteria > Bacillota > Clostridia > Oscillospirales > Oscillospiraceae > Avoscillospira. The sequence goes on along the minus strand of JAZNFJ010000133.1, from coordinate 11,463 downwards.
GAAGTATTATGTCTGGAAGCTGGATGCAACAGCAGAACTGCCCAAGGGTCACTATGAGTTCGGTGCCGACGGCAGAATGCTCCAGGGCATCATCGACAAGGACGGCGTGCTGTACTACTACGAGAATGGCGCTCCCAAGGAAATGGGTCTGTTCAAGTATGAAGACAGTTACTATGTTGCCCAGTATGACGGTTCTCTGATCGTCAACCAGAAGTACTATGTCTGGAAACTGGATGCATCTGCAGACCTGCCCAAGGCTCACTATGAATTCGGCCCTGACGGCAAGATGTATCATGGTATCGTGGAGAAGGACGGTGTGCTGTACTACTACGAGAACGGTGTCGGTGTGGAAAAGGGCCTGTTCCTCTATGAAGACGGCTGCCATTACTTCGCACAGACTGGCGGCGAACTGATCACCAGCCAGAAATACTATGCCTGGAAACTGGACAGCAGTGCACTGCTGGATAAGGGCCACTATGAATTTGCTGAAGACGGCAAGTTGGTTGGTTCCTGCATCACCGGTGAAATCGTGAATAAGAACGGTGTGCTGTACTACTACGAGAACGGCAAGCCCACCGAAAAGGGTCTGTTCAAGTTCAACGGCGACTACTATGTTGCCCAGTATGACGGCATGGTGATTACCGGCAAGTACTATGTCTGGAAGCACGACATCACCAGTGATCTGCCCAACGGCCACTATGAGTTCGGCAATGACGGCAAGATGCTGCAAGGTATCGTGGATAAGGACGGCGTGCTGTACTACTACGAGAACGGCAAGCCCACCGAAAAGGGTCTGTTCAAGTATAACGGTGACTACTATGTTGCCCAGTATGACGGCAGCGTCATTACCGGTAAGTACTACGTCTGGAAACTGGATGAAACCGCAGATCTGCCCAAGGCTCACTACGAGTTTGGTGCAGACGGCAAGATGCTGCAGGGCATCATCAACAAGGATGGCGTGCTGTACTACTACGAGAACGGCAAGCCTACCGAAAAGGGCCTGTTTGTGCTGGATGGCGATTACTACTTCTCTCAGTACGATGGTAAACTGATTACCGGTATGAAGTATTATGCATGGAAACTGCATGAAACATCCGAACTGGAAAAGGGAACCTATCTGTTCGATGAGAATGGTAAGCTGCTCGGTGCAAAGAAGACCGGTGAGATCGTCAATGTTGACGGTGTGCTGTACTATTATGAAAGCGGCAAACCGGTAGATAAGGGCTTGTTCATCCTGGATGGTTACTACTACTTTACGCTGTATGATGGATCGCTTGTCGTGAACCAGAGATACTATGTCTGGAGAGACAACGATTATCTGATGGTGAAGCACTACACCTTCAATGAACTCGGTCAGATTATTGAGTAAGTGAAAAGTCCCCTGCCGGAACAGATTTCTGTTCCGGCAGGGGCAGAACATTATGTGCTTATGAACGGGAAAAAAGTTGTAACAAATGCAAAATGGATCATCATCTGCAAGGTTGCCCAGTCGCTGCTGCAGCTGCTGATCGGTATGCTCAGTGCCCGGTATCTGGGACCTGCAAACTATGGTTTGATTAACTATGCAAAATCTGTGGTGGCTTTTGCGGTTCCTTTTACCCAGTTGGGTCTGAATGCAACTTTGGTGCGGGAACTGATTGAAACACCCGAAAAAGAAGGGGAGATCCTCGGTACTTCTTTACTGATGAGTTTTCTCTCCAGTTTCCTTTGTATTGCGTCGGTCTGGGCTTTTACATCTGTCGTCAATTTAGGAGAAACGCAGACGATTCTGGTTTGTGTTTTGTATAGCGTATCTTTGGTCTTTCAGGCCGTTGAGTTGGCGCAGTATTGGTTCCACAGCAAACTCCAGTCTAAATACCCTTCGATTATGATGCTGGTAGCCTATGTTTTGGTTTCAGCATATAAAATTTTCCTCTTGATCGCAAAGAAAAATGTGTATTGGTTTGCAGTCGTCTACTCCATTGAGTATGGCATCGTAGGTCTGGGCTTACTGGTGCTCTACTTCAGACAGGGAAAGCAGGGACTTTCCGCTTCCAGGACAATGGCAAAGCGGTTGTTCCTTAACAGCTATCCCTATATATTTTCTTCTTTGATGGTGACGCTGTTTCAGAATACGGATCATGTTATGCTGAAGATGATCTCGGGAAATGCGGAAAATGGTTTTTACTCCGCTGCTATCACCAGCGCATCGGTATGTTCGTTCGTTTATGCTGCCATTATTGATTCCATGCGGCCGGTTATTTTGGCAAGTAAAAAGGAAAAAAGTGAAGAATACGGGAAGAATATCTCGACTCTATATTGTATTATCACCTACCTGGCATTGGCGCAGGGTCTTGCCTTTACCCTACTGGCAAAACCTATTATTCATATCCTTTACGGTGCGGAGTATGTGCGTGCCGTGCCTGTGCTTCAGATTCTTGTCTGGTATGTTTCCTTTTCCCAAATGGGCAGAATCCGAAATGTCTGGATTCTCGCTGAGGAGAAACAGAAGATTCTTTGGAAAATCAATCTGGCTGGGGCGCTGCTCAATTTTTTGATCAATGCAATCCTGATTCCGATTTTGGGAGCTTTTGGCGCGGCATTCGCATCGTTTATCACGCAGGTCTTTACAAACTTTATTTTGGGATTTTTCGTGAAGTCCCTTCGGGAGAATAACCGCTATTTGGTGGCGGGGCTGAATCCCAGATTTTTGTTTGCATTTGCCCGGAAAATTCTGAAAAAGTAAACAAGGAGTCTGTTATGACGGAATTGCAGAAAAAATCCCTTGAGTTGCTTCAAATATTTATTAAAATCTGCGAAAAATGGGAGATTCCGTATTTCCTGGTTTGCGGTTCTGCATTGGGTGCTGTAAAGTACGGCGGGTTCATCCCCTGGGATGATGATATTGATGTGGGACTGCTGCGGGATGACTATAACCGTTTTCTGTCTGTTGCGCCGCAGGAACTGCCGGAATGGTGTTTTTTGCAGAATTATAAAACGGAAAAATATTTTTCTCATATATCCAGCAAACTGAGAAACAGCAATACAGCTTTCATAGAAGACGATGTAAAAACGATCCCTATGAACCATGGCATCTTTCTGGACATTTTCCCCATTGACGGTTATCCTCAAAAAGCATTTGAGAGCAAGCTGTTTGAACTGAAGCGGAAGTTGAATGCGTGGGTCAGAAATTCCATATATAAGGAGCACATCAATAAGAAGATCCATATCCGGAACAAGGTGCTTCGTCTGCTTGGTGTCCATAAAAAAGTTTATCAGGCGCACGCATCACTCGAACGTCTGTATGCAAAATACCCTCCGCAGGAATCGGAACTTTGGTGCAACTTTGGAAACTGGCAGGGAAAATTGGAGTATGCGCCCAAGTGGCATTATGGAAAGGGAACCATGGCAACTTTTGAGGGTATCCAGGTTCGGATCCCTGAGAATTACGATGCGTATCTGACGCAGAAATATGGGAACTGGCGCAATGACCCGCCGGAAGATAAGCAGAAATCCCATCATATCAGTACCATTGTGGATACAGAAAAATCCTATCGGTTCTATGTAGAGAATGACTAAAGGAGCATACGCGTTATGATTCCTTCTATGGATCAATGGCTGCAGGAGGCCAAAAAGTATGAAAATGCAGGGAAGGTCGGCATGTATCTGACCCATAACGGCGTGGTGCGGCAAAGTGCCAGGGCACTGGTTCGTGAGGGTGATACAGGTGCAAAGCCTGTGGTCGGCATGGTCTTTTCCCATGATGCAAAACAGGTGGAGCAGGTGATTGCCGATACCTATTCATTGCCCGGCATTTATTATGTGAAAGTCTGGCTCAACGAAGGCACTTTACAGGTCGGTGACGATCTCATGTATGTGCTGGTGGGCGGCGATATTCGTCCCCATGTGGTGCAGGCGCTGGAATATTTGGTAGGCCGACTGAAAAAGGAATGCGTAAAAGAAACAGAATTGTACTAAAAAATCACCGGAAAGCATTGCTTTCCGGTGATTTTTTTATTTTGCACAGTCGGCAGAGCCTTGGGAACAGAGCATTTCCAACCCGTGTCCCACGGCATCGATGACCGCAAGAATATTTTCTCTGGCGGCTTTTTCACTGCCGGGGAGATTGATGATCAAACTGCGTCCGCGAATACCTGCTGCGGAACGGGACAGGCAGCCTCTGGGGGTGATCTTCATGCTTTCCGCCCGCATGGCTTCGGGAATGCCCGGTGTGGGCCGCTCCACGATCTCCATGGTTACTTCCGGGGTGATGTCCCGGGGGGAGAAGCCGGTGCCGCCGGTGGTGAGAATCAATGTGATCTTCTTTTCATCGGTACAAAACAGTAGGGCATCCCGGATGGCATCATGGTCATCGGGTACGATCTGCGTGTGGACGACCTCGTAATCTCGCTCTTCCAAAAGCCGCACAAGGGCAGGTCCGCTGGTGTCCTGCCGCTGCCCCAGAAAACCTTTATCGCTGACGGTGATCACAGCTGCTTGATACATCACAGTCCCTCCCTTTGGAAATCTCCGTGGCTTCCACCGGTTTTGGAAATCAGCCGGATATCGGTAATGACCATGTCCTTCTGGACGGCTTTGCACATATCGTAGACCGTCAAAGCGGATGCGGATACGGCAGTCAGGGCCTCCATTTCCACACCGGTGCGTCCGGTGCAGGTGACAGAAGCATAGATTTCCACGGAAAGCCGTTCTTCATCCAATTCCAGCCGGACTTTGATACCGTCGATAGCAATGGGGTGGCACATGGGGATGAGGTCGGAAGTGCGTTTGGCACCCATGATGCCTGCCAGCTGCGCCACAGTCAGCACATCGCCCTTTTTCATGCCGCCGCTGCGGATCAGATCGAAGGTGCTGCGGCTGACCAATACGCGGCCGGCAGCTTCTGCAGTGCGGCAGGAAATGTCCTTCTGGCTCACATCGACCATTTTGGCGCGGCCTTCTTCGTCAAAGTGGGTGAAATCCATCGCCTCAACCTCCAATCTCGTTCATATTCCGCCCGGCATGGCTGCGGTGGCTGGCATCCAGCTGCCCGTGCCACTCCGGCTTTTGGCGGATGACCTGAGTCATGATCTCCACCATTTCTTCATAGGATTTGCCCTTGATGGATCGCTCTGCTTCCCGGTGGAGGCAGGGCTTCAGCTTTCCGTCAGCCGTCAGACGGATGCGGCTGCAGGAGGTGCAGAAATGGCGGGTGATGGAACTGATGAGTCCGATATTGCCTTGGCTTTCCGGCAGCCGGTACAGTCTTGCCACACCGCCGTCGCCCTCCATGGGTGTCAGTTCCGGCAGGGCATCCAGCACCGCTTGCTGGGGGAGGAAGGCATCGGGACCGAAATCGCCGCTGTCATACATGGGCATCAGCTCAATAAACCGCACATCCACGGGATACTGACGGGTCAGCTGTGCCAAGGGCACGATCTCATCGTCATTGAAACCGCCGATGAGGACGGTGTTGATCTTGATTTTCCGGAAACCGGCATCCAAGGCGGCATCCAGACCTTTCTGAAAATCAGAAAGGTTTCCCCAGCGGGTCATGTAGTGGTATTTTTCCGGGTCAAGGGTGTCCAGACTCAGGTTCAGACGGCTGACACCGGCTTCCTTCAAAGGCTTTGCCAGCTGCGGCAGCAGGATGCCATTGGTGGTCAGGCAGACTTCTTTGATACCCTCCACCGCAGCGACCTTCTGACAGATGGAAACAATATTCTTTTTCACCAGCGGTTCTCCGCCGGTGATGCGGACTTTGTCGATACCCAGAGATGCGGCTGCCCGGACAGCTGTTTCCAGTTCTTCTTCCGTGAGCATATCCTTATGGTCTTTTTTGCAGACACCGTCTTCCGGCATGCAGTACCGGCAGCGGAGATTGCACAGTTCTGTCACGGAAATTCGCATATAGTGGATCTGCCGTCCCAGATCATCGGTCATGGAGGTCACCTTCTTTCCGTTGGTCTTATTTCTATTATACATGGATTTGTTTCGATGTACAATAAAAAGAATAACGATAGCATGACGAAAGACCTGCGGCAGATGCAGCAGGTCTTTCCAGAAAGAAGAGAGAGAGGAGAAAGAACGAGGGGTTCTTTACGGTATCAGCATACCGCAAAAAGACCGCGAAAGTGTGAACGAACAGAAAAAAGATTGTGAACAACAATTGAAAATTTGACCGAAGGGACAGTTTTTACAAAAAATTCACCGAAAGCGGCAATTTTGAAGTATAATGAAGAAAAAGAGAAACACACAGGAGGGAGAACCATGGCAAAAACTGTGCTGATCGTGGAAGACGACCGCAACATTGCGGATTTGCTTCGGCTGTATCTGGAAAAAGAAGGCTATGTGACAGCCATTGCCGACGATGGCGGCGCCGGTGTGGAGATGTTCCGCAAGGTGCAGCCAGATCTGGTGCTGCTGGATATCATGCTGCCGGTGATGGATGGCTGGGGTGTGCTGCAGACCATCCGGAAGGAATCTTCGGCGCCTGTGATCATGCTCACCGCCAAGGGGGAATTGAACGACAAGGTCTCCGGACTGAAGATGGGTGCCGATGACTATATCACCAAGCCCTTTGAAATGAAGGAAGTCCTGGCCCGTGTGGAGGCAGTTCTCCGCCGCGGCAGTTCCGAAGAGGAAAAGAACAATGGCAGACGGCTGGAATTTGACAAACTGGTCATCGACCTGGATGCCTTTGAACTGATCGTAGACGGAAAAAAGGTGGATACGCCCCCCAAGGAGATGGAACTGCTGTTCCATCTGGCATCTTCGCCCAACCGGGTCTATACCCGCAATCAGCTGTTGGACGAGGTATGGGGCTTTGATTATTTTGGAGACAGCCGCACGGTGGATGTACACATCAAGCGTCTGAGAGAAAAGCTGGAAGGTGTATCTGAGCAGTGGTCTTTGAAGACCGTCTGGGGTGTAGGCTATAAATTCGAGGTGCTGTGACCATGAAAACCACATTCAGCAGGCTTTTTGCCCTGTTTGCTGCGGTGATTTTCCTGTGCCTGCTGCTTTTGGGTATTTCCTTCCGGATTTTGCTGAAGAATTATCTGGTGGATGAAAAGCAGCAGAGTCTTCGCAACAATGCGGAAACCCTGGCAAATCTGGCACTGGCTTACGATGAAACAGGCGATCTGGATGCCCAATGGGGCGATTTTCATATTGCCTTTTCCTCTGCGGCGCAGGTGGCGGGAACCGATGCCATGATCTGCAATGAGAATGGGGAAATCTTCGTCTGTGCCTGTCAGCAGATTGGCTGTGTCCACAAGGGAAAGTCTGTGGATGCCGAGAAGATAGCGCAGATCGTGGAAGAAGGGGAACTGTTCTGGGAAGGCAATATTGCTGATATTTATGAACAGGAACATTATATGGAGGGCATGGCCATCCGCTCTTCGGATTCTGATGACCTTATCGGTGTGCTGATCGTTGCAGCATCCCGGAAACAGATCGGCGGCGTGGTCATGCAGTCCAGCGTTTTATTCTTGTATGTGTCTGTGGTGGTGCTGACGGTGGCGATGGTCGCCAGTTACATCCTCAGCCGCAGACAGTCCGGCTCCATTCAGCAGGTGACCAAAGCCGCTGTACGGTTCGGCCACGGGGAACTGGATACCCGGGTGCCTTTGGGCGGTAAAAACACCGTGGAAGTGGACGAACTGGCCATGGCCTTCAATACCATGGCGGAAAGTCTGTCCCAATCAGAGCGGCAGCGGCAGGAGTTTGTGGCAAATGTGAGCCATGAACTGCGGACGCCCATGACTACCATTTCCGGCTTCCTGGATGGCATGCTGGACGGCACCATTCCGCAGCAGCGGCATGGGCATTATATGCAGTTGGTTTCCGACGAAGTCCGCCGCCTGTCCCGGCTGGTGCGGAATATGCTGGAAATTTCCAGATTGCAGGCCCGGGGCATTACCGAGGAACAAAAGCGGCGGTTTGATCTCTGCGAAGCCATTGGTCAGGTGCTGATCTCCTTTGAACGGAGAGTCAATGCCAAGGGACTTTTCATGGATGTACGGCTGCCGGACCGGAGTGTCTGGGTCAGAGCCGATCAGGACAGCATCACCCAGGTGCTGTATAATCTGACAGACAATGCGGTGAAATTCTGTCCCGATGGGGGCAGACTGAGTATCTGGCTGGCTATGGAGGGCGGCAAGGCAAAAGTCACCGTCCAGAACACAGGCACCACCATTCCTGCGGAGGAACTGCCCCTGCTCTTTGACCGCTTCCACAAGACGGACAAGAGCCGGTCTGCGGACCGGGAGGGTGTGGGCCTCGGACTTTATATTGTCAAAACCATTCTGAACAGCCACGGCGAGGATATTTCCGTTGCCAGTTCCGAAGGTGTGACGACTTTTGTATTTACCTTGCCTTTGGTGCGATAACCGTGAAAAGAGGTGTTGCAGATGCACGATTATGAACCCAATCGGGATTATGAACAGTATTACTGTCCCCAGCAGCCTCCGAAGAAAAAGCGGACGGGGCTTCTGGCAGTGCTGGTGATTCTGGTGCTGGTGTCCAGCATCCTTTCATGGGTCATCAACATTCCCCGGAAAGAAAAAGCGGAAGAAAATATGATGGCGATCCAGCCGGATTCTGCACCTGCTTTGGAAGCGGGGCAGCCAAAAGTGGCGGCGGAAATGCAGCAGGGAGAACAGGGACTGATCGTATCTCCCTCGGCACAGAGTGTAGAGAACCGTCCTTCCGAAGATGATAAGGCCTTGAGCCTGCAGCAGATCTATGAAAAGGTCAGCCCCAGTGTGGCTTCCATTTCCTGCACCCTCCGCAGCGGCAGCAGTACCGGTACGGGCATTGTCATGTCCAAAGACGGCTATGTGATCACCAATTATCATGTCATTGATAATGCAATGCAAATTCGCGTCCTTCTGGAAAATGATGTGACCTATACGGCAGAGTTGGTGGGCGGTGATGAAACCTCCGATCTGGCGGTGCTGAAAGTGCCGGCTTCGGATTTGATTCCCGCAGAATTTGGCGACAGCGATGCCCTGCGGGTAGGCGATGCGGTGGTTGCCATTGGCGATCCGCTGGGCGCGGAACTGCGTGGCACTATGACTGACGGTATCGTTTCCGCCATCAATCGGGACTTGAACCTCTCCGGGCGGAAAATGACCCTCATTCAGACCAACGCGGCTCTGAATACGGGCAACTCCGGCGGCCCGTTGATCAACTGCTACGGGCAGGTTATCGGCATCAATACCATGAAGATGAGCAATTATTCCCTTGCGTCTTCCACCGTAGAGGGTCTGGGCTTTGCCATTCCCGTTGCCGCAGCCAAGCCCATTGTGGATGAACTGATCGCCCAGGGCTATGTGTCCGGCAGACCGGCCATCGGTATCCGGGGGCAGGTGCTGGACCTGCGCGCGCAACTGTTCTACCGTATGCCCGGCGGCATCATTGTGACGGATGTTCTGGAAGAATCCGATGCCTACGAAAAGGGACTGCGGGTGGATGATGCCATTGTTGCCTTTAATGGGGAAGCGGTTGCCTCTCTGGAAGGTCTGGTGCAGCTGAAGGCAGATCTTTCTGCCGGTGATCAGGTGCAGCTGACGGTCTATCGGAACGGTGCTTATTATCATGTGGATGTGGTTCTGATGGATCAGGTCAGCCCGGATATTTATTAAAAAAAGTCACGCACAATGTGCGTGACTTTTTATCTTTCGACAAGTTTATCTTCCAGTTTTTGAAGGGTATCCTCCGTCACACCGATGTCCAGCAGATAGTTTCGGACAGAACCGAACTCCTGCTGGAAAAATTCGTAGAATTTCATCATGGCGGTGTAGGGGGTATGGAACACATATTCTTCAAAATGACTGGGCTCTTTGCGGATGGTCAGCCTGCCGGATCGCATGGCATCGAACATGGGCTGCAGGTAGACCTCGCTGACGCAGTAGTCGGCAGCAATATCTTCTTTGCTGACACCCACAGCGCCCAGCAGACAGCAGGTGAGAATGCCGGTGCGGTCCTTGCCGGTGGTACAGTGGAACAAAGAACAGCCCGGTGCTTCCGTCAGCGCGGTGATGCTGCGGCAGATCCAGTCCCGGTGGGCGATTGCCCGCTTGATGTAGACCTTGTCCCAGGAAAATTCGCCTTCTGGCAGGTTCTTTTTCTCGAAGGTTTCAGCGCCGCCGCTGAGGGACAGCAGCCGGTAGTCAAATTCCTGTGCCAATGCACTGGGCCGCCATTGAATCTCCGGTTCACCCCGCAGGTCAAAGGTGGTCGTCAGCCCGTATTCCCGCAAAAACGCAACGGCTTCAGGACCCAGATCGCAGGGTGCTTCGCTGCGAAGGAACACACCGTACCGAGTGGTACCGTTTTTGGCGGGAAAGCCGCCCAGATCTCTGCAATTCAGCAGTCCGGGCACTGGCAGATGCTTCTGATACTGCACATGATCACTCCCAAAATCTCTTTTCTGCATTTTATCACAAAATTTGATGTTTGCATACAGAAAATAATGACCATCTGCATGAAATCATTGCACTGAAGCCGAAAGAATGATATAATATCCTGAAAATGAAATTATAATGGATGGAATTTGCCGTGAAGTATGGAAGCTGGAACATAACGAAAGTAGAACAGAATAAAGTAGAGAGATTGGAAGCTGCCGGGTTCTCCCCGCTGACGGCCAGAGTTCTGGTCAGCCGAGGCTATGATGACCCGGAAGTGGCCAGAGATTTCCTGTCTGCCGGAACCACCCTCCTTGATCCCATGCTGATGAAGGACATGGACAAGGCGGTGGCGCGGATCAGACGCGCCCTCAACAGCGGAGAGCACATTGCTGTCTTTGGTGACTACGATGTGGATGGCATCACCGCTACCTGCCTTCTGACGGAGTTTCTCCGCAGTCAGGGAAGCCGTGTGACCCATTACATACCCGGTCGAATTGAGGAAGGCTACGGCTTGAATGCCGATGCCATTCGCCGTCTGCAGGAGCAGGGAGTCCGTCTGATTATCACTGTGGACTGTGGCATCACTGCTGATGCAGAAGCCCTGTTCTGTAAGGAAATCGGTGTGGATCTGATCATCACCGACCACCACGAGTGCAAGGATGATCTGCCGGAGGCTGTGGCCGTGGTGGACCCCCATCGGAAGGACGATACCTATCCCCACCGCAATCTGGCAGGTGTGGGTGTGGCCTTCAAGCTGGCGGCTGCTGTTCTGGGCGATCAGCAGGTGATACTGGATCGCTTCAGCGATCTTCTGTGCCTTGGCACAGTGGCGGATGTGATGCCCCTGGTGGGCGAAAACAGAGCCTTTGTGGTCCGGGGATTGAAAGCCCTCAACGAAACACCCAGACCCGGTGTGGCAGCCCTGGCAGAAGAATGCGGCTGTGACGGGAAGGAAATGACTGCCATTTCCATTGGCTATACATTAGCCCCCCGAATCAATGCCGCCGGCAGAATGGGTCAGGTGGAATTGGCCACGGAGCTGATGCTGACACAGGATCCCCAGCGGGCA
>JAZNFJ010000132.1:0-28712 GCA_045589035.1 Candidatus Avilachnospira sp. | reverse complement strand
GCATAAGGAAAACCCCTTAAGGGGTAGCCCGGAAAAGAAATGCGGTCGGCAAACTTTTCGGGGCCCCTTAAGGGGCAAATGCCTGAATAATGCCCTTCTAGGGCTTAATCAAGCCTCCGGCTTAGCCGGAGGTTTTGACTTCACAGAAGCATCGTAGAGTACATTTTTGGAGAAGCCGGTTTCTTTGGCTGCCTGCTTTGCCGCATCCTTACGGCTTAGTCCCTGTGCCATCTTTTCCTCCATCAGACGGATGGCATCTTCCAGAGAAATCTCCGTGGCAGGCGGAGGTGCAGCGCCTTCCAGCACCAGCACATACTCTCCTCTGGGGGCAAGTTCTTTGTAATATTCCAGCGCACCGCCAAGGGTGGTGCGGATGACTTCTTCGTGCAATTTGGTCAGTTCCCGACAAAGGCTGATCCGCCGCTCTGCACCGAAGGCAGCCTGCATGTCCTGCAGAGTGTTCAGCAGCTTGTGGGGCGCTTCGTAGAAAATCATGGTCCGCTGCTCCGACAGAAGCGCCTGCAAATGCTCCTGCCGGTTTTTCTTGTTGGTGGAGAGGAAACCTTCAAAGGCAAAGCGGCCCGTGGGCAGACCGGAAATGCTCAAGGCGGTGATGACGGCGCAGGGGCCTGGAATGGCGGAAACCACAATGCCGTTGGCGGCACAAAGTGCCACCAGATCTTCACCGGGATCGGAGATGGCGGGAGATCCGGCATCGGATACCAATGCACAGGTTTCGCCGCCGAGAATCCGCTCCAGAATTTTCTGGCCGCTCTCTGTCCGGTTGTGCTCATAGTAGCTGACCAGCGGCTTTTTGATGTTCAGATGGTTCAGCAGCTTCAGGGACACACGGGTGTCCTCTGCGGCGATAAAATCTGCCTGTTCCAGAGTTTCCCGGCAGCGCTGAGAAATATCGCCCAGATTGCCGATGGGGGTGGGAACGAGATATAACATACCGGCCATAGGCTCAGTCCTTCCTGTGGTATAGGGTTTTGTAGGCATCCGTTTCAGAGCCGTCATCATGGAAGAAAATCAAGTCTTTTTCGTAGGAAATTCCAGGTTTTCCTCCTTTTTTTGCCTCCATCAGCACCAGACTAATAGGACTGTCGGCTTTGTGACGGACAAATTGGATGCGCTTGGGTTCCAGTTGATGACTGCGCAGCTGCCAGATGAGGTCTGCCAGCCGTTCCGGCCGATGTACCAGCACAAAACTGCCGCCTGTGCGGAGCAGCCATGCGGCGGCTGCGGTCAGATCGTCCAGAGAGCAGGTTTCTTCGCTTCTGGCTTTTGCCAAAGCCCCTGCAGCCTGCTTTCCGCTGCCCACAGGGAAGTAGGGCGGATTGGAAATACAGCCGTCCATGGAACCGGCAGGCAAAAGTGTGCGAATTTGGCGCAGATCTCCCTGCAAAACTGTAAAATTCACTTCATTCAGCCGGGCATTTTCCGCTGCCTGACGGGCAGCTGCTTCATCCAGCTCAATGCCCGTGACCTGCAAAGAACGGTCCGATGCCAGCAGCATCAGCGCAATGGCACCGCTGCCGCAGCCAAGGTCCGCAATGCGGCTATTTTTGGAAAATCGTGCAAAACCGGCACAGGCGACGCTGTCTGTGCCCAGAGGGAAGCTACCTTTTTGGGAAAACAGACTCACACCGTTCCAAAGTGTTTCTTTTCTCATAGCGGTAAAACCTTATGACATACAAATTGACAAAAAGCCTGTGCATTTCGGCACAGGCTTTTTGCGATGTAAAAATTAGCCTTCAACGATAGCTTCGTTGGGGCATTCGCCGGCGCAAGTGCCGCAGTCAACGCAGGTATCAGCGTCGATGACGTACTTGCCGTCGCCTTCAGAGATGGCGCTCAGGGGGCAAGCATCAGCGCAAGCACCGCAGGAAACGCAAGCATCAGTGATCACATATGCCATACTGGAAACACCTCCATAATGATTTGCGATTTCATTCTATCATGTTTTTCGGAAAAAGCAAATGGAAAATAAAGAATTTGTATCTTTGTGTAATATGGCGGATGGTATAAATTTCCGGCGAAAGGGAAAAATGACCGTGACGGAAAAGGGGTGGCAGTATGACGAAGCCGGCAATGAGCCGGAAAACGGAGCAGGCAGTCATCCGGGCAAGGACGGAAGCTATGGCATTGGGGCATGCACAGGTGGGCAGTGAGCACCTGCTGCTGGCACTGATGGAAACGGAAGCCGGATGGTATCTGTCTGCCTGCGGCTGGGAAAAGAACAGCTGGCGGCAGCTACTCTGCCGGACATACGGAAAAGGTGCAAAGGGCGCACCGCTGGCACAGGGACTGTCAGAGGGGGCAAGAAGCATCCTCCGCGGTGCGATCCGGGAGGCTTCTTCCATGAAAGCAGCGGCGGTAGAACCGGAGCATCTGCTCCTTTCACTTTTGCGGCAGGAACAGACTGCGGCAGTCCGTCTGCTGCGGGAAAACGGCACACGGACGGAATTTGTATTTTCGGATCTGGTGGTCGATATGAAAACCGGTCAGCATCCCCGGCCGGAGAAGGGAAGTGTTGCAGTGCGGCTTTTGGAACAGTTCTGCACGGATATGGTGGCGGTTTCCGCCCGGACAGAGCCGGTCATCGGCAGGGAGAATGAAATCGATACAGTCATGGGCATCCTCAGCCGGAAGAACAAAAACAATCCGGCGCTGATCGGAGAGCCGGGTGTGGGCAAAACCGCCATCGTGGAGGGCCTTGCCCAGCGGATGGCATCGGGACAGGTGCCGGAGCAGCTGCAGAACAAGCGGCTGTTGTCGGTGGATATGGCAAGTGTTCTGGCAGGCACAAAATACCGCGGTGAGTTTGAGGAACGGGTGCGGGATATCATCCAGGAAATCCGCAGATGCGGCAATGTGATCTTGTTTATCGATGAAATGCATACCATTGTGGGAGCAGGTTCCGCCGAAGGTGCCATCGATGCGGCCAATCTACTGAAGCCGGCTCTGGGCAGAGGGGAAATACAGGTCATCGGTGCGACTACTCTGGAGGAATACCGTAAGCATATCGAGAAGGATGCGGCATTGGAGCGACGGTTTCGACCGGTCACGGTCCGGGAACCCTCCAGAGCTGATGCTCTGCGGATGCTGGAGGGACTGCGTCCGGGTCTGGAGCAGCATCATCACATCCGCATTACACAGGAAGCCGTTGAAGCGGCGGTGGAACTGAGCTGTCGGTATCTGCCGGCACAGTTTTTGCCGGATAAGGCGGTGGATCTGCTGGATGAGGCGGCAGCCGTGGCACGAAACCGGGATAAAGGCGGTCTGGCAGTGGAGGAGCACCGGCAGAAGCTGGTGGGGCAGCTGTCCGATGCAGTGAAAGAAAACCGCTTTGAACAGGCGGCCTCTCTGCGGGATAAGCTGCAGCAGCTTCTGCAGCAGCAGAAGGGCAGACTGCAGAAACTGGCAGTGGAGCGGGAAGATATTGCGGCGGCGGTAGCAAGGCGGACAGGTATCCCCGCAGGGCAGGTGACAAGGTCCGATAAAGACCGGCTCCTGCATCTGCAGCAAAATCTGGAACAGCAGGTATTGGGACAGACAGAAGCCGCAAAAATCGTGGCGGAAGCAGTCTGCCGCGGACGCATGGGGCTGGCGGACAGTGAGCGGCCGGTGGCATCCCTTTTGTTTTTAGGTCCTACGGGTGTGGGCAAAACCGCCCTGTGCAAGGCTTTGGCGGACTGCGTATTCGGCAGCCGGGATGCCATGGTGCGGCTGGATATGTCTGAATACATGGAGCAGCATGCCGTTTCCCGCCTGCTGGGTGCGCCTCCCGGCTATGTGGGTCACGGCGAGGGCGGCGAACTGACGGAAAAAGTCCGCCGCAGACCCTATTGCGTGGTGCTGTTGGATGAACTGGAAAAAGCCCACCGGGATGTGACTTCCATTTTGCTGCAGGTGCTGGAAGACGGTGTGCTGACGGATGCCATGGGTCGCCATGTGGATTTTCGCAATACCATTGTGGTCATGACCTCCAATCTGGGCAGTGACTGTACCGGTCTTGGACAGGTGGGCTTTGGCGAAAACAAAGCCGATCCCTCCCAAAAGGCACTGCGGGATTGGTTTCGTCCGGAGTTTCTGGGACGACTGGATGGGGTGGTTCGGTTCAAACCTTTGTCCCTGCAGACCATGGAAGCCATTGCAGAGCGGGAGCTGACAAAAACCATCCAGCGGGCAGAAAAAGCCGGTGCCATTCTTTGCGCAGATGAAAGTGTTGCTCCTTGGCTGGTGCGGCAATGCGCGGGAGAAAAGGGCGGAGCCAGAGATCTGCGGCGGAAGATCCGCAGCCAGATCGAAAACCCCGCTGCCCAGAAACTGCTGCAGGCACAAGGTACAGTTCGGCTGCAGCTGAGAGCCGGGGAAACAGGGCTGGAGTGGACAGAAAACAAAAAATAAAACGGTATCCGGGGCTTTGAAACAGGGCTGCCGGATACTATTTTCGAAACGCAATCGAACAAATGTTTGATTATACGTTTTCGAGGGTATTTTTTCTGCAAAAAACCTACTTTTTAAGCAAAAAAATTAGGGATTAGGGATTGCAATTTTGTTACAAATCCTGTATAGTATAGTCAAGTGGAGCAAAATGGAGCAAAATAGATGAAAATGGAGCGAGGTGAGACTCTTGGTAGGAAAATTTAATCATACGGTTGACCCCAAGGGTCGGCTGTTCGTTCCCTCCAAACTCCGGGAAGAACTGGGAGAAAGCTTCTTTGTGACATTGGGCCTGGATCATTGCCTGAGTGTCTACACGGAGGCAGGCTGGCAGGCCATTGTGGACAAGTACAATGCATTGCCCATTTCCCAGGCGAGAAAAATGCGTTTTCTCTTTGCCAATGCGGCAAAGTGTGAGCCGGATAAACAGGGCCGTTTTCTGATCCCCACAACCCTTCGTGATTATGCCGGGCTGAAACAGGAAGTTACCTTTATCGGTCAGGGCGGTCATGCAGAGATTTGGGATACAGAGGCCTACGAACGGCTGGAGGCTGAGATGCTGACACCTGAAAATCTGGCAGCTGTAATGGAGGAACTGGATTTCTGATGGAATTTGTACATCGTTCCGTACTCCTTTGGGAATGCATCGACGCGCTGAATATCAAACCCGATGGGATTTATCTGGACGGCACTTTGGGCGGCGCGGGTCATTCCAGTCAGATCGCCCAGCGGCTGACCACCGGTCGGCTCATCGGTGTGGATCGGGATACGGTGGCTCTGAAGGCTGCTGAAGAACGGTTGGCACCGTGGATGGACCGGGTGACTCTGGTACACGACAATTTCGCCAATCTGGCATCCATTCTGGATAAGCTGGGATTGGAAAAAATAGACGGCATGCTGTTTGATCTGGGTGTTTCTTCTCCACAGCTGGATGATGGAAGCCGCGGATTTTCCTACATGGCCGATGCACCGCTGGATATGCGGATGAATCGGGAAGACAGCCTCACAGCCTACGATGTGGTAAACGGCTGGCCCAGAGAAGAATTGAGACGGATCCTGTTTGATTATGGTGAAGAACGCTACGCACCTCTGATTGCCGCAGCCATAGAGCGGCAGCGGGAGGTCAAGCCCATCGAGACCACCATGGAACTGGTGGATGTGATCCGAAGTGCCATGCCGGCACAGGCATTGCGGGAAAAACAGCATCCCGCCAAACGCAGCTTTCAGGCGATCCGCATTGCGGTCAATGATGAACTGGGCAGTGTGGAGCGGATGCTGGCAGATGCGGTGGAGCGGCTGAACCCGGAAGGAAGACTGGCGGTCATCACCTTCCATTCTCTGGAAGACCGTATTGTGAAAAATGCAATGAATCAGGCATCCAAGGGCTGCACCTGTCCGCCGGAATTTCCGGTATGTGTCTGTGGCAACAAACCCAAGGTCAAGGTGCTGACCAGAAAACCGATCATCTCCGGTGCGGAAGAACTGGAGGAGAACCCCAGAGCCAGAAGTGCTAAGCTTCGTGTGGCAGAGCGGGTATAAAACAGTAAGGAGCAACAGTTATGGCCAGAAGAACGAACCGGGAAAATATGTATAACGGTGCGGCTGCATACAATCTGCGCGCCCCTCAGGTTCGTCCGCAGGGTCTGCCGGAAGAAGATTACTCGCCTGAGCGGTACCGTCGGGTAAAGGACAAGATGGCCATTGCCCCCTTTGGTCTGGTGGGCTTTATGGTTGCGGTCTGCATGGTGATTCTGGTGGTTTTTGGTTTTGTGCAGCTGCATGAAGCAACGGCACAGGTCAGCAGACTGAAATATGAACTGTCTTCCTTGCAGGAAGAACGGGCTGTGCTGGAAAGCCTTTACGAAGGCAGTATCGATATGAATGAAGTGGAACTGGCAGCTGCCGAACTGGGTCTGTCCATCCCCACCCGGGAACAGACGGTATATGTCAATCTGGCAGGCGGCGACTGTGCCGAAGTGTATCAGCCGGAGCATATGAATCTGGTCGAGCGGATTCTCAATGCCTTCCAGAGCAGTGCGGGCGGATTGGTGGAATACCTGTCCTAAGGCTGCGATAGAATATAGAAAGCAACGCATAGGGGCGGCCATTGGCCGTCCGAGGGCAGGAACACCTGTTTGCCATCGGACGCAATGCGCGCCCCTAATGACATTTTCAGAGAGGAATCATCCATGGCAAGAAGATCTCTTAGACGGAAGAAAAGAAGCCAGACCGGCACAGCCAGGGACCGGGCCAATCGGACCATAATGACCCGGTTGAATATCATGCTGCTGGTATTCGGCATTTTGATTTTCATTCCTTTGATCGCCACCTTGTTTAAAATCATGATCGTGGAACACGATAAATACGAGGAGCTGGCAATGAATGTCCAGACCCGCAGTACCACTCTGACGGCTTCCCGCGGTGTGATCTACGACCGGAATATGAATATCATGGCATCCTCCGCAACGGTGGAAACGGTTTTTCTGGATCCCAATGCCCTGAAGCTGGCCATGGAGAAGGAAGCGGAGAAAAAGGAGAAGGCAGATAAGGACGATCCTTACAATCCTGCCATTTCTGTGGATTTCATTGCCAGAAATCTGGCGGAGATTCTGGATGTGGATCCGGAATTTGTCCGCAAGCAGGCAACGGATATTGACTACTATTACAGAGTTGTCAAGCGCAAGGTTCCGGAGGAAACGGCACAGAAGGTGCGTGCGCTGATCAACGAGCATAAACTCCACGGCATTGTCAATCTGGAAGTGGATTCCCAGCGCTACTATCCCTACGGCGCTCTGGGCGGACAGCTGATGGGCTTTATCAGTTCGGACAATGTGGGCGCGGAAGGTTTGGAAGCCTATTATGACGGCGCACTCACCGGAACAGCCGGTGCCGTGATCCGCACCAAGGGCAACAACGGCTCCGAGATGCTCTATACCTATGAAAAATACTATGATGCCACGGACGGCAATTCTCTGGTACTGACTGTGGATACCACCGTTCAGTACTATCTGGAGAAAAATCTGGAAGAAGCCATCGCGAAATACGATGTCCGGAACGGTGCTTTTGGTATCGTTATGGATGTGGATACCGGCGAAGTGATGGCCATGGCCACCCTTGGCGGTTATGACCCTAATAATCATCTGGAAATCTATGATGATACACTGAGAGAGGAACTGGAAGATCTCTACGATGATGCCATGCATTTCAGCGAAGAGAGCCGTGCTTACCAGAAAACTCTGGATGAGTACAATCAGCGGATGGCAGCGGCCCGACTGGCACAGTGGAGAAATCGTGCTGTGTCTGACGGCTATGAACCGGGTTCTGTTTTCAAGCTGATCACCATGGCTGCCGGTCTGGACAGCGGTGTGGTCAAGGAAACGGACCATTTCGTCTGCAACGGTGTGGGACATAAGTTTGCCGGCCGTGACCAGGAAGTGGACTGCTGGAAAAAGGTTGGCCACGGCGATGTGGATGCCAAGCAGGCACTGGCCGGTTCCTGCAACCCCTCTTTTGCCACCATTGGTGTGCGGATGGGCGGCGAACTGTTCTACGATTACATTGAAGATTTTGGTTTCCTGGAGAGAACGGATGTGGATCTGCCCGGTGAGGCAAAGGGCGTGTTCTTCAACCAGCAGGACTACGAAAATCCCTATGCAACCGCATCTCTGATCTCCTCTTCCTTCGGTCAGACCTTCCGTATCACCCCCATTCAGATGACCAGAGCCATTGCAGCCGTTGTCAACGGCGGCTATCTGGTGCAGCCCTATATGGTGCGGGAGATTCAGGACTCTGAGGGAAATATCATTCAGAAAAATGAACCCCAGATCCTACGGCAGGTTATCAGTGAAGAAACCTCTGCCGTCATGCGGGACATGATGGAATATGTCGTGTCCGACGGTACCGGCGGTCAGGGTAAAGTCCCCGGCTACCGGGTCGGCGGCAAGACCGGCACTTCCGAAAAAATCGACGTGTTTGATGAAAACGGTGAACGGACGGAAGATAAGATCTGTTCCTTTGTGGGTGTCGCACCCATTGATGATCCCCGCTATGTGGTGCTGGTTGCGCTGGATTCCCCCAGCCGGGAAACCGGTCTGATGATCGGCGGCGGTGCTATGGCAGCGCCTACGGCATCGGCTGTCATGTCGGACATCCTGCCTTATCTGGGTCTGGATCCCGATGTATCCGATGAAGATCTGAACCTCATCACGCTGGCTGTGCCCGATGTGGCTGGCATGACCGAAGCGGAGGCAGCTGCAGCATTGCAGAGCAAGAGTTTTACTTATCGAAAAGTGGGCACAGGCGCGGTGGTCATGGACCAGATTCCCGCACCCCATGCCATGATCCCCGGTAAGTCGGAGGTCATCCTCTACTTCAGCCAGGAAGCTCCCAAGGAGAAAGTCGAAGTACCGGACTTCTCCGGTATGACACTGGTTTCTGCCAATCAGCTGGCAGCCAGAGAGGGCTTATATATGCTGGTGACCGGTATCAATCAGGATGCCTATAATGTCACCGCCACCTATCAGAACCCCGAAGCAGGAACCATGGTGGAACCGGGCACTACAGTCACGGTGGAATTCACAGACTTTACCGCACAAGATTAATGGATGCAACCGCCAAAGGAGGCATAGCATGAAACTGAAAGAGTTGCTGCAAGGCATGGAAATACTGGAACTGCAGGCCGATATGGAGATGGAGATCTCCGGTGTCAGCTATGACTCCCGTATGGTGAAGCCCGGCGAGCTGTTTGTTGCCGTTTCCGGTTTTGCCGCTGACGGACACAAATATATTCCCATGGCACTGGAAAAGGGCGCAGCGGTCATTCTGTGCGAAAAGGCGCCGGAAACCGGCAGTTTTGTCCGGGTGGCGGATACCCGATTGGGACTGGCACAGGTGGGATGCAACTGGTATGACCATCCTGCAAAGAAAATGACCATGATTGGCATTACCGGCACCAACGGCAAGACCACCAGCACCTATCTTCTGAAGCACATTCTGGAAGATGCACTGGGCGCAAAGGTGGGTCTGGTAGGTACGATCCAGAACATGATCGGCAATGAAGTGCTCCATACGGAGCGCACTACCCCGGAAAGTTTCGAACTGCAGGGTCTGTTCCGCCAGATGCTGGATGCAGGCTGCACCCATGTGATTATGGAAGTTTCGTCCCATGCACTTGTGCTCAGCCGTGTTTATGGTGTACAATTCCATACAGGCATCTTTACCAATCTGACACAGGATCATTTGGACTTTCACAAGACCATGGAAGAATACCGCAAGGCCAAATCTCTGCTGTTCTCCGTCTGCGATCACGGTGTGATCAATCTGGACGATCCGGCAGCAGAGGCCATGATCCGGGAGGCCGAATGCCCGGTTCTGACCTATTCTGCCAACGGCAAAGCAGCGGATCTTACGGCAGATCATGTAAACCTTGGTGTGCAGCAGGTGGATTTTGATGCCACCTATCAGAACTGGACCGTTCCTGCGCAGCTGCAGATCCCCGGCGCCTTTTCCGTGTATAATGCCCTGGGTGTTATGGGTGCGGCGCTCAGTCTGGGGCTGACCCTGCCGCAGATTGCGGAATCTCTGGCAACGGCACAGGGTGTCAACGGCAGAGCCGAAGTGGTGCCCACACCGGGCAAGGACTATACGGTGCTGATCGACTATTCCCACACACCGGACAGTCTGGAAAACATTCTGAAAACCGTCCGGGGCTTCTGCAAGGGGCGTGTCATTGCCGTCTATGGCTGCGGCGGTGACCGGGACCCCATCAAGCGTCCCATTATGGGCCGCATCGGTGCGGAACTCTCCGATGTGGTGGTCATCACCTCCGATAACCCCCGAACGGAAGATCCCATGAAGATCATCGATCAGATCCTGGTCGGTGTGAAAGAATACGATACCCCCTGTACGGTCATTGAAAACCGCCGTCAGGCCATCCGATGGGCCATGGACCATGCACAGGCAGGCGATGTGATCGTGCTGGCAGGCAAGGGGCATGAAACCTATCAGGAAATCGGCCACGAAAAGTTCCATCTGGACGAAAGAGAAGAAGTGGCAGCACATTTGCTGGGAAACTGAGGTATCCAATGAAAGAATTGACATTAAGACAGCTGGCACAATGGTGCGGCGGAGATCTGCGCCCTGCGGAAGCCGTGGGATCCATTACCGGTCTGCAGCACGATTCCCGTGATGTAAAGCCCGGGGATCTGTTTGTGGCTCTGCCCGGAGAGCGGGTGGACGGCCATAATTTTGTGGAAAGTGCGTGGAAATCCGGCGCGGTTGCGGCTTTGGTAAACCATCCGGTGGAGTGCGGCATTCCGCAGATCGTTGTGGAAGATACGCTGCTGGCTTACGGCAGCATTGCAAAAGCATACCGGAATGATCTGGGTGTTTCCGTTGTTGCCATCACAGGCTCTGTGGGCAAGACCACCACGAAGGAAATGATCTCCTGCGTGTTGTCCGGAAAATACCGGGTGACCAAAACCCAAGGCAATCACAACAACAATCTGGGCCTGCCCATGACGGTCATGTCCATGGGTGCGGATACCCAGATTGCCGTTCTGGAGCTGGGTATGAACCACTTTGGCGAAATGTCCTATCTGACCTCCATTGCCCGGCCGGATGTGGTGGTGATCACCAACATCGGCACCATGCATATTGAACATCTGGGTACCCGCGAGGGTATTTTGAAGGCAAAACTGGAGATCATGGAAGGCATCCAGCCCGACGGTGTTGCCGTGTTCAACGGCGACGAGCCTCTTTTGTGGAATCTGAGGGAAGGCACCCACCGCCGGATCTACTTCGGCATTGAAAACGAGCGGTGTGATGTGGTGGCAGAGGACATCCGTCAGATCGATGGCGGCGTGTATTTTACCGCCAAGGGCATGGGACAGCAGTTCCAGATCTTTGTGCCCCAGGAAGGCAGGCACATGGTTTACAATGCCCTGGCAGCTGTGGCTGTTGGTCTGCTGAAGGGCATCAGTCCTGAGAGCATCCAGTATCAGCTGGGCCTGTTCCACAATGTGGGCATGCGCCAGAATATCTTTGAAGAAAATGGCTTTACCATTATCGAGGACTGCTACAATGCAGGTCCTGAGTCCATGGAGGCTGCTCTGCGAGTTCTGGGCGAACACAAGACCGAAGGCCGCCGCATTGCCGTTCTGGGCGATATGCTGGAGCTGGGCAACCGGGCCATGGCAGAGCATTACCGGGTTGGCCGTCTGGCAGCTGCCGTGGCAGATCTGGTTCTGGCCTACGGTCAGCATTCTGCCCGTATCATCACCGGTGCCATTACCGGCGGCATGAATGCCAAACGAACCCTCCATTTCAAGGAACAGGAAGATATGGCAAAGACCCTCAAACGCATGGCAAAACCCGGTGATGTGATCCTGTTCAAGGGCAGTCAGGGTATGCGTATGTGGGAGGTCATGAAGCTGTTTCTGGCAGAGGACGAGAAAAACTAACGAATCGAAACAAACTTGCAACAGGAAGGGATCTTCATGGCAATCTTGATTACAGTGATTGCGGCATTTGCCGTTACCGTTCTGCTGGGTCTTGCAGTTATTCCCATGCTGCGGGCATTGAAAGCAGGTCAGTCCATCCGGGAAATCGGTCCTGCATGGCATAATACCAAAGCCGGCACACCTACCATGGGCGGCATCATGTTTATTGCCGCTGCCATTGCCTGCGTGCTGGTGGCTGGCTGGAGCGCCATGGCAGCCGGCACCTATGACCATCTGATGGTACTGGGTTTTGCGCTGGTGTTCGGTGCCATCGGTTTTGTGGATGACTTTTTCAAGGTCAAATTCAAGAGAAATCTGGGTCTGACTGCTCTGCAGAAGTTTGTTTTGCAGCTGGCAGCGGCGGCAGGCTATCTGGCACTGCTGCGTTGGAACGGCAATCTCTCCACCAGCCTGCTGATCCCCTTTGCGGGCATGCGGGTATCCGTCAACTGGATCGTCTATCTACTGTTTGCCATGTTTGCCATTGTGGGCTGCGTCAATGCAGTCAATCTCACAGACGGTGTGGACGGTCTGGCTTCCGGTGTCACCGTGCCGGTGATGGTGTTCTTCACCTTCGTGGCATGGGCCAACGGCCATGGCACACTGGCGCTGTTCCCCGCTGCTGTTCTGGGCGGTCTGCTGGGATTTTTGTGCTACAATTTCCACCCTGCCAAGGTCTTTATGGGCGATACAGGCTCTCTGTTCCTTGGCGGTGCGGTCTGCGGCATGGCTTTTGCACTGGATATGCCCCTGTACCTTGTTCTGGTGGGTATTGTGTACATCATTGAAACCGTTTCCGTCATCATGCAGGTGGGTTATTTCAAACTGACCCACGGCAAGCGCATCTTCCGCATGACCCCCATCCACCACCATTTTGAAATGGGCGGCTGGAGTGAAGTCAAGATTTTCGTCGTATTTACCGGTGTAACCGCGGTCATGTGCATTCTGGCATGGCTGGGTATCCAATAAGCAGGAGGCTTTATGAACAAGACCATCCAATTCCCGGGGAACGGGGAGGAGCGTCTGCCCGATCCAAAAGTGACGGTATCCGAAGGGAAGGTCACATTGGATCAGCGGGGCATGATCGATCTGCCGTTTCTGGTCATTACCATCTTTTTGCTGGCCATCGGTCTGGTTATGATGTTTTCCGCAAGTTATGCTTCGGCTTACGCAGATCCGGATATCGATCATAAAGCGACCTACTATTTCGCCCGTCAGGGTTGGTTCGCGCTGGCCGGTGTGGGTATTATGCTGGCAGTTGCGTATGCGTTTGATTACAATAAGCTGCTGCGGGTGGCCGCCTTTCCGCTGCTGCTGTTTACCTCTGTGATCATGCTGCTGACGCCGATCATCGGTCTGACCGGCGGCGGTGCGACCCGCTGGATCAGCTTGGGTTCTTTCACCTTTCAGCCGTCAGAGATTGCGAAATTTTCTGTGATTCTCTACTTTGCCAATATTATTTCGTATTACAAAGATAAGATGCAGAAAATGAAATACATGAAGCCCTTTATCATTGTCCTTGTGTACATGGTGGGAACGCTGCTGCTGCAGCGGCATCTGTCCGGTGCCATCATCGTCAGCTGTGTGGCGGTTGCCATGGTCTTTATGGGCGGTATCCCTGTCAAATGGATCTTGGTGCCGGGTATTATCGGCGCAGTTGGGTTGGTCGCCTACCTGGGTCTGATGGGTTATGCAGGCGCGCGTATTACTGCATGGCGGGATCCCTGGGCTGTGTCACAGGGGGATGGTTATCAGATCATTCAGTCCCTTCTGGCCATCGGCTCCGGCGGTTTGATGGGCCTGGGTCTGGGACGCAGCCGGCAGAAGTATCTGTACTTGCCGGAAGAGCACAACGACTATATTTTCCCTGTGGTCTGCGAGGAACTGGGCTTTGTGGGTGCAGTGGCGATCATCCTGCTGTATGTACTGCTGATTGTCCGCGGCTACTGGATCGCCATGCATGCCAAGGATCGCTTCGGTGCGCTGCTGGTAGGCGGCATTTCCACACTGCTGGCACTGCAGGTGTTTTTTAACATCGGTGTTGTCACCAATTTCCTGCCTGCGACGGGTATTTCGCTGCCGTTTTTTTCTTATGGCGGCACAGCACTTCTGATTCAGCTGGCGGAGGTGGGTGTCATCCTCAATGTGTCCCGCTACAGCGATAATCAACTTTTGATATAAGAAAAGGCGGCGCAGCCGCCCTGAAACGGTCAAAGAGCGATGAAACGGGCTGCCGCGATTGAGTAGCGGGGAAAGAGTGAAAGGGGCAAAACGCCCCTTTCGCGTTCAATAAACAGGTTTTTAAAACTTTTTTGAAGTTTTAAAAACCGCAGCAGCGGGGCAAAAAACTTTTTGACACGCTGAGGGCGGCACAGCCGCCCTTTTTCGATAGGAGGCAAAGCCATGCGTGTGATATTTACCTGCGGCGGTACCGGTGGGCATATCAATCCCGCCATTGCCGTTGCCCGCCTTTGCATGGAGCGGCAGCGGGACTGCGAAATTCTGTTCGTCGGTGCCGAGGACGGCATGGAAAAGGAACTGGTGCCCAGAGAGGGCTTTCGTCTGGAAACGTTGAAAATTTCCAACTATCAGCGAAAGCTGACACCTGCCGGTATCTGGCACAATGTCACCACTCTGGTCAATATGGTTGGCTCCATGCAGAAGGCAAAGAAGATCATCCGCGAGTTTCAGCCGGATGTGATCGTGGGTACCGGCGGCTATGCCAGTTTTCCTGCTCTGAAAATGGGTGCAAAGCTGGGCATCCCCACGGCTGTCCATGAAGCCAATGCCATTCCCGGACTGACCACCAGAATGGCGGCCAAAACGGCAGATCGGATCATGGTGTCCTTTGAGGACAGCCGCGCCTACTATGACCGCCCGGAGCGGGTGGAAGTGGTTGGCATGCCTGTACGGAATGAGTTTTTGTACGGGGATCGTCAGAAAGCCCGTGCAGAATTGAACCTGGGTGATGAGCCGCTGATTGTTTCCGCCTGGGGCAGCCTGGGCGCCAGAGAAATGAACAAAAAAATCGCCCGGTTTATGGTGCGGGAGGCGGAAGATGGAACATTCCGCCATATCCATGCCACCGGCTCCTATGGCTGGCGGTGGATGCCGGACTATGTGAAAGAACAGGGATTGGATCTGGAAAAACACCCAAAACTGGATATGCGGGAATATATTTTCAATATGCCTCAGCTGATGGCGGCGGCGGATCTGGTCATCTGCCGTGCCGGCGCATCCACCATCAGCGAGGTCTGTGCCTCCGGTACACCCTGTATTATGGTGCCGTCCCCCAATGTGACGGACAATCATCAGGAGAAAAATGCCCGTGTTCTGGAACGGCACGGTGCAGCTATGGTGGTCCGGGAGGCGGACTGCGATGGCGACAGCCTTTATGAAACGGCAAAAGAACTTTTGTCTGATGCAGAACGGTGCAGCGCCATGCGAGTCGCTGCCAAGAAAATGGCCGTAGTGGATGCTGCGGAACGAATTTATAAGGTCATGCAGGAACTGACAGCAAAGCGATGACAAACATCTCCCTCTCCGCATAGGATGGCAAAAACAGCGGAGGGGATGGGATGGAGGCTCTGGTCATTTCGGGAGGGAAGCCCCTTTACGGAGAAGTGACGATCAGCGGTGCAAAGAATGCGGTTCTGCCCATACTGGCTGCCACAGTCATACATGGCGGTGTCTATCGGATCTGCAACTGTCCGGATATTACGGATGTATCGCTGGCATCGGAGATCATTGCCGCCTTGGGCGGTGTTACATATCGGCAGGGAAGCCTGCTGCAGGTGGATACTACCGGTATCTGCCGTTGGCGGATTCCGGCACATCTGATGATGAAAATGCGTGCGTCCATTTTATTTCTCGGTGCGCTCCTTGCCCGTTTCGGCAAGGCGGAACTGACATTGCCGGGAGGCTGCCCTCTGGGGAGAAGACCCATTGATCTGCATCTGCAGGCATTGGCGCAGATGGGGGCGGAAGTGACCTTGGTGGAGCAGGAGATCTGCTGCAAAGCCGGCTCTCTTCATGGCGGTACGGTTATGCTGCCCTTTCCCAGTGTGGGAGCGACGGAGAATATTCTCCTTGCGGCGACGGCCTGCTGCGGCACGGTGCAGCTGCAGGGCGGCGCGAGAGAGCCGGAGATCGAAGATCTGGTGCGGTTTCTCTGCGCCATGGGTGCGGAAATCACCGGCGGCGACGGACAGTGGTGTATCCGGGGCGGAAGCGAACTGCATGGGACGGCCCACCTGGTTTTGCCGGATCGGATCGAAACGGCAACCTACTTATGTGCCGCTGCCGGCTGCTGCGGCAGCATTTTGCTGAAACATACGGATGGGAATTTGTTGCTTCCGGTGCTGGAGGTTCTGGAAACGGCAGGGTGCAGAATCCGCTGCGGGGAAAGTGAGATTTTTCTGCAGGCACCGGATCGTCTGGAAACACCGGGCTGTATCACCACGGTACCTTATCCCGGATTCCCCACCGATGCGCAGGCAATTCTGATGGCAGCGCTCCTTCGCATGAATGGCTGCTGCTGTTTTACAGAAGGAATATTTGAAAACCGCTTCGGTCATGTATATCCCATGCAGCGGCTGGGCGGTGATATTTGTATGAGTGGCTGCACAGCCTGTGTCCGGGGTGTTCGGACCCTGTATGGCACGGTTGTGGAAGCCTGTGACCTGCGGGCTGCGGCTGCACTGGTCATCGCTGCCTTGCAGGCAGAGGGAAAAAGTACGGTTTTTGGATTAAAACACCTGGATCGTGGGTATGATAACATGGAGCAAAACCTCCGGAATTTGGGTGCGGATATTGTCCGCTGCGGGCTTCCGGCACCCTGCAATAATTCGACTGGAAATTTCTGCTGCCATGGTGTATAATATCCTGTAAGTCCACTATTTGGAGGAGCATATGCCAAGACACAGAAGTTCTGCCCGCCGCCGTTCCAGACGGCGCAAGCAGCGGAAAAGTGAATATCGCCAGACCGGTGTATTTGCAAAACTGCTGGTCATGCTGGCTGTTGTGGCAGCCATTGTGCTGGGCGTGGCAATCTTCTTCCGTGTCCACACGGTGGAAGTCCAGGGCAATAAGATCTATTCCCAGGAGCAGGTGGTGCAGGCCTCCGGTCTGGAGGACGGTGATAATCTGCTTATGGTGAATCGGGCGGCCGTTGCCGGCAGCATAAAGGCGCGGATGCCCTATGTGCGGGATGTCAGCGTCAGCCCTGTTATGCCCGATACGGTGGTCATCCGTGTGGCGGAAAGCGAACTGGCGGCTCTGGTACAGTCGGATATCGGTGAAAAGTGGTATCTCAATACCGATGGCCGTGTTCTGGGCAACACTGTGGAAGGCTTCCGCGGTCAGATCGTAGAACTGACGGGCTTTACCATCGTGGCACCCAAGTCCGGTGAACCGGCTGTGGCCACGGAAGGTCAGAATGAAAACATGCTGGCAGCTCTGATGGTGCTGCGGCAGATGGAAGGCACGGGAATCATCGGAGAGATGACTTCTCTCAATGCCGCCAAGGTCTACGACCTGCTGCTGTACTGCGGCAAGCGTCTGGAGATCCGTCTGGGCAGTCCCGATCAGCTGGAATATAAGATCCAGTATCTGCAGCTGGTGCTGGAGGAGCTGGAAGCTTACCAGACCGGCATCGTGGATCTGACCTTTGATGTGAAGCAGGTTGCCCGGTTTATCCCCAAGACCATGGAGATCGAAGAAGAGGAGGAAGACGATGAAAAACCCGTCGAATCCCAGGCGAACTTCGAAAATCCGGGAGAAACAGCGGAATAATTTGTAATTTTCAGGGAGAAATTGCGTTTTTCTATTGACCTGCGGCAATTTTTTGGATATTATAAGTAAGTAAAATTATGTGAACCAGTACAAACTGAAAGCAGTCGATACATATAGGAGGAACCATCCATGCCTGATTTTGAAGAAAAAGTCGTTTCCATAAAAGTGATTGGTGTCGGCGGCGCCGGCAACAATGTTGTCAACCGGATGCTGGAAGCCGGTGTGGGCGGCGTTGATTTCGTCGTCATTAACACCGACAAGCAGGATCTGAACAAGTCCAAGTGCAAGACCAAGATCCAGATCGGTGAGAAGCTCACCGGCGGTATGGGCGCAGGCTCCAAGCCTGAGGTCGGTCAGAGATCCGCTGAGGAATCCAAGGCTGCCATCGCCAAGCTGCTGGAAGGTACCGATATGGTCTTTATCACTGCCGGTATGGGCGGTGGTACCGGTACCGGTGCTGCTCCTATCATTGCAGAACTGGCTCACGAGGCCGGTATTCTGACGGTCGGTGTCGTCACCAAGCCCTTCAAGTTTGAAGGTGCCAACCGTATGAAGCAGGCTGAGATGGGTATCGCAAACCTGTCCGACAAGGTCGACAGCCTGATCATCATTCCCAACGACCGTCTGAAGTATGTCACCGATCAGAAGATCACCTTCGCCAATGCATTCGCCATCGCTGACGATGTGCTGAAGCAGGCTGTCCAGTCCATCTCTGAACTGGTTGGCTACTCCGAGAAGGTCAATATCAATCTGGACTTCGCCGATGTGTCTGCCATCATGAAGGATGCAGGCCGCGCACACATGGGTCTGGGTGCCGCTACTGGCCGCGACAAGGCGGAGCAGGCTGCCATGGCCGCAATCGCCAGCCCTCTGCTGGAAACTTCCATCAACGGCGCTATGGGCGTGCTGATCAACATCACCGGTTCTTCCGAACTGGAACTGGACGATGTGGAAATCGCTGCCGGTATCGTGCAGGAAGCTGTCAATCCCGAAGCCAACATCATCTTCGGCTCTGCCTTTGATGACAATCTGAAGGATGAGATCCGCGTCACCGTCATTGCCACCGGTTTTGACGAGAAGCGCGCTGCTGCTCCCCGCATGGGTGCTTTCTCCGCTGCTGTGGAGAAGAGTAAGATCGCCACGGAAGATGTGGATGACATCGATGCCATCTTCAATATCTTCAACAGAAACTAAACAGAATGTAAAAAATCCGCATCCGAAAGGATGCGGATTTTTTGTGCTTGGACTAAATAACAAAAAAGAAAATGCTGAAGAATTGCAGGATGCTGCCAAGTACCACAAACAGGTGGAAAATGGAATGCATGTACCGACGTTTTGCACCCAGTCCATAAAGCACGGCACCGATGGTATAGGCAATACCGCCGGAAAGCAGGAGCAGGAAACCGGTCGGACCCAGAGCCTCGAAAACGATTTTTACTGCAAGGATGATGCACCAGCCCATGCCGATGTAGCAGATCATGGAAAATACGGCATACTTCTTCAAATCGATGGCGGTGAGGGTTGCAGCCAATGCTGTGCAGCCCCAAATCACACCAAACATGATCCATGCAACCGCCGGATTGACCGGCCGAATGGTACAGAACAAAAATGGGGTATAGGTGCCGGCAATCAGAAAATAAATGGTGCAGTGGTCCATGACTTGCATGACCTTTTTGGCAGTTCCGGTATGCAGACCGTGGTAGATGCTGGACATGGCATACAGGGTTACGAGGGATACACCATAAATACAACTGCTGACGATGGCCCAGGGATTTCGGTGCAGGGAAGAAAAGACTACGCACAGGACCAGGGCGACGACACCCAGTCCGCCGCCTGCAATATGGGATACCATATTGAATATTTCTTCCCCTTTGGTATAGCCCGGCAGAAGCCGGTCGGATAGCTTGGTTCGTTTCATAATATAGCCGCCTTTCTGAGGTGATTTATATTATATGTTCTTCACTTCTTTTCTGCAATAAAAATTTAAATAAAAAAAGACTTTACTTTTACTCTTTAGACTGTTAAAATAGTAATTACGAAAATTTGCCGCTGGGAGGTAACAGCCTTGAACAATCGTAAAAAGCGCTCCAATCCCGATCATGAACTGTATCGTGCCATTCTGGAGCTGAAGGATCTGGATGAGTGCTATAACTTTTTTGTGGATTTGTGCACCGTGTCCGAAATGAAGGCCATGGAGCAGAGATATGAAGTCGCCAGCCTGCTGGATCAGGGCATGATCTACAATGATATTCTGGAGCAGACCGGTGCAAGCAGTGCCACCATCAGCCGCGTCAATCGCAGTCTGAATTACGGCACCGATACCTATCGTGTCATTTTCTCCCGTCTGAAGGAGAAGGGAGAAAAGGCTTGAGTGCCTATGAGGCGCTGGCATCTTCCTATGATTCGCTGACTCACGATATACCATATGAGCAAATGCTCGCTTACATGGAGGCGTTGCTGCGGAAACACGGACTCCGGCCACAGAGTGTGCTGGATCTGGCCTGCGGTACCGGCTCCATGTCTGTGTTGCTGGCCAGAAGGGGATATCAGGTGCTGGCAGCGGATATGTCGGAGGATATGCTGGCTATGGCATGGGAAAAGGCCGCCGATCTGGATGAGCCGCCCTATTTTATCTGCCAGCGGATGGAAAATCTCCGTCTGCCTTATCAGGTGGATTGGGCGGTCTGCTGTCTGGACAGCATCAATTATGTCACAGATCCGGAACTTTGCCGCAAGGCGATTCAACGGGTATACAACTGTCTGACGCCGGGTGGAGCCTTTATTTTTGATATCAATTCCGCGGAAAAGCTGCGCGGACTGGACGGACAGGTATTTCTGGATGAAAACGAGGAAACCTATTGTGTCTGGCGGGCGGAATTTGACCAAAAGGAAAATATCTGTTATTACGGCATGGATATTTTCCAGAAAGAGAGCAAGTCACTCTGGAGCCGAAGCTTTGAAGAGCATCGGGAATATGCCTATTCCGTGGAACAGCTGACGGAGTATCTCCGGGAAGCCGGCTTTTCTGTTGTGGAAGTCTATGGCGACCGCAGTATGGATGCGCCCAAAGACGGCGAACAGCGCATTTATTTCTATGCGCAGAAGGGATAACTATGGGAGAATTGGTACGTGCTATGACCAAAGACGGCTATGCCAAAGCTGTGGCGGTCACTACAAAAGATATGGTAGAGCGGGCGCGGCAGATCCACAAGACCCTCCCCACAGCCACAGCGGCTCTGGGACGGCTTTTGTCTGCTGCCTCCATGATGGGCAATATGCAGAAGGTGGAGGACGGCTCCATTACCCTGCAGGTGAAGGGCGGCGGTCCTTTGGGCACGGTTCTGGCCGTGTCTGATGCCGAAGGTAATGTCCGCGGCTATGTCCAGAACCCCCAGATCAGCCTGCTGGAAAAATATCGCGGCAAACTGGATGTGGGTGCGGCTGTGGGTACAGACGGTATGCTGACGGTCATTCGGGATCTGCAGATGAAAGAACCCTATGTGGGCAGTGTGGAGCTGGTGTCCGGTGAAATTGCGGAGGATATTGCCGCATACTTTGTCCAGAGCGAGCAGACCCCCACGGCCTGTGCCCTGGGTGTTCTGATCGATACGGATCAGAGTGTCCGGGCTGCCGGTGGCTATCTGATCCAGCTGCTGCCCGGTGCACCCGATGATCTCATCGAAAAGATCGAAGCGGGTATTGAAAAGGCCGGAGCAGTCACCTCTGTTTTGGATAAAGGTCTGACTGCCGAAGAGCTGCTGCAGACGGTCATGGAGGGTATGGATCTGGAAATTCTGGAAACCAGCCCAGTGGAATACCGCTGTTACTGCAATCGTGATCGTGTGACGGCAACCCTCATCAGCCTGGGCAGAAAAGAACTGCAGGAAATCGTGGAAGAGGGCGAAACCATCCACATTGAATGCCAGTTTTGCGATACCATTTATGACTTCAAACCGGAGGAAATCAGTGAGATTCTGAAGGAAATCTGATTTTTATAAAAAAACGGAAAAACGTAAAAAAATAGGTTGACAAACCGGTGGTGGGTGTGTATAATAAAACCCGTCGCTGAGAGATGCGGCGCACGGGAGCATAGCTCAGCTGGGAGAGCACATGCCTTACAAGCATGGGGTCACAGGTTCGAGCCCTGTTGTTCCCACCACCAATCTGGCCCGGTGGTGCAGTCGGTTAGCACGCCAGCCTGTCACGCTGGAGGTCGACGGTTCGAGTCGGTTCCGGGTCGCCATATTACTTATGATGCGGTGAGCTTGCTCACCGCATACATGCCTCTGTAGCTCAGTTGGTAGAGCAGCGGACTGAAAATCCGCGTGTCGTTGGTTCGACTCCGACCGGAGGCACCATATGCGGGTGTAGCTCATCCGGTAGAGCGCCACCTTGCCAAGGTGGAGGTAGCGAGTTCGAGCCTCGTCACCCGCTCCAAAATGGCACATAAGGAACGCGCATGGCGTTCCTTATGTTTTAATTCAATATGGTGACGTGGCCAAGCGGTAAGGCAAAGGTCTGCAAAACCTTCATTCCCCGGTTCAAATCCGGGCGTCACCTCCAGAAGAAAGCCCAAATGCATTAGCATTTGGGCTTTCACTTTTTTACATTGTTATAATTGTTACAAAACACAAGATGATGGGGCGGGATCGGACAAAAAATGCTATCTACCACTAAATAACTGCAAAAAGAGAATGTTAAAAGAAAATTGTATATGGTAATATCTAGGTGTATAACTTTGCCTAGCCGCAATATGTGGTAAAAGCAATTTGATTCCCGTAGGAGGTACACCCATGAAGAACAAACGAATGCTTGTGCGTTGGTTGTGTCTGCTGCTGTTGGTCGTAACAGTGGTCGGTATTACCATCGCCGGTGCAGCGCAGCCCGCCCCCAAGGCCAGTGGTCTGGAACTGGAGGATATGGTTGTTGTTGTGCCCAAAAATGCCACAGATGTGGAAATGTCTGCGGCAAAAGAAATGGTTGCCTATGTAAAGAAGATGACCGGCAAAACCACCACCATCGTGGCGGAAGGTACTGCCGTGAAATCTGCAGTTTATGTCGGTGCAACCAAGTTTGCCGAAGAAAACAACATCACCTATACCGACAACAACGGCCTTGGTGAAGGCTGGGCTGTCAAAGCCATCGGTAATGATCTGGTCATCACCGGCGGCGAAACCCGCGGTGTCCTGTACGGTGTGTATCACCTGCTGGAAGATCACTTCGGCATTCACTGGTGGAACATGTGGGAAGAGTATGTTCCTTCTCTGGAGTCTGCCGTTGTGCCTTTTGGCTATGATGAGAGCGGCGAACCCCTGTTCTCTGACCGCGGCACTTACTCCAACGAGGGCATGAGCACGTTGTTCTATGTCCGTAACCGTATGAACGGCTGGACCTCCAACGGTACACCTGCATTCGGCGGCGAAAGAAACTTTGCCCGCCCCTATCATGTCCATACTTTCTCCCGCTTCCTGCCTGCCCATTATAATGGCCCCACCAAGGAAAGCGACGCCAAGTGGCTGGATGCCATGAACCCCGACCATGTGGACTGGTTCGAAGTGCATCCGGAATGGTATGCCTGGATGGAATCCAGACAGGCACGCATCGACTTCGGTCAGTTCTGTATGTCCAGCGAAGGTCTGCTGGAAGCACTGACTGAACGCGTTCTGATTGCTATTGAGATGTCTTATGAGGATGCAGACAAGGCCGGTAAGGCCCGCCCTGAGTATATCTCCATCACCCCCAACGATACCGGCGGTTTCTGCGAATGTGCCGACTGCCGTGCATCTCTGGCTGCTAGCGGTGCCTCCGGCCATCTGCTGAAGTTTGTCAATCGGATTGCCAAGGTTGTGGCAAAAGAGTATCCCGAGATGAAGGTGGAAACTCTGGCCTACTGGCAGTATTTCGAAGTGCCCACCGATGATACCGTTCCCGATGAGAATGTGGTCATCCGTCTGGCCAGCTCCGATATCGATATCATGCACGACCTGAACCACCCCAACAATGTCAAGGCCAAGGCTCGTCTGGAAAAGTGGTCCGAGCTGCTGCTGCCCGGTCAGCTGTGGTACTGGGATTACGGTATCGTTTCCGGTACCGGCGGTATCACCACCAACTACTTCAAGTACGGTAACGACTGGCAGATGTTCTATGAAGCCGGCGGCTTCGGTGTGTTCATCGAGCAGCAGAAGTTCAATCTGTCCGACTTCTGGGATATGAAGCACTGGGTCCAGACCAAGCTGATGGAAGATCCCTATCAGGATGTCCATGAACTCTGCAAGACCTTCCTAAAGGGCTACTACGGCGAAGCTGCCGCAGAAGATCTCTACGACTACCTGGTATTCGTCACCGAAGCCGCTATGGACTGGGAGCAGCCCATCACCTTCAACTACGCCAGCTTTACCAAGCAGGCAGAGTGGATGGATGGTTTTGAAGCTCTGAAGGCCTGGCAGTACTTCCTGGATGCTGAGGAAAAGACCGAGAACGATGATTCTCTGACTTCTGTGGAAAAGGAACTGTACCTGAACCGTATCAATGCAGCCAGAGGCGCATTGGACCGCACCATCCTCTATAACCACTATCGCTTCAGTGTGGAAGTGGGTACTTCCGGTGATCAGACCTTTGGTATTAACAGAAGAGATGTGGTCACTCGCTATAAGGAAGGCTTGAGATGGCTGGCAGATATGGAAAATACTGCCGACCACACCGGCATTGAGACCGTCAATAAGCGCGGCAGCTACAATGCGGTGGAAAGCGAAATTGACACTTATGCCAACTTGATGGGTATGGAAGAGGAGTATGCTCCCTATCCTGAAATTCCCAATCCCGAAATTCCCGATCAGATCTACGAAGATCATCCCGACATTTCGGACGCCCACATTTTCGACTTCCCCGGCCATACCATCTGGAGCGCAGGCAGCTACGGCGCCGGCTGGGAATGGATTCAGATGGAAAGAGGCGCAGCTTCCTACGGTGACGGCATCGCCATCAAGTATGATCAGGCGGAAATGGTCAAGCGGAATGTTTCTGAGTCCGATATTCTGAAATACTATTCTTTCAGTACCCAGAAGCCCATCTTCAGCAACATGACCAAGAAGCTGTATCTGGATGCACCTCTGGTGGCAGACGGTGAGTATCACCTCTACCGCATGTCTGACGTTGTGGTCTATACCAGCGCCAAGACGGAGATCAGCCTCTTTGCAGACTCCCTGCTGCTGTCTCTGGGCGGTACCATGCAGCATCTGAAGGATAAGACGGTCGATGTCTATGTCAACATGAAGATCGAAGGCGATCCTTCCTTCGCCGATCGGAAGAATCCCGGCGTGTGGTATATTGATCGTTTCATCATTGTTCTGCCCTGTGAGCAGTGCGATGTTGTGTACAACAAGGAGATTTCCGCTACTTGTTCTTCCAATGCAGGAATTTCCGGCAAGTGCCCTCTGTGCGGTAAGACCGTTGTGAAAGAATACGAATACACCAAGCTGGATCATCAGCTTACCGGTGATTTCTATTACGATGAGGCTACCGGCCTGTACAAGGCTCCCTGCGCTACCTGCGGCACCGCTGAATTTGATTTCTGCGGCAGGCTGCCCGAGGAACTGGAAAAGTCCCTGAGAGAAACCGGTACTTCTCTGGATTATCTGTATATGTACGATGTCGATGACTTCCGCGAAGTCAAGTACACCAGCTTCATTGAGGTGGCGGATCCCGATTCTCCCATGAAGACCTCCGCCAAGTACGATCTGACCAACAAGTACAATGACGGCTCTCTGAAGCACTACATGATCACCGGGGAGAAGCCCTTCCGCGATCTGGACGGTAAACTGCCCGGTGTTCCCGCAAAGGACATCATCGCTGATGGCAAGTATCATCTGTATGGCTTCCATGATGTGATCCTGCGGACCGATTCCAACAGTGAGTTCCATTTCTACGACTGGGCGCTGTCTGTTGATTTCGCTAAGCTGCCCATTCTGAACCAGAAAGTAGATCTGTACGTGTCTATGAAGGTGGAAGGCGAATTGCAGTACACCGATGTGAACAATCTGCCCAACTACTATGTGGACCGTATGTTCATCGTTGGCAATTGCCCGGCTCATGTGGCTGACAGCTATACCTACAATGCAGAGACTGCTACCTACACCGGTACCTGTGTCAACTGCGGTGGTGTGGTTTCTCATAAGTTCATGAGCGGTCTGCCTGCAGAAGTTGCAGCTGCTCTGAGCGCTGCCGATTTGGATGTTTCTCATGCCCATGTTTACGGTGTGGATGATGTGCAGCTCTATGGCGGCATGACCAAGGTGGCCGATGAAGACTCTGCTGTGGGCTATGCAGCTCTGTGTGAGAACTATACCGGCGCTTCCAGCGGCCTGGTTATCAAGCAGTATGCGCCTGAAAAGGTTATTCATACCATTCCTGCAAGCACCTTGAAGGCCAATTCCGGCAAGGGCTATCAGCTCTATAAGATCAATGATCTGAAGCTGCCCAAGAACCCTGCCAGCGGCGAATATTACCTGCTGTTCTTCGGCTGGAATATGCAGACCAGAAAGATGGTCGCTGAACTGGGCGGCAAGACTGTGGATTTGTATATCTCCATGAAGGTGGAAGGCGATCCCGCTACCGGTGCTGACTTCTACATTGACCAGATTATTGCTGTGGATGACTGCAACGAGTGGATCAGCATGAAGAAGGAAGACTTGGTCATCAAGACTCCTGCCGCCTGCGGCAAAAATGCTGTTGCTGACACCAAGTGCGCAGTTTGCAGACGCGACATTAAAAACGTGGAAGTTCCCAATACCATGCTGCAGCATGACTTTACCGAGGATCCCAATACCTGCTCCATCTGCGGCGAGAGCAAGCTGCCCAAGATGCTGACGGATGATCTGGCTGCTAAGGGTCTGAGCAATGAGCATGCTCATGAATATGGCGCAGATCAGTTCAGCCTTAGCGGCATGTCCAGAGTGGATGATCCGGAATCCGCAGTTGGCAGAGCCGCCAAGCGGACCAATTATAAGATCAATAACACAATTGATTTTGGCACCTGGTCTCCCGAGAAGCGTATCGGTACCATTTCCAAGGCCACCCTGCAGGCCGCTGACGGTAAGGGCTATCAGGTCTACTCCTTTAAGGATGTGACCCTGCCCAAGAACCCTGTGCCTCTGACACAGGAATACTACGTCTTTACCTTGGGCTGGTACCTGCAGAACAAGCAGGTGGTCCGAGAACTCGGCGGCAAGACTGTTGACCTGTACTTCTCTCTGAAGGTGGTCGGCGATATTGGTGTTGGCGCAGATGTCTATGTGGACCGCATGTGGGCTGTGGATAGCTGCAGCCAGTACAGCAAGGATGAATATGTGTACGGCTCCGGCACCGGCACCTGCCAGGATGCAAACGACTCCATCGGTAAGTGCCCTGTCTGCGGCAAGGAGAACCCCGCTTATACCAAGCCCGGTACCGACAGCGGCAAGCACAGCTTCACCAAGTACATTCAGGACTCCGTGGATGTTACCGCCTACATCGCAGAATGTGACTATGGCTGCGGTGCAACGGATCTCAAGCGTCGCCAGTATCTGACGCAGGAGCAGGAGCTGCCCGCAAACTTCCCCGAGCAGTCCAAAAACCATATCATTCAGGTCTATACTGCCGGTGAGTTCGGTATCCACGCCGATGATGACTATTATATGTGGGATCTGGAACTGGATTATCCTGTCGGTGTCCGTCCCTGTCTGGATCCTCTGCACAAGTATCTGAATATGAATGCTTCCAATGGCATTGAATTGAGCATGTATGTGGGCAGTGGCACCACCAAGACCGTCGGCAGAATTCATCCCGGCACTGACTCCGGTAAGGGCTATAAGCTGTATTCCTTTGAGAATGTCATTCCCATTGTGGAGCGCGAGAACCACTACTTCTATATGTTCAAGGACTGGTGCATTCAGATTAGAATGCTTCCCGATGATCTGGAAGACTACTATCAGAAGCCTGTGGACATGTTCGTTTACATGAAGACCGAAGGCGATGTTTCCTGCAATGACCCCGATAACCTGCCTGTCTACACTGTGGCATCCATCATCGTGGCAGAGAAGTGCCCCTACAATCCCGACACCATGGAAGTTGTGACTCCCGCAACCTGCAGCACTCTGGGCGAAGCTTACGGTTACTGCCCGGATTGCCAGAAGGATGTTACCACTAACATTCCCAAGCTGGCCCACGACATTATGGCTCCCGTTGTCAGCATCGAAGCTACCTGCGAGTATGATGAAGTGGTCAAGGGTGTCTGTTCCGTCTGTAATCAGGTGGTCAAGCAGGAGAGATCCGGCACCAAGCTGGAGCACATCTACGAAGACTACTATGAACAGGAAGATGGTACTTCTTACGCATTCTGTGAAAACGGATGCGGTGAGCGCGATTACCGTCAGGCAGGCTTGCCCACTGTGGAAATTCCTGATAATGTCCAGCAGATGCTGCCCACCATCGGTAACATCATCGGCGGTGCAGCCGGTGCATTCGGCTTCTCCGATGTGACCGAAGCTGACTGGTTCTACGACGAAGTCAAGCTGGCTTGGGAGTATGACCTGATCGACGGTGTCACCGCAACCCAGTACCGTCCCAACGAAACTCTGACCAGAGCCCAGGCCATCAAGCTGGCAGCCGCTCTGAACCAGATGTACTTCGAAGGCTCTGTGACTCTGAGCAATGGTGACTACAACTGGTATGACACTTATGTGGACTACGCAGTTGAAAACGGCATCATCGATGCCAAGTATGCCGGCTACAGCAAGGCACAGATGGATGCAGCCATCAGCCGCAGCGAGTTCGTGAAGATCTTCTCCGGCACAATGGAAGAAAGCTGCTGCACCGGTTGGAACGAAGTTGCCGACAATGCAATTCCCGATGTGAAGATGACCGATGCCAACGCAGATGTCATCTACAAGTTCTACCGCGCCGGTATTCTGACCGGTTAAGTCGGAGGCCAAGCGG
>JAZNFJ010000131.1:0-23436 GCA_045589035.1 Candidatus Avilachnospira sp. | reverse complement strand
CTGTCAGCT
Organism: Candidatus Avilachnospira sp.; assembly: GCA_045589035.1. GTDB lineage: Bacteria > Bacillota > Clostridia > Oscillospirales > Oscillospiraceae > Avoscillospira. Next base: position 23,427 of record JAZNFJ010000131.1, on the reverse strand, counting down.
GACCTTCCGTCAGCACCGCCAGACCCAGCATGGGGTACTCCAAACCCGCAGGCAGAGAGCCGTCGGTCAGGCAGATCTGCCCCGGCTCCGGCAGTTTTTCCGCCGGGAAGGAAAGATAGCAGGAAAGCCCCTGCTCCTGTAGAATGCCCTGCAAAATCTCGGCTCTGCGCCGGTTGCCGCAGAGAACCAGAGAACGGAAACCCACTTTCTGATAGTGGCTCAGGTCGGAAGCTGCCGTTTCCAGACTGCCGCCATAGGAGGGCAGCTGCTTGCAGGTGATATTCAAGATCTGCTTGGGGGGCAGGGCCTCCGGGTAGGAGGCAGAGAGGAAACTATCCACAAATACGCAGGGTCTGCCCGCCAGGCCTTCGCAAAGCTGGTCAAACTCTGCGTTAAAATCGCAAAGTTCCCCGCAAAGACTGCCGGACTGGAGGAAACTGTCCAGTTCCAGACCGAAGGTTTCCAGCCGTGCCTTGGCGGCTCGCTGCAAGGCGCCGTGGTCGTGGAACAGGACCATGGCATCCTTGGAGATATAATCGCAAGCGGTGGCAAATTCCGGATAAATCAGCGCCATATATCGGTCCGCCGCCGGGAAATGGACACCGTTTTCCAACTTTTCCAAGTCGGCATTGAGGGTCTTCAGCAGTTCCTCGTTGGGATTTTTCCGGCGGTTTTGCTTGGCAATGAGCCGTCGAAGGTCCTCGCAAAGACCCGGCTCACCCTCGGGGTGCAGGCGAGCAGCCGTTTCTGCCACAGGCAGCAGGATGGCTTCTTCGATATTATCCAGCCGCCGCTGGGTGATGGCATCAAAATAGCCCATGCAGTCCAGTTCATCGCCCCAGAATTCAGCGCGGATGGGCTGGTCGCAGGCGGGGGAATAGACATCCAAGATCCCGCCACGGATGGAATACTGACCCACACCCTCCACCAGAGAGGTCCGGGCATAGCCCGCATCGGTGAGCCGGCGGGACAGGTCTTCCATATCGTAGGATGCGCCGCAGCGCAAGGTCACAGCAGAAGCATAGAGTACATCTTTGGGCATGGTGCGGATGCTGAGGGCTTCCAGAGACGTCACCAGCAGTCTGGTCTTGCCGGCGGCAAGGTCGTACAGCTGCCGCACACGCTGCTGCTCCCAGCCGCGGGAAACCACAGCCGCATCATAGAAGGTAAATTCACGGCCCGGCAGCACCACCGGGGCTTCACCTAAGAACGATGCCAGTTCCTCGGCGGTTTTGCGAGCCGAAATGTCATCCTGACACAGCACCACCGCAGGCCGTCCGCTGTGGCGGTACAGCGCCGCCATCACATGGCTGCGGGACAGCTGTCCCACACCGGACAGGGCCACATTCTGCCCCTTTTCCACAGAGGACAACAGGGTTTTGTATTCCGTTAAGCCCTGCAGGGCAGAAAGCAGTAAGTCCATAATTCCTCCAAAATAGGCTTGCAGTACGCAAGGCTCCCTTGTGCAAAGGGAGCTGCTGAGCGCAAGCGAAGCTGAGGGATTGTCAACCCCTCCGTCATTTGCTTCGCAAATGCCACCTCCCCTTACACAGGGGAGGCTTTTATGGTGCACTCTCCACTTTGCATTCTGCATTTTTCTCAACATAGCAACGCGGACGAAGCACTTTGCTCCGTCCGTGTTATTTAAAAAATCATTTGCCGTTGTAGGCAGACGCAGCTTTTTCCACACCCTGCTCCAGCACCAGAAGGGCCGCTTCAGCGGCGTTTTCCAGGGCCGGCTGGAGGTTTTTCTCCTCCTGGGCGGAAAATTTGCTCAGAACCCAGTCCGCCAGATCATAGTCCGGATGGGGTTTGGCGCCCACACCCACCTTCACTCTGGGGAACTGATCCGTGCCAAGGCTCTGAATGATGGATTTGATGCCGTTGTGACCGCCGGCAGAGCCGTCCTTCCGGACACGGATCTTGCCAACAGGCAGGGAGATATCATCAAAAATCACCAGAATGTGCTCCGGCTTGATCTTATAGAAAGATGCCAATGCCGAAACTGCCGCGCCGGACAGGTTCATAAAGGTCTGGGGCTGCACCAGCAGGATCTTCTGACCGTTACAGTCCACCTGACGGGTCAGAGCCTTCATCTTCAGCCGGTCCACTTTGGTGCGAAGCTTACCTGCTATCATATCTATGACGCGGAAGCCCACATTATGCCTGGTTTTTTCATACTGACTGCCGGGATTGCCAAGACCGACGATCATCCACTGGCAGCCATTGGAACGAAACAGCATATCAGAACATCACAGACAGGGAGGCTTCGTCATAGGTACGCTGGATGGCTTCTGCGAACATGGGAGCCACATCCAGGAACTTGATCTGGGTGCCTTCTGCTGCTTCGGGCTTGGGAATGGTGTTCAGGAAGACCATTTCCTCGATGACGGAATTCTTAATGCGGTCGATGGCAGGGCCAGACAGAACGGCATGGGTGGCGCAGGCATAGACCTTGGTAGCGCCCTTGTCGTAGATGGCCTTGGCGGCATTGCACAGAGAACCGGCGGTATCCACCATGTCATCATAGAGGATACATTCCTTGCCTGCCACATCGCCGATGACATTCATGACTTCGCAGCAGTTGGCCTTTTCACGGCGCTTATCCACAATGGCCAGACCCATACCGACCTTGTTGGCAAAGGCGCGGCTGCGGGCAACAGAGCCAACGTCGGGAGAAACGACCACCATTTCTTCGCGGTTTTCGGGGAATTTTTCCATAAAGTACTTGGAGAAGACGATATCGCCGTGCATATTGTCCACGGGGATGTCAAAGAAGCCCTGAATCTGGGCGGCATGCAGGTCCATGGTCAGCACGCGGTCTGCACCGGCGGCTTCGATCATGTTGGCGACCAGCTTGGCGGAAATGGGGTCACGACCCTTGGCCTTGCGGTCCTGACGGGCATAGCCGAAATAGGGCATAACGGCGGTAATACGGCCGGCAGATGCACGCTTGCAGGCATCGATCATGACCAGCAGCTCCATCAGATTGTTGTTGACGGGCTTGCAGGTGGACTGGATGATGAACACATCGGAGCCACGGACGGTTTCATTGATGGAAACGGAAACCTCGCCGTCTGCAAAGGTGGTGACGGTGCTGCTGCTCAGGGGCAGGCCCAGATGCTTGCAGACATCCTCAGCCAGAGGACGGTTGGAATTGGCACAGAGAACCTTGACATCTTTTCCGTGAGAAATCATGGCAATTCGTCCTTTCTATCGACCTTATACTACTACGCCGGTCAGCGTATATTTTCACACATGGTAAGTATAGCAAAGTTTGGCAATTTTGTACAGTTCCTTTTCGCGAAAAAACAGAGATTTCCATGCTGTTTTCCCCTGTCTTTTTGCACACTTTGCCGTAAGAACGCAAAAAGGCCCCCTCTGACGAGGGGGCTGTCAGCGAAGCTGACTGGGGGAGAGAATGCGCATTGACATCTCTCCCTCCGTCTTTTGCTTCGCAAAACCCACCTCCCTCATCAGAGGGAGGCTTTCAGGTATTCCATGGCTTCCAGATAGCCTTCGAAGCCTTTGCCTGCGATGGTTTTTATGCAGGCGGCACGGATGTAACTGACCTGCCGGAAATCCTCCCGGCGGCTGACATCGGAGGTATGCACCTCCACCATGGGCAGACCCACGGCCTTGGCAGCATCGAGAATGGCAACGGAAGTGTGGGTATAGGCGGCGGGATTGATGACAATGCCGTCAAATTTGCCCCGGGCTTCCTGAATCCAATCCACCAGCACCCCTTCATGGTTGGTCTGACGGACTTCCACGGAAATGCCCATAGACTTGGCTTTTTCTTCGATCATGACGACCAGATCATCATAGGTCCTGCCGCCGTAAATCTCCGGCTCCCGAATGCCCAGAAGATTGAGATTCGGTCCGTTCAAAACGAGAATGTTCATAAGATTTCTCCTTAAATAGGAACATAGCCTTCTCCTGTGGAGAAGGTGTCTGCGAAGCAGACGGATGTGGGGTGCGAAGCACAATGCAGTTCCCTTCCCACACCCGGCTTCGTTTCACTCAGCCACCCTCTCCCAAGGAGAGGGCTTTTATTCTCCATTTCTCAAAATCTCTCCACAGGTGTCGTGCAAACTGCCGTTGTTGTCCACGATCACATCGGCAAATCGTTCATAAAGGGGCTTCCGTTTTTCATACAGGGCGGCCGCACCATCTCTCTGGGAGAGGGGTCTGCCCTTGATGGGCAGCTTGTCCAGATCCCGCTGCAGCCAGAACATTCTGCCGTTCTGGTGCAAAAGGCGGTAGTTTTCTTCCCTTGTGACCACACCGCCGCCGGTGGCAAGGACCAGACCGGACTGTTTGCCCAGTTCTTTCAGCACTTCCGTTTCCACTTTTCGGAAGACTTCTTCCCCGTTTTTGGCGAAAAACGCGGGAATATCGCCAATTTTCTTCACGATTTCTTCGTCGCTGTCCACAAACAGCCGCCCGGTTTCCGCCGCCAGAAATTTGCCAATGGTGGACTTGCCGCTGCCGGGCATGCCGATGAGGATGATATTTTCCATGGAAGAACCGATGATGTTTCGAATCTCCTCGATTTTTTCAAAGGATACTTTCGTGTCTGTCCAGATCTCGCAGGCTCTTGCCGCCTGCGCCACCAGCATCAGAAGTCCGCTGACGCAGGGGATGCCCATTTCTTCTGCATCTAGTATCAGCTTGGTGCGGGCGGGATTGTAGACCACATCCAGCACTGCCTGCAAATTGGGAAGGTTTTGAAGGTCCACGGGGCTCTCCCCATTGTGGGGATACATGCCCACAGGGGTGGTGTTGACCAAAATTGCCGCATCCTTATGCAGGTACAGATTTTCGTAGTTGTTTTCACCGCTTCTGGAGATAACCACCACTTCACAGCCCAGCTTCTTCAGCACCGCCTGCACCGTCACCGATGCGCCGCCGCTGCCCAGCACCAGAGCCTTTTTACCCATGTATTCCACAGGCAGACTGTTGGCCATGACCTCGAAGCCCCAGGCATCGGTGTTGTCACCAAAGACAGTCCCATCGGCACGGCGGACAAGGGTGTTGACACTGCCCAGCTGCTTTGCAAGGTCGGACAGTGCATCGCAAAGAACTGCCGCCTCTTTTTTATAGGGGATGGTCACATTGAGGCCGTCCCAGTTGCCATGGCAGATAAAATCTTCCAGTTCTTCCGGCTCTTTTTCAAACAGGGCATAGTCATAACTACCCAAAAGCCCATGGATAGCGGGGGAATAGCTGTGGGACAGCTTTCTGCCCAAAAGACCGCAAGTCATCAGATCACCTCAGAATAAGAGCCCAGATAGGCGAAATCTTCCGTGCTGGCGGACAGCTCGCAGATGATCTGCACGAACTCCTGAGAATAGACGGAGGTTTCCAGATCGAAATAGAACATGAACTCGAAATCCCGGTCGGGAATGGGGCGGGATTCCAGCTTGGTCACATTGATACCCAGAGCATAGAGCCGTGCCAGAATCTTATACAGCGCACCGGGCTTATGGGCAGTGGACAGCAAAATGGTGGTATGGTTGGCGCCGGGGTAGATCTCTAAGTTTTTGGAAATGCAGATGAACCGGGTATAGTTGTTACCCTGATCCTGCACATTCCGCTGCAGGCAGTTGAGGCCGTAGAGCTCCATACAGGCGCGGGAACTGATGGCCGCCAGATCGGTGCGGTCGGACTTTGCCACCATTTCCGCCGCCATGGCGGTATTTTCCACGGCAGTGATCTTCACATCCTTGCCCAGAGCCTTGAGGAAGCCTGCGCACTGGCTGATGGCCTGCTCATGGGAGATGATCTCCTTGATATCTTCCAGCTTCGTGCCCCGCTTGGCCAAAAGATTGTGGTCGATCTTCATGCGGACGGTACGGACGATGGAAAATTCATGACCCACCATGAGATCATAGACCTTTTTCACCGAGCCGGCGGTGGAGTTTTCGATGGGCACCACACCGTACTGGCAAAGGTCGCTTTCGATGGCGGCAAAGACACCCTCAAAATTGTTCATATAGAGGATGGAAGGATTTTTGAATGCCTTTTCGCAGGCCTGCTGGGCATAAGCGCCCTCCACACCGCAGACTGCCACGGAAACATGCTCCGGGAACAGCCGGGGGGTATTCTCCACCGCAGCGGTGATCTTCTCGCTGAGAGCGGTGCCGGTCTGCAGCTTCTGGTTCTGGTAGGAACGGCTCAGCTCAAAGAGGGAGGAATACAGAACGCTGGTATAGTTCCGCATTTCCTGGGGCACTTTGCCGCAGACATCTGCCAGTTTTTCCCGTTCCCGGGTGCTATCCAGCACCTGCATGCCGTTTTCTTTTTTGTACTGGGCAATGGCACCTGCCACCTCCATACGGCGGCGGAACAGATCTACCATCTGATTGTCGATCTCATCGATCTGCTTGCGATAATCTTTTAAATCCATGATACAGCCTCCTAAAGCCTCCCCTGTGCAAGGGGAGGTGGTTGAGCGAAGCGAAACCGGAGGGGTTGACAATCCCTCAGTCATTTGCTTCGCAAATGCCAGTTCCCTTTACACAAGGGAGCCTTATTTTTAATTACTTCGAACACAAATACGCATCATAGATGGCCACAGCGGCAGCTGCTTCCATGACCGGCACGGCTCTGGGCACGATACAGGGGTCGTGTCTGCCGTGGACAATCAGTTCCTGCTCCTCCAGTTTGGTGAGAGAAACAGACTGCTGAGGTTTTGCAATAGAGGGCGTGGGCTTGATGGCTGCCCGGAACACCAGCGGCATGCCTGTGGTAATACCGCCCAAGATGCCGCCATGGTGGTTGGTGACGGTTTCGACCTTTCCATCTTTCACGCAGAAAGGATCGTTGTTTTCACTGCCGCGCATACCTGCGGCTTCAAACCCTGCGCCAAACTCGATGCCCTTGACGGCGGGAATGCCGAAGACCACCTGGGCGATGCGGTTTTCCATGCCGCCGAACATGGGCTCGCCCCAACCAACAGGCAGACCCAAAGCGGTGCATTCAATGATGCCGCCGACGGAGTCGCAATCGGCTTTGGCGCGGAGAATTTCCTGCTCCATTTCCGCCCATGTGCCGGAAACCTTTCCGACAGAGAGGATTTTGGCGGAGATGGTAATGCCCATCTGCTCCAAAATCTGCAGGCAGATGCCGCCGGCAATGCAAAGGGGCGCAGTCATCCGCCCGGAGAAGTGTCCGCCGCCGGCGGGAATTTCCCCATACTTCACAAATGCCGGGAAATCCGCATGACCCGGCCGGGGGCAGTCCCGGACATTGTCATAGTCCCTGGAGCGGGTGTTGGTATTTTCAATGATGGCGGTCATGGGAGAGCCGTTGGTCACATTGCCGTTCAGTCCCGTCTGGAAAATGGGAATATCCGGCTCTTTCCGGGCGGTTGCTGTGGGGGAATTGCCGGGGGCTCTGCGCGCCAGAAAGGCCTGCAATTTCTCCATATCAATTTCAAAGCCTGCCGGAATGCCCTCCATGGTCACACCGATGGCAGGGGCATGGGACTGGCCGAAAATGGTGAACCGAAACCGCTCACCGTAACTACTGGACATCACAGCACCTCCTTTTGCATTTTTTCGTAGTCTTCCCAGAAATGGGGATAACTCTTTTCCACTGCTTCTGCACCGAGGACGGTCACTTCCTCTTTGCACAAACTCGCTGCCACGGCAGCTGCCATGGCAATGCGATGGTCGTTGACACTATCCACCGTGCCGCCTTGGAGGGGGCTGCCGGTGATCTTCAGACCATCCGCTGTCTGCTCTGCCTTGCCCCCAAGGGCGCAAATCATATTGCAGACCGTTTCCAGCCGGTCGGATTCCTTCAGCCGAAGCCGTCCGGCATTGAAAATCCGGGTCGTGCCCTCGGCTGCCGCAGCCACCACCGCCAGAACCGGCACCAGATCGGGGATCTGGGCGGCATCGATCGGGCAGGCTTTTAGCTTCCCGGGAGAAACCGTCACGATTTCTCCATTCCATGCCACTTTCGCGCCGAAATCGGACAAAATTTCGATGATTTTCCGATCTCCCTGCAGGCTGTTTTTATCCAGACCTGTGACGGAAACCGCCTTGCCCAACGCACCGGCGCAGAGCCAGAAAGCGGCATTGCTCCAGTCGCCTTCCACGGTCACTTCCCCGGGACTTTTGTAACGGCAGGATGGAATATAATAGGTGTTTTCTTCTTTTTTCACGGAAATTCCAAACATTTCCATGGCCGAAAGAGTCATGGCGATATAGGCTTCGCTTTCCACCTTGCCGGTGACCGTCAAAGTCGAAGGGGCATCCAGAAGGGGCAATGCCAAAAGCAAGCCCGAAATATACTGGCTGGACACATCCCCGGGGAGGGTGTAATCTCCGGGGGTCAGCTTCCCTTCGCACCGCAGAACGGCTTCTTTGGGGTGGGAGAGCCTTGCACCGTGGGAAATCAGCTGTTCATCCAATGGAAACAGGGGCCTTTGGGGCAGTCTGCCCTCCATATGAAAGTCCGCCGTCTTGCCCAGAGCCGCCGCCACCGGCAGGAGAAACCGCAAGGTCGAGCCGCTTTCACCGCAGGGGCAGTTTCCGTCGGAAAACAGCCCCGAAAGGCAGGCTTTGGTGGCCTCCATGTCTTTAGAGGTGGTGGCGCAGATAATATTCGTTTGTTTCTCTGCCAGCGCCGCGCAGATCATCAGCCGATGGGCCATGGATTTGGAGGCAATGGCAGGAAGGCTGCCGGATAAGACGGCAGGTTTGATTTGTTTTATCATAGGAGCACCTTCTAAGGCTTCTCCTTGAGGAGAAGCTGTCAGCGCAGCTGACTGATGAGGTGTGTGCAGGCATCATCGATACCGACACCTCATCCGTCATTTGCTTCGCAAATGCCACCTTCCCCTCAAGGGGAAGGCTTATTTAATCCAATTCCGAAGTTCTTCAATGGCAACCGGGTGCAAAATACACCGATCCTTTTTCACCGGCACAACCAATGTGATGGTATCGCCACGGCGCTTTTTATCGCCCAATGCCCGTTTGCAGATGGCATCGGGGGTTTGATCTGTTTCTGTGGGCAAATTGTACTGCTTCAGCAAATTCACAATCTCGTCCCGATCTTCTGCCGATAACATTTCCATTTTTACGGCAGCTTTTGCCAGCATGGCCATGCCGATGGCCACGGCTTTGCCGTGGGAAAGGGTAAAATCGCTGTTTGCTTCCATGCCGTGGCCGAGGGTGTGACCCAGGTTCAGAAACTGGCGGCTGCCGTTGTCAAACTCGTCTTCTTCCACGAATTTCGCCTTGGCGCACACACAGCTTTCGATCACAGCTTCCCAGTCAAAATTGCCCTGTTTCAGCAAATCAAACAGCCCCGGCTGACCCAAGACCGCGTATTTGATGACCTCCGCCATGCCGTCGGTGAGAATGTCCTTGGGCAAGGTCTGCAAAAGATCCGTATCACAGACCACCAGCTTGGGCTGATGGAAGGCACCGCAGAGATTTTTGCCCTGGGGCAGGTCGATGGCGGTCTTGCCGCCCACGGAACTATCCACCATGGCAAGCAGAGAAGTGGGAACCTGCACGCAGGCGATGCCCCGCAGGTAACAGGCGGCGGCAAAGCCGGAAATGTCCCCGGTGACACCGCCGCCAAGGGCGATGACGGCATCGGTTCTGGTCAGCCCGGCCTCTGCCAAAGCGCAGACCAACTGCAAAAACACTTCTCCGTTTTTGCTCTGTTCCCCATGAGGGAACACAAAGGTTTCCACGCAAAAACCGGTATTTTCCAGACTTTTCACGGCTGTTTCGCCATAGAGGGTGAAGACGGCATCATCGCTGACCAACATGGCCTTGCGGCCCTTGACCACCTGCGCAGTGCGGCTGCCCAGCTGGGACAAAAGACCTGCGCCGATGACCACTTCATAGGGGGTGGATGCCCCAACGGTTACGGTTTTCATCGTCCATCCACCTCTTCCTTGATCTGTCTGCCGTCGTCCAGCAGCTGCCGCAGGGTGGGGAAGTCATTTTCCGCCATGGCCTTGCGGTATGCCGAAAGATTTTCCAGCAGGATATCCATTTCCTGCACCATGTAGTCCCGGTTTTCCAGCATCAGCTCTGCCCACATATCCGGGTTCAGCCACGCAACGCGGGTCAGGTCCTTGTATGAGCCTGCGGAGAAGCCCCGGTGGCTTCGCGCCGTGGGGGATTTGATGTAGGCATTGGACACCACATGGCACATCTGGGAGGTAAAGGCGATCATTTTATCATGCTCCTCCGCCGTGGTGACGGACAGCTTGCCGAATCCGGCAGGCGCCAGCAGCTGCTTGCACTTGGCAAGAAGCTGCATATCATAGCCTTCCGCAGGGACCAGCACCATGGGCGCGCCCTTGAAGAGGTTGGCTTTGGCATATTTGAAGCCGGAATTGTGAGTACCGGCCATGGGATGACCGCCCACAAAGGTGAAGCCAAACTCCTTTGCCAAGGGGAAACAGGCTTCGCAGACCACCCGCTTGGTGCCGCACAGGTCCATGACGATGGTATGGGGGGCAATTTCCTTGGCATGGTTTTCCAGCCACAAAATCGATGCTTCCGGCGGCAGACCGATGAGAATCAGGTCACATTCCGCCATATTTTCTGCCGTCAGCGGTGCCGAAACCGCACCGTCCAGCATGGCAAATTCCAGAATGGTCTTGTTTCGGTTATCCGCCAGCACCCGGTGGCAGGCTTCTGCGTATGCCTTTGCCATAGAGCCGCTGATCAGACCCAGACCTACGATTCCCACGGTCATGCCATGACCTCCCGGACCTTCCGCACCAGTTCGGCAACCTCAGCAAACTGCTCCGGGGTCAAAGACTGGGCGCCGTCGCACCAGGCGTTCTTGGGGTCGTTGTGGACTTCGATCATCAGACCGTCACAGCCGGAAGCCGCTGCCGCCAATGCCATGGGCTTCACCAGTTTGGACTGACCTGTGGCATGGCTGGGGTCTACCACCACCGGCAGGTGGCTGAGATTCTTCAGTGTGGGCACAGCGGAGAGGTCCAGAGTGTTTCTCGTGTAGGTTTCGTAGGTGCGGATGCCCCGCCCGCAGAGGATGACCTGCTCGTTGCCCTCGGACATGATATATTCGGCGCTCATGAGCCACTCCTTCATGGTGGCGCACAGTCCCCGCTTGAGCAAAATGGGCTTATTCAGCTTGCCGACCTCTTTCAGCAGGTCAAAGTTCTGCATATTTCTCGCGCCGATCTGGATGATATCCACATCCTCAAACAGCGGCAGATGGATCAGGTTCATGATCTCCGTACAGATGGGAAGGCCGGTCTCCTTCCGGGCTTCCTGGAGCATTTCCAGACCCAGCTTGCCCAGACCCTGGAAATCGTAGGGAGAGGTGCGGGGCTTGAAGGCGCCGCCCCGCAAAACCGTTGCGCCGGCGGCCTTGACGGCCTTTGCCACACCGATGATCTGCTCGTGGGTTTCCACGGAGCAAGGACCGGCAATAAGAGCAAAGTTGCCGCCGCCAATCTTGCTATTCCCCAGATCAATGACCGTATCATCGGGCTGGAAATCCCGGCTGCAGCGCTTGAAGGGTTCGGATACCCGCTTGACGGACTGGACAATGTCCAAAGATGCCAGCAGCTCCATATCGATCTTGCCGGTATCGCCCACCAGACCGAGAACGGTATAATAATCGCCCTGAGAGATATGGATCTTCAGCCCCTGGCTTTCCAACCAGCGGATGAGGTTGTCGATTTGCTGCTGAGATGCGTTGGGTTTCAGAATGGCGATCATAACAGGTTCTCCTTTCAAATGAAAAAAGGCTTCACAGAAGTGATTCTGTGAAGCCTTCAGTAAAAACGGGGTTTTCCGTTCCGCTTTTGGTGCAGCACAAATCACTTCTACTTTCAGGTGCGAAAGTAAAAGTAATAAGCGTTAAAAAAGCGGACGGTGCAAGTCATAGGAAGTTCTCCTTTTTTTCGGTTGCTTTGACTATAGCACTTTAAAGCGCTGTTGTCAACAGGACTTTTCCACAAAATGGGCTTTGATTTTTTCGAAGGTATCGTCGGAGATCACATGCTCCATGGCGCAGGCTTCTTCGGCGGCAGTCTTCTGCTCCACACCCAGTGCCACCAGCATTTGGGTCAGCACCTGATGCCGTTCATAGATCCGCTTGGCAACAGATTCGCCTTTGGGGGTCAGAAACAGGTGGCCGCTTTCGTCGGTATAGACATGGCCGCTTTCCCGCAGCTTCTTCATGGCAACGGAAACGCTGGGCTTGGAATAGCCCAGTTCTGCCACCACATCGATGGAACGGATGGTGCCGTTTTGCTTCTGCAGTTTGTAAATGGCCTCCAGATAATCTTCGCCGGAACGGTGCAGATCCATACCAAGCCCCCCCTTTCTGTTCTGATTTGATTATAAATTTCCCCGTACAGGATGTCAAGGAGATAAAAATTACACAATTATAATAAAGAATATGAAATCAATGCTTTTCCAACGGGCAGATTTGTGATAAAATGTAGGGTGAATTCGTATGTAAAAAGGCCCCCTTGTGCAAAGGGGGCTGGCATGGTGCAAGCCATGACTGGGGGATTGTCAACCCCTCCGTCATTTGCTTCGCAAATGCCACCTCCCCTTACACAGGGGAGGCTTTGGTGCAATCTTCTATTGAGGACTTCTTTTATGATCGAACTGCTTTCTCCCGCCGGGTCTATGGACGCCCTGCGGGCTGCCGTCCAGAACGGCGCCGATGCCGTATATCTGGGCTACGGCGATTTTAACGCCCGGCGCAATGCCAAAAATTTCACCGTGGAAGAGCTGCAGGAGGCCATTTCCTATTGCCATGTCCGGGGTGTGCAGGTCCATCTCACTTTGAATATTCTCATTTCCGACCGGGAAATGCTCCAGGCCGCCGAAGTCATCCGCACTGCCGCCGGTCTTGGCATTGATGCCTTCATCGTGCAGGATCTGGGTGTGGTGAAGCTTTGCCGCCAGATCGCCCCTTCCGTGCCCATCCATGCCTCCACCCAGATGAGCATCCACTCTCTGGAAGGGGTGCTGCAGGCCGCGGAACTGGGCTGCACCCGGGTGGTGCTGGCCAGAGAACTGCCCCGGGAAGAAATTGCCTTCATCTGCAAGAACTCCCCTGTGGAGATCGAGGTCTTTGTCCACGGCGCACTGTGTATGTGCTATTCCGGACAGTGCCTCATGTCCTCCGTCATCGGCAGACGGTCCGGCAACCGTGGTCAGTGTGCCCAGCCCTGCCGCCTGCCCTACGGCTACAGCAGATTTGAAGAAACCCGCTATCCCCTGAGCCTGAAGGACAGCTGCCTTTTAAACTATGTGCAGGAACTGAACGCCATGGGTGTCCGCTCCCTGAAGATCGAAGGACGGATGAAGCGGCCGGAGTATGTGGCTATCGTCACCAAGGTCTACCGGGATGTGCTGGACGGCAAGGAAGTGACCCAGGCGGACTGGGACAAGCTGGAAACCATCTTCTCCCGGCAGGGATTCACACAAGGATATTATCTGGGTCAGACCGGGCAGGATATGTTCGGCACCCATCAGGACACCCCCGAGGACAAGGAACTGCTGGCAGAGGCCAGAGCCTCCTATGAACGGGGCGAAAATCCCAGAGTGCCCGTAAAATTCTATGCCATGATCGCACCTGGCGAGGAAAGCCAGCTGGCGGTGGAGGATGCCGAAGGTCATATCTGCAAGACCAAAGGCCCTGTGCCGGAAGCATCCCGCATGCGGGAACTGACGGAAAAAGAACTGACGGACCGCCTGTGCAAGACCGGCGGCACCCCCTATTACTGCACCAATGTGAAAGCCGCCATCGCACCGGGACTGATGCTCCCGGCATCCGCCATCAATGCCATGCGGCGGGAGGTGCTGGATCGGCTCACCGCCATCCGCGGACGGGTGGAACCGCCCCAGCTGGGCAGCTACAGCCGCCTTGCCGCCTATGACGGCATCCCCGGCACACCGAAACTGACGGTCTGCGTCCGCACGGCGGAGCAGATCACCCCCAAGCTCCTGCGGATGAACCCGGCGGTGCTGTATGTGCCGGCTTCGGAACTGCTTTCTCACCCGGAACTGCGGTCCATGGTCCCTGTGGACACGGAACTGACTGCCGTTCTGCCCCGGGTCATTGCCGACCGGGAGCGCAGCCAGTGGGCTTCCGTGCTGGAACAGCTGTTTGCCATGGGCATCCGCCATGTTTTGACGGGAAATCTGGGTCAGATTCGGCTGGCAAAGCAGAAGGGCTTTGGCATCCGGGGCGATTTTGGCCTGAATATCTACAATTCCCGCGCCATGCACTATCTGAAAGAGCAGGGTGTGGAGAGTCAGCTGGCCAGTCTGGAAATGACCATGCCCCAGCTGCGGGATCTGAGCAAAGCCGTGGCTACGGAAGTCATGGTCTACGGCAGACTGCCTTTGATGCTCATGGAAAACTGCGTCATCAAGGGCCGTACCGGCACCTGCTCCTGCGAAACCCCCACCAAACTCATCGACCGCATGGGCGAGGAGTTCCCCATTTTGAAAGACCCCGGCACTTGCCGCAATGTGCTCTACAACGGCAAGAAACTGTACATACTGGACAAGCTGGAAACCTTCGGCGGCATGGGCCTTTGGGCCCACCGGCTGAACTTTACCACGGAAAATCCCACGGAAGTGGATGCCATCCTCAGCCAGTATGAAGGCTATGGACAGTTCGACCCGGGCACCTGTACCAGAGGACTCTACACCCGCGGTGTGGAGTAATGCAAAATTCAGAATGCAGAATGCAGAATTGAGGTGTCGCTGTGCGACGATTTCAATTCGTCCGGCTTTGCCGGACACATTCATTTTTCATTTTGCATTTTACATTCTGCATTTATAAACCGGAGGTTTATATGTTAATTCTCGCATCCCAATCGCCCAGAAGAAGAGATCTGCTCTCCATGCTGGGGCTGGATTTTACCATCATCACCGCCGATATTGACGAAACCATGGACGAAAATCTCTCCATAGAGGATGCCGTGGCGGAAGTCTGCAGGCGAAAGGCCGAGGCCATCGCCAAAGACCATCCCGATGACACCGTCATCTCCGCCGATACCATCGTGGTGGTGGACGATGTGGTGCTGGGCAAGCCACAAGATGCCGAAGATGCCAAAAAGATGCTCCGCAGCCTTTCCGGCAGAAGCCACACGGTCATGACCGCCTTCTGCGTTTGGCAGAAGGGCAAGGCCCAGACCCATGTGGAAAAGACCCACCTGCGGTTCAAGCCCCTTTCTGAGGGAGAAATCTCCGCCTATGTGGCAACGGGCTCTCCTCTGGACAAAGCCGGTGCTTACGGCATTCAGGATCAGGCCGCCATTTTCGTGGAGGCCATGGACGGCGACTATTACAATGTCATGGGACTGCCCCTGTGCAGTCTGGTGAAGGTCCTGCGGCAAAACGGCGTGGAAGTTTTGGGCAGTACAGAAGCATAAAAGGCTCCCCTTGAGGGGAGCTGGCAAAAATCGAAGATTTTTGACTGAGAGGTGTGAGCAGGCAGTATGACTTTACCGAGAAACTCCAATCTTCTGCATCATGCCCGTCAGCTTCGTAAGGAAATGACCAAAGAAGAACGGCATCTATGGTATGATTTCCTCAAAGATTATCCTGTAAAGATATACAAGCAGAAGATTATCGGAAGTTACATTCTGGATTTTTACTGCGAAAAAGCAAAACTGGCCATTGAACTGGACGGCTCTCAGCATTACGAAGAAGCCGGACAGGAATATGACGAAAAACGAACGGCTTATCTCAATGAATTAGGCATTCGTGTATTTCGAATTCCCAATACGGATGTAACCGGAAATTTCAGAGGTGTTTGTGAAGCCATTGATGCAATCATCACTGCCCATACACCTCTCAGTCAGCTTCGCTGACAGCTCCCCTCAAGGGGAGCCTTTAGGAGTGCAAATATTATGAAAAAAAAGCTCTTTTCCTCTAAAATCAAGACCCTTTTGATCGTGGCGGTCACTTTGGCCGTTGTCACCACGGTCATTACTGCCGTTGTGGGCGGCACCACTTTCTCCCGGGGGCTGTTTGGCAATCTGCTGTCCCCGCTGCGGAGCGGTGTTTCCGCCATTGACCGGGCGGCTCTGCGGTACTACAACTATATCTTCTCCTACGAATCTCTGCAGGCGGAAAACGACGCCCTGAAGCAGCAGATCGCCGACATGGAGGAGGAGATCCGTACGGCACAGGAGCTGCAGCGGGAAAATCAGCGCTATGAGCAGCTGCTGGAGATCAAGGAGGCCAACCGGGACTATATTTTCGAGCCTGCCTATCTGATCGCCTACGATGCCTCCTCCTGGCGCAGCACCTTCACCATCGGCAAGGGCGAAAAGCACGGCCTGCAGCTGGGCATGGCAGCCCTGGCGGAGAACAAGCAGATGGTGGGCATCATCACGGACATCGGTGAAAACTGGGCGACCGTGACCACCATTCTGGATAACGGTCTGGAGATCAGCGCCGCCATTGCCTCTTCCGGTCACACCGGTGTGGTCCAGGGCACTTATCAGTCGGAAAACACCCAGGTGCTTCGTATGAACTACCTTTCCACCGATGCGGTGCTGAAAAACGGCGATCAGGTGGTCACCACCGGCTCTACCATGTATCCCAAGGGCCTTCTGCTGGGTAAGATCACCAATGTTTCTCTGGACGAAACTGGTGTTGCCAAGTACGCGGCGCTGAAAGCCAGCTGCGATCTGGACGATCTGGAACAGGTGTTTATTCTCAAGAGTTACGAATAAGGAAGCGGATTGCCACGCACCTTCGGTGCTCGCAATGACACATATTCAGTAGATTCATTTTGCATTCTGCATTCTGCATTTTGCATTTCACAAGGTGAAACCATGAACCAACGAACCCGAAAAATCATCATGTGGGCGCTGTTCGCCCTCCTATATCTGCTGGTCATGCTGGTGCAGACCACCCTGTTCGGCCGGGTAAGGCTGTTCGGTGTGAAGCTGAACCTCATGCCCATCGTCATCGTCTGCATTGCCATGCAGGTGGATCACGAAGCCGCCGGTCTGTTTGGTCTGATCGCCGGCTTTGTCTGGTATGCCTGCGGCGCCGATGATGCGGCACTTTCTCTGGTGTCCTACACGGTCCTGGCCATCTTAGGCGCATGGGTCTGCGACAATTTCCTCGCCAAGCGGTTTCTTTCCGCCATGCTCCTGTGTCTGGCGGCAACAGCACTCCATGAAGGTGCCAGATTTGTCCTCAAATACTATCTGAACGACGCCCCCGGCAGACTGCTGATCTGGGTGCCGGTGATCACCGGTCTTTCCATCATCCCCAGCCCCATCATCTATCTGCTGGCCAAGGCCGTAAGAAAGGTAGGTGCCGACCTGTGAACAGAAGAATCCGCGTCCGCATTACCGCCTTTGTCATCTCCATTGCCCTGATCATGGGTCTGTTCGCCTTCCGCCTGTACAAGATCCAGTCCGATGTGGACGAGCAGACGGTCTACATGGCAGACAGCACCTATTACTACACCACCGTGGAAGCCGCCCGTGGTCAGATTCTCGACCGCAACGGCACCGTTCTGGTGACCAACCGGGCAAGCTATAACATTGTCATCGTCAGCTTCGTGCTGTTCAACGGCCCCAATCCCACCCAGTCCATTCTGGATCTATTGGATCTTTGCGAAGAACTGGGCATTGAGATGGAGAGCCACCTGCCCATTACCCCCACCAAGCCCTATGCCTACACTCTGGAGGACTACGGGCAGAACTGGCAGGATCATTTCAAGACCTTCCTGCGAAGCCGCAGCATCGATACGGATATTTCCGCCGGTGCGCTGATGAAAATTCTCCGGGAGGCCTACAACCTGCCTAAGGATCTCAGCGATGAGCGGGCATTTCAGCTGATTGCCGTCCGCTACGAGCTGGAACTCCGCGGCATTCAGGGCATGCCTCTGGAAAACTATGTGCTGGCAGAGGATGTGACCTCCGAACAGCTTTCCGCCATCATCGAACTGGACATCCCCGGTGTCATTGTGGATACCACCACCGTCCGGGAATACAAGACCCCCTATGCCTCCCATCTGCTGGGCTTCACCGGCGCCATGAACTGGGAGGAATACACGGAAAAATACAAGGAACAAGGCTATGCCATGAATGCCCGGGTGGGCAAGGACGGTGTGGAAAAGGCCTTTGAATCCTATCTCCACGGCACTGACGGACAGATGAAAACCACCGTCACCGCCGATGGCGAAGTGCTGGAGCAGTACTACACCAAAGTCCCCCAGCCCGGCTCCAATGTGGAGCTTTCCATCGACATCGACCTGCAGACTGTGGCGGCACAGGCGCTGGAAGACCTGATCATCGACCTGCGGGAAAACGGTGTGGGTGTTTCCAAGGGCGGCAAGGATGCCAAGGGCGGTGCCGTGGTGGTGCAGGAGGTCAAGACCGGTGAGGTCCTCGCCTCCGTCAGCTACCCCGGCTACACCATGGAGGAATTCCAGGACCCGGAATCCTTTGCCAAACTGCGGGATGACGATTACCTCTCCCCCCTCATGGACCGCACCCGCTTTGCCCAGTATGCCCCCGGTTCTATTTATAAGATGTGCACCGCCATCGGCGCCATGGATGTGGCAGGCTTCGGCCCCGGCTACACCGTCCGCGACCAGGGCCGCTACACCAAGTACGAACTGGAAGGCTATGCCCCCGCCTGCTATATCTACACCAGCACCGGTCACACCCACGGTGTGGTCGACATGATGGAAGCCCTGCGAGACTCCTGCAACTACTATTTCTATGAACTGGGTCTGCAGGTGCCCACGGCGGAACTGGACCGCATTGCCAAGAGCCTTGGTCTGGGCGAGCCCACCGGCGGTGAGCTGGCAGAATATATCGGTCAGCGTGCCAACCCCGAAAGCAAGGCCCAGGTCTTTGCCGGCACTTCCCAGTCCGAATGGGTGGACGGCGATAAACTGCAGGCAGTCATCGGACAGAGTTTGAATGCCTTTACCCCTCTGCAGATGGCTTGCTACACCTCCGCCTTGGCAAACGGCGGCACGAGATATGAAGCGACCTACCTGCGCCGGGTGGTTTCCTGGGATTTCAAGGAACTGCTGGAGGAAAGCACCCCCACCGTGGCAAGTAAGCTGGATATTTCCCCCGAGGCATTGAAGGCCATCAACGAAGGCATGCAGATGGCTGCCCATGAGCGCATCGGCTACAATTCCGATGTGGACGGCACGGCTTCTGCCTACCTCTATGACTATCCCATCAAGGTGGCGGCCAAGACCGGTACGGCACAGCACGGCGCCGGCAACACATCCGACAACGCATCCTTCGTCTGCTATGCCCCTGCCGATGACCCCCAGGTGGCCATTGCCATCTATGTGGAGCAGGGCGCACAGGGCGGTAATCTGGGTAAGATCGTCCGGGCCGTTCTGGACGAATACTTCTCTCAGGAGAGCAAGTACGAAACCACTTCCAAAGAAAACTATGTGTATTAAATACCGGAGGTATTTATGACAG
This sequence comes from Candidatus Avilachnospira sp., assembly GCA_045589035.1. Lineage (GTDB taxonomy): Bacteria > Bacillota > Clostridia > Oscillospirales > Oscillospiraceae > Avoscillospira. Next base: position 3,956 of record JAZNFJ010000131.1, on the reverse strand, counting down.
ATCAGAGTAAACTTCGTAATTTTTCCATCGTGGCGCATATTGACCACGGCAAATCCACCCTGGCAGACCGTCTGCTGGAGGAATGCAACACCATCGACAAGCGGGAAATGGAAGACCAGATTCTCGACAACATGGAACTGGAACGGGAGCGGGGCATTACCATCAAGGCCCGTGCCGTCCGGCTGAACTACACCGCCGATGACGGACAGGAATATGTGCTGAACCTCATCGACACCCCGGGCCATGTGGACTTCAACTATGAGGTTTCCCGCAGTCTGACCGCCTGCGAAGGCGCGGTGCTGGTGGTGGATGCTTCTCAGGGCATCGAAGCCCAGACCCTTGCAAACACCTATCTTGCCATCGATGAAGGGCTGGAAGTCCTGCCTGTGGTCAACAAAATCGACCTGCCTGCCGCACGGCCTTTGGAAGTGAAGCAGGAAATCGAGGACATCATCGGCATTCCCGCCATGGATGCGCCGGAAATTTCCGCCAAAAACGGCATCAACATCCACGAAGTGCTGGAAATGGTGGTGCGGGACGTACCCCCTCCCGGTGGTGACCGCAATGCACCTCTGCAGGCGCTGATTTTTGACAGCCAGTACGACTCCTACCGGGGCGTCATCGTCTATCTTCGCGTCATGAACGGCACTCTGATCCCCGGCATGGATGTGAAAATGATGGCCACCGGCGCCGAGTACAAAGTGGTGGAGTGCGGCCATCTGGCTCCCAGAGGTATGATTCCCTGTGAGGGTCTGGGGGCAGGCGAAGTGGGCTATTTCACCGCTTCCATCAAGACCATTTCCGATACGCAGGTAGGCGATACGGTGACTTCCGTGGAAAATCCCACTACCGAGGCCCTGCCCGGCTATAAGGCCGTTCAGCCCATGGTCTTCTCCGGTGTGTACCCTGCCGACGGCTCCAAGTACGGCGATTTGAGAGATGCCCTGGAAAAACTCCAACTGAACGATGCCTCCATGAGCTTCGTGCAGGAAAATTCCATCGCTCTGGGCTTCGGTTTCCGCTGCGGCTTCCTGGGACTTCTCCACATGGAAGTCATCATGGAGCGTCTGGAGCGGGAATACAATCTGGATCTCATCACCACCGCACCCAATGTCGTCTATGAGATCACCAAGACCGACGGCACGGAGGTGGAGGTCTACACCCCCCTGAACTATCCCGATCCTGCGGAAATTGCCGAAGCAAGAGAGCCCTTTGTCAAGGCCAGCATCATCACTCCCCAGGATTATGTGGGCAATATCATGGATCTGTGCCAGCAGCGCAGAGGTGAGTTCAAGGATATGACCTACCTTGACACCACCCGCGTGGAGCTCCACTACCACATGCCCCTCAATGAAATTATTTACGACTTCTTTGACGCGCTGAAATCCAGAACACGCGGCTATGCTTCTCTGGACTATGAGCTGCTGGGCTACAGACCCAGTAAATTGGTCAAGCTGGATATTCTGCTCAACGGCGAACAGGTGGACGCATTGAGTTTCATTCTCTTTGCAGACAGTGCCTATGCCAGAGCCAGAAAGACCTGCGTGAAGCTGAAGGAGAATATCCCCCGCCAGATGTTTGAAATTCCCGTTCAGGCAGCCATCGGCGGCAAGGTCATTGCCCGCGAAACCATCAAGGCCCTGCGGAAGGATGTGCTGGCCAAGTGCTACGGCGGCGATATTACCCGTAAGAAGAAGCTGCTGGAGAAGCAGAAGGAAGGCAAGAAGCGGATGCGCAGCTTCGGCACCGTTTCCGTCCCCAGCGATGCCTTCATGGCAGTTTTGAAACTTGACGATGATGACTAATCATCGCCAAGTAATGCAAAATTCAGAATGCAGAATGCAAAATTGAGGTGTCAGCTTCGCTGACGATTTCAATTCGTCCGGCTTTGCCGGACACCATCATTTTGCATTTTGCATTTTACATTCTGCATTCGACAAGGAGAAACCTATGTTGATCGTAAAGAATAATCAAAAAGAACCAACTGAACTGAAGCCCCTCGGTCTTTACATCCATGTGCCCTTCTGCCGCAGCAAGTGCCAGTACTGCGATTTCTACTCCCTTGGCGGCGGCATGAACCACGAGAGCATGGATCTGTACCTCAATGCCGTCCTGGCACACATCAAGGAAACCGCCCAGCGGGTAGTGGGCTACACCGTGGACTCCGTCTACTTTGGCGGCGGCACGCCCAGCTTCTTCGGGGCGCAGAATCTCATCCGAATCCTCACGGAGATCGACCGCCGCTTCCATCTGGACCCCGGCGCGGAGATCACCTTTGAAGCCAATCCGGACAGTGTCACCAGCGCTTCTTTGCAGAAACTGCGCAGAGCCGGTTTTAACCGCATTTCCATCGGCATCCAGACCGATGATGACAGCAAGCTGAAGGCATTGGGCCGTCCCCACAACTATCGGCAGGCCCAGATGGCGGTGACACAGGCACGCAGAGCCGGCTTCACCAATGTTTCCGTGGATCTGATGTTCGGCCTGCCCAACCAGAGCCGGGAGCAGTGGATGGCGACTCTCCGCAATGTCATGGAGCTGAAGCCGGACCACATTTCCTGCTACGGACTGAAAGTCGAACCCAACACCCCCCTCTGGGAGTACAAAGAGGGTGCGAACCTTCCCGATGACGATGCCCAGGCGGATATGTATTTCTACGCCGTGGAAACTTTGGAAAACTTCGGTCTGCACCAGTATGAAATTTCCAATTTCGCCCTGCCCGGCAAGGAATGCCGCCATAATCTGAAATACTGGACGGGCAAGCCCTACATCGGCTTCGGTCCTGCGGCGGCTTCTGACTTCGGCGGCAAGCGATTCACGGCGGAAGCCAATCTGGACCGCTATATTACAGGCGTTCTGGAACAGGGTACCATCCTCTCTGAGTGCGAAGCCATTCCCCACAGGGAGCGGGCAGGGGAATATCTGATGCTGCGGCTGCGGACTGCCCACGGCATCGAGGAAAACGAGTATATGCAGACCTATCTGCTGCCTTTTGCCCCTCTGGAAGAACTGCTGCGGACCTATGCCCAGCGGGATCTGGCAGAGCAGACGGAAACCGGCCGCTGGCGGCTGACTCCCAAGGGCTTTATGGTGTCCAATTCCATCATTCTGCAGCTTCTGGAAGCCCAGCAGCAGAGCAAACCTCTGGCAAAAGCATTGCGATAAAGAAAAGCACGCATCATACAGATGCGTGCTTTTTGCTTTCTGCCACTGCCAATTCGTCGCAGCGGTTGTTTTTTTCGTTGGAAGCGTGGCCTTTGACCCAATGGTAACGGACCTCATTTTTTTCGATGAGGGGGAGCAAAATCTCCCACAGATCCACATTGAGGGCGGGCTTTTTATCGGATTTGATCCAGCCTTTTTTCTTCCAGCCATAGACCCAGCCCTTTTCCAAAGCATCGATCACATATTTGGAATCGGAGTAAAGCTCCACGATGCAGGGCTCTTTCAAAGCTTCCAGCGCGCGGATCACACCGGTCAGCTCCATGCGGTTGTTGGTGGTCATGGCTTCGCCGCCGGAAAGTTCCTTCTCGATGCCGTTAAAGCTGAGGATGGCGCCCCAGCCACCGGGTCCGGGGTTGCCGGAGCAAGCCCCGTCGGTGTAGATTGTGACTGTTTTCATGTATGCACCCTCATAGGCTTCTCCTTGAGGAGAAGCTGTCAGCGAAGCTGACTGATGAGGTGTGTGCAGGCATTATCGATAGCTACACCTCATCCGACCTCGCTTTGCTCGGCCACCTTCCCCTCAAGGGGAAGGCTTATTTTATTATTCTTCCTCTTCTTCCTTGTCCGTCCGCTGAAGGGAGATGACCTCGTTGCCCTCCTCCACACGCATGACGCGGACACCCTGGGTGGCGCGGCCGTAGGTGTTGATATCGGAAGCGGCCATACGGATGATGACACCGCCGTTTTCGATGAGCATCACATCGTCCTTGTCGTCCACGGCTTCGATACCG